>DAORNP010000143.1:0-6909 GCA_035441065.1 Flavobacteriales bacterium | reverse complement strand
GTTCTTGCCAAATAAGGTCACCTTCCTCATCAAGAACCACCAGATTCAACCCGTTTCCTGTGGCAGGCATGGGATTTCCCATCCATGTGGCATTCGTACCAACCTGAAGCATCAGTGCCGTTTTTCCTGCTGGTGACGTGGACATTGCGCGCACTATAGTTCCCGTTCCCGTAGGATTGTCGGTGTAGGCGGCCCATTGTAGCTGGCCTAAATGATTGAAACGGCCAAGGAAGCACCTCGACCAACCAGACGAATTGGATAGCACTTGCCCACCCAGCGGGAATTCTGCAGTGTAGTTGCCAGCGAGCATGAAGCCATCCTGAACCTGCTCGAGAACATCCCCATTCTGGAACACCATGGAGCCAACATGATTTCCGCTCCAATCGATCGCACTCAACCAATTCACGCCGCTTGTTAGCTTGCTCTGGCACATTACGCGGCCGTCGGTCAGCATGGCCAAGCCTAGCCTTTGGGAGTTGATATCGCCGTTCGGCAGGTTACGCGTCCAAGCAACAGCTTGGCTACTTGCATCATGTGCCAGATGCAATGCTGCAAGAATCAGAAGTGCGTGCATGTTCCTCATGGCTAATTGGCTTTGGACAAAGCTCAATTGGGCCACGCTTGTCATCAAACCATTGCTAGTGTTGAATCCGCCAATGCTCAAAGCGGTTGTGTCAGATGCGCTGATTGTCGAGCACGCTTGAAGCGCTCTGACCTAAGTAGGTAATCCCACAACCTCCACGCGCTGCCCTTCACATTCCACCACCTGCCCTGCGCGGATCTTGTTCGTCTTGCGCAGCTCCACCTGGCCATCCACCTTCACGAGGCCATCGGCAACCATTTGCTTGCCTTGGCCGCCGCTGTCGCAGATGCCTGCGAGCTTCAGCAGCTGGTTCAGCTCGATGTACTCGCCGCGCAACTCGATCACGATGGTGCTCATGCTGCAAAGGAAGCGGTGCCCGCTTCATCCGGATCCATTCCCGGTTCATCGGCAGCGATTGGCGATGCGGCATAGCGCACGGCTACGTTCGCCAACCAAGAACACAAGCACCATGAGACCCGCTTCCAAGACCGGTCGTTTCGCGCTCCTTCGCCTCGCACTGGCCTGCCTTCTGGTTGTGGCCTTGCTGCCTTCGTGCAGCCGCGACGATATGGCGACACCCAGTAGCTCATCCTCCTCGTCATCCTCCAGCTTCGACGACCATGGCGGCCATGGAAGCGACGATCCTCCGGGCGATGACCACGGCAACGGACACGATTAACGGCTCGGCAGCGTGATCGCCATCAGCTCCAGCTTCTGAGGCGCAGCGCCCAGCCGCAGCGCGATCAGCTCACCCGCGCGCTTGCCCATCAGGGCCCGTGCGATCGGCGCAGTGAAGGCGATGCGGCCTTCTTTCACGTCGGCTTCATCGACGCCCACGATGGTGAAGCTTCGCTCGGTGCCTTGCTGCGGCCCTTCCAGGTAGCGGAAGCGCACGGCGCATCCGAAACGCACCTCTGCAGGAGGATCATCGCCCGGCTCCACCACCCGCGCCGTAACGATGCGCTCCTGCAAGAGCGCGAGGCGCCCTTCGAGTTCAGCCACGGTGCGGCGGCGATCGTAGTCGGCAAGGGCTTGGTCGCCCAGCGCTTCACCGATCGATCGCTCCAGGGCGTCGCGCTCGCCATGCAGCAGGCGCAATCCGCGTGGCGTCACGTAGTTGAGCACGCCATCGGGCAAGGGTGCACGCGGCGGTATGAAGGGAGCTTCCTCCTGATCGTCCTCCTTCACGAAGCCACGGCTCATGGCAAGGGCAGGATGAAATGATAGCCGCGCTTCACGAAGCCATGGCGCTCGTAGAAACGATGGCCATCGGTGTTCTCCAGGTAGGCGTCGAGCATGACGTGCGCGCACCGCTCTTGATGCGCGATGGCGGTGAGCTCGTCAATGAGCAGCTTGCCGATTCCGCGCGAGCGATGCGCCGCATGCACCACGAAGTTGTCGATCTCCAAGTAGCGCCCGCAGTAGAGCTTGTGGCCTATCCAATAGCCGCTGATCCCCAGGCATGATTCCCCCTCGAATGCAGCGAGCATGGCGTACCGATGCGGCACCATGGCGGTCAGCAATTCGCGATACGCCTCCAGTGTGAGGGCGGGAGTGAGCTGCTGGATCAGGCCCAGGTGCGGGAGCATCTCATCCACATGGTGGAGGCGGTGCAATTGCATGGCGCAAAGGAAGTGGCCAAGGGCAAGGCGGATAACTTGCCCGGCAAATCCACTTCAATGGCATCGCACTTCCTGCCCGATGAGCAAGGCTCCACCGAACGCCCGGGCCTGATCTTCGGATTGGGCATCTTCACCTTCATCAACACGGGGCTCTTCACACTGGCCTATGGGCTCGGCATCCTGGGCATGCTCGCCATGCAGCAGATGCCCTTGGAGGAGGTCAGCGGCTTGTTCGATGAGGCGCGCTCGCTCATGCCCGATGGCGACACGGAGCAGCTCGATGCAATCATCCCCATCCTCCATGCGCACGGCGCGCTCCTGATGGGCATCCTCTTCGCGCGCACGGTGCTCCGGCTCATTGGGGCCATCGGCATCTGGCGGGGGCGCAAGCGCGGCTTCTATCTCTACGCGGCGGCGCAGCTGGTGGGGATCTTCGCCCCGCACCTCGTCCTTCCATGGAGCATGCTGGGGGTGATGGGCCCGCTGCTCGCCGTGGCCACGACGGCGGCGTACGGCAGTCAGTTGAAGCGCCTGCAGTGACGGTGTGGAAGCGTTGTTTGCTCTGGGCTGCTGGCCTCAGCTCGGCGATGCTCCTTCGCGCGCAACAGCCTACGCCGCTCGTGGTGGGGGAGATGCGCGTGATGCGTTCCGCAGCGCTCGGCGAGGAACGCGTGCTGAACATCCGCTTACCGCTGGGCTATTCGCCCGATAGCGCTGCGCGTTACCCGGTGGTGTACGCCCTTGATGGCGGGATCGATGAGGACTTCCTCCACCTCGCCGGCCTCGTCGATTTCGTGAGCATGCCTTGGGTCGATTGGCTGCCGCCGAGCATCATGGTGGGAATCGCGAATACGGACCGTAAGCGCGACTTCACGCATCCCACTTCCATCGCGAAGGACAAGGCGCAGTTCCCGACCGCGGGCGGCTCAGCGGCTTTCATCCGTTTCCTGGGCGAGGAGCTTATCCCGTTCATTGACTCCGCGTATCGCACCAATGAGGAGCGCATGCTAATCGGGCAATCGCTGGGTGGCCTGCTCGCAGCGGAGGTCATCGTGGAGCGTCCGTCGCTCTTTGAACGGTACGTCGTTGTTAGTCCTAGCCTTTGGTGGGATCATGGTTCGGTGCTGAAGCGCGAGCCTGTATTCCTGCGTGATACGGCTTCATCGCCACGACAGGTGTGGGTCGGTGTGGGCAAGGAGGGGAAGGAGATGGTGGGCGGTGCCAAGCAGCTCGCGAGCCTGCTCCGGCGGAACCCTGCGATCAAGGTCCGACTTGAAGTGATGCCGCGCCACTCTCACGGCACGATCCTGCACCAAGCTGTACTCGATGCCCTTCGTTGGATGAAGGAGGGCAGATGATGGCTTGTTGGTCGCAGTCCGCCTACGGGCTGGCAATCGACCCTGAATAGGATCAACGCGCCAGCCAACCCTGTGCAATGCGGGCTCATCCACCCATGAGCGCGCTGGCTTCCTGGATCACGGCAGGCATGCGTTGCGCGCGGACCTGAGCAGCGGACATGGCGTCGGGATGCTCGATCACATCACGCACCAGCACCAGCCCTGCGGTCAGCAATCGATCCTTCTCGGCGCTGGTAAGGCTGCTCAAGCAGGTGAGCGGGTAGAGCCCGCTGCGGTCGATGCGGTGCTTCAGGCTGCCCTTCGCCGGATGGTCCCAGCCCAGCATGCGCAGGCCGGCGCATTCGCCGTAGCGCAGCGCCTCGCTGGTGAAGCGCGTGTTGGTGACCACCCAGCCGTGCGTGAAGCGATGCCCGTTGCCCGGCTGCTTCTGCCAGTGGGCTACGATATCGTCGAAGCGCGCCTTGATGTAGAGCGGCACCTTCACGTCGCACACGCGGCCCGGCGTGTTGTGGTACTTGCATTCCACCAGGAAATGCTGCGCGCCCTTATCGGCCAACACGTCCACCTCGTGCGTCACACAGCGGCCTTCCACCATCACGCCCACTTGCACGGTGTAGCCATCGTGCGCGAGGATGCGCCCGACGAAGCGCTCGAAGGGGAAGCCCGACGGACCGAGGTCGAGGATGGCCTGCTTCAGCCGGTAGCGTGCGGCCACTGGCTTGCTCCTCTTGCGCAGAAGCGCGAATGCAAGCCGGTAGAGTTTGTGCGTGCTCATGCCCTGGGCCACCTTGGGCAGCAATGCCTCGGCGATCCGTGCGCTCAATTCTGGCGTCGCCCCCGAGCGCTCCAAGGAATGTCGCAGCTTCTCGGCCTCGTAGGGCACGAGTTCACCCGAGGATTTGGTGATGAGGACCGGAGCAGGCATGTGCGGAAGGTAGCGCGGTGCAGGTGTACCGGGCACCAAAGGTGCTGATGCACGGGTGCGATTGGAATCTTAGCTTCATGCTCCCAAAACCCAGCGCCATGCGGATCCTGATTCTGCCTCTCCTCGCAAGTGCCTTGCTGCTCGGCGCCTGCGGCGATAACAGATCTCCCTCCACAGCAGTGGTTCCCTTATCCGTGAAGGGATGCGGTCCCACGCTCATGCACGACCGTGATTGGTATGCGAGCGACAGATCCCAAGTGCTCTTCGCGGGCCTTGATCAGCTGAACGTTCCCATCAGCATCGATGGTTCGTTGGCATCCACGCGACGCGACAGCATCCAGCGCTACTTCGATCAAGGCTTGCTGCTCGCCTACGGCTTCAATCACGCCGAAGCGGCGCGCAGCTTCTGGCAGGCCACCCGGCTCGACAGCACCTGCGCCATGGCATGGTGGGGCTTCGCCTACGTGCTCGGCCCCAACTACAACGCGGGCATGGAGCCGGACAACTACGAGCGCGCGCATGCGGCCATCACCCGCGCACTCTCACTTGCCGAGCGCTGCACGCCGAAGGAGCGTGACCTCATCACCGCCATGGCCGCGCGCTACACCGCCGAGCCGGTGAAGGACAGGAGCCCACTCGACAAGGCATACACCGTAGCCATGCGGAAGGTGGCCGCGCGCTATCCGGATGACCCGGACATCGCCACGCTCTTCGCCGAGGCGCTCATGGACGAGCACCCTTGGGACCTGTGGGAGAAGGATGGCCGCGAGAAGCCGTGGACGCCGGAGATCATCGCCACGCTCGAACGCGGCATGAAACGCTTCCCGAAGCATCCCGGCGCGCACCACCTCTACATCCACGCCGTGGAAGCCTCGCGCACGCCGGAGCGGGCGCTGCCCAGTGCGGCCTTCCTAACCGATGCCGTGCCCATGAGCGGCCACCTCGTTCACATGCCCTCGCACATCTACATCCGCACCGGCCGCTACCACGAGGGCGTGTTGGCCAATCGCCGGTCGGTGAGCTTAGACAGCGGCTACACCGCGAGTTGCCACGCGCAAGGCGTGTACCCCATCGCCTACTTCCCGCACAACATCCATTTCCTCAGCGCATGCGCCGTGATGAGCGGCGAGCGCAAACAGGCGTGGAAGAGCGCGCTCGACCTGCGCGATCACCTGGCCGAAGACCTGATGCACATCCCGGACTTCGCCACGCTGCAGCACTACCACGCCTATCCGTTGCAGGTGGCCATCAAGCAGAACCAATGGAAGGAATTGCAGAGCGAGGCCCTGCCCGATAGAGGCCTCACTTACGCCCAGACCATGTGGCATTACGCGCAAGGCATGCGGCTGGTGCGCACCGGCGATGCGAAGGGCGCACGGACGGAACTCGCGGCCTTGCGCGCCGGCATCGCGGACAGCACGGTGAACCAGCTCACCATCTGGGGCATCAACCCCGTGGTGGACGTGCTGGCCATTGCGGAGCATCTGCTCACCGGTGAGATCCTCGCTGCGGAAGGTGATCTCGCGGGCGGCATCGCCGAGTTGGAGAAAGCCGTGGCCGCAGAGGACGGGCTGCAATACCAAGAGCCGCCGGACTGGAGCTTCCCGGTGCGGCACGATCTGGGCGCGATGCTGCTGAAGGCTGGTCGGGCGAAAGAGGCCGAAGCAGTCTTCGCGCAGGACCTCATCTTCTGGCCGGAGAACGGCTTCGCGCTGGAAGGGCTGCACGATGCACTGGTTGCGCAAGGCAAGCAACAGGAGGCATCTGCTGTATCAAAGCGGGTCGAGGCCGCGTGGGCGCATGCGGATCGCGGATCAACCGGGATGCAGGCGCAGTTGCGCTAGATCCGGGCTGTTCCAGTACATTGCCTCCATGCGCAGCACACTGCTCCTCGTCCTGCTCCTCAGCGGCTTTTCGGCACGGGCTCAGACGCACGCCACCCTGCTGCCCGCGAACCCGGACTACACGGCTCTGGTCAACGACCATCTCGCCGGCCCGGGCGTCACGGTGCTCGGTGCGGGCTATCAGTACTTCCCTTATGGCATCGGCACCTTCAACGATACCATCGGCAGCATCGGCATGAACGCTGGACTGGTGATGGCCACGGGCGTGGTGATGTTGGTGGAGCCGCCCAACCTGTCACAAGGCACCACCATGGGCGGGCAGACGAGCGGGCTCATGGATGTGGACCTGATGCAACTGCTCAACCCACCGGCGCCCCAATGGGATGCGGCCATCCTCACGATCGAACTGATCCCGGCTGGTGACAGCCTGAAGCTGCGCTACGTGTTCGGCAGTGAGGAGTACGATGAGTACGTGTGCTCCATCAAGAACGACATCATGGGCATCTCTTCCTCTGACGACGACGACGCTCCTCCTCCGCCTCCGAAGAAGAAGCCGGCCCCGGTGAAGAAGGCTGCC
>DAORNP010000142.1:8620-9566 GCA_035441065.1 Flavobacteriales bacterium | reverse complement strand
CGTCGATCATCGCCAGCACCTTGTCGCGGTGATCGCCTTGCAACAGGATCACGCCATCCTTGGTATTGCCGCCCACGCCGCACTTGCTTTTCAGGCTTCGGCCGAGGTCATCCAGGTCCGCCTCCTTGCCGATGAAGCCCACGATGCGCGTCACCTCCTTGTTGCCTTTCAACCGGTCCAAATGGATGCGAAGATCCTGCTGCTGGGCTGGCAGCGTGGCCGGTTCGCGGGAAGTGCTCAGGTTCTTATTCGTGCTGTACACCAGGCCGCCAAGGCCGCTCGGGGGGCGCTTCTTCATTCGGTAAAGGAACCGACGCCCGTGCTTCATAGCAAGTCCGGGGCATGACCCGATACCCTAGTTTCGCCGCCCCAAACAACCCTGCCTATGCGTTTCCTCCCTCTTGCACTCATGGCCTTGGCCTGTTCCGCTGCGATCAGCAGCGCTGCACAGGATTACACCATCTCCGACAACTACACCGTGGAACTGGGCAAACCCTATCCGGTGATCGATGGCGTGAAGCGTTATTACGAGGTAGAGGATGGCGTGCTCTGCATCAAGGTCGATGGCAAACGCTGGTTCGTGCAGAAGCTCGGCAGCGATGGTCTCACGCAGACCGCGATGCAGCAGTATGAGGACTTCGACAAGGACATCATGTTCGAGCACGTGGCCATGATCGGCGACCGCATGTACTTCTTCTACTCGCTCTGGGACAAGGACAAGGAGACCGAGCAGCTCTATGCCCGGGAGATCGACTACAAGGCGGGCAAGTTCATGGGCAAGGGGAAGAAAGTTCTCTCCATCAAAGGCAAGGTCAGCGGCACGCTCACCGCATCGGGCTTCTACCGCTTCGCCGTCACCGACAAGTTCGACTTCATCCTCAGTGCCGATGAGCAGAGCCTGGTGGTGCAGTACGAGCGCCGCAAGGACAAGAAGGAGCGCAAGGAC
>DAORNP010000142.1:7131-8610 GCA_035441065.1 Flavobacteriales bacterium | reverse complement strand
AGATCATCGCCAAGGCGGGCATCGACCCCCGTCGCAAGGTGAAGGAACTCTCCGTGGCCGTGCTCAATCCCGACCTCACCATCAACTGGAGCGCCGACCTCACCCTGCCTTACGGCACGGACAAGATGACGATGAAGGATTACACCATCGACGCCAAGGGCGACATCTGCATCATCGCCAGCGTGTACAAGGGCACGGCCGAGAAGGTGAAGGAGCGTAAGGATCAGGACTTCCAATATGAATTCCTGCGCTGCACCGGAAAGGGTGCTGCCTGGGAGACCTCTCCGCTTGCCCTCGCCGGTCAGAAGCTCATGTCACTGAGCTTCTTCGAGGATGCCAAGGGCGATCTGCGCGCCACCGGCTTCTACAAGAAGAGCTGGGAGCAGGACGGTGCCGATGGCGTCTTCGTGGGCGCGTTCGATTCCAGCGACGAATTGGCGAGCGTGGGCTTCCACGAGATCCCCAAGGAGCTGATCAACATGTACACCCGTAAGCGCGAAGTGAAGCGCAACGAAAAGCAGGAGGACAAGGGCGAGGACCTCGGCCTCTGGGGCATGGACCTCAGCCGCGTGTACGTGAGCAAGGACGGGAGCCTGCTCGTGGTGGGGGAGAAGCGCTACACCACGGTTGAATGCGTGACCACCCAGAACGGCACCCGCTGCTACACGGTGTGGCATGCCGATGATCTGATCGTGGCCAGCATCGATCCCGGCAACAAGCTGAAGTGGATGAGCCGGATCCCCAAGCGCGCCAGCTCCCGGGTGCCCATCGGTGCCAGCTACAAGTACATGAACGGCGCCGGCAAGCACCATTTCCTGCACTTCAGCAAGAGCAAGGACCTCGACATCCGCAGCGATGAGCCGCCCAGCATGAAGGGCGATGTGCTGGTGGTGGCCGATGCCTTCGATGAGGCGACGGGACGCATGGAGCGCCACGCCGTGCTCAACCCCGACGAGGTGAAGGGCGTGAAGCTTTACCAGCTCAGCATGGAGCGCCTCACGCGCACCGGCAGCGGCGAGATCCTCATGGAGGCCTATAAGAAGGGCAAGGAGGATGTGCTGGTGCGCATTACGGTGAAGGAGTGATTAAAAGCTGAACCGCGCACCCAGGTTCAACACCATGGAGCGAGTCAACCCATCGGGGCGCACCTCGCGCACGATCACCGGCGAACCGAAAGATGCTTCCATCACCCAAGCATCATTCAATCGGTAACGCGCATCAGCGGTGATATTGAGCGTGAGGCCATCGGAGCCAGCCATGCGCTCACGCACAGGGAAGGGCGCAACGTTTCCGTTGAACATGTCGGGATAGGTCAGGTGCTCATCCTCGCCTATGTGCACAATGGCGAGCAGGCCGGGTTGAATCACCCATTTGCCCGGTCCAAGTGCGTATTGCAATCGCGCTACCGCATCATCGGCGCGACGCAACTGCCAGCTCTCGAAGTACTTGAAGCCAGCATCGACGCCGCTCCATCTGACA
>DAORNP010000142.1:6561-7115 GCA_035441065.1 Flavobacteriales bacterium | reverse complement strand
CGTTCTCGTTGCCATCGTTCAGCACATGCTGATAGGCCAATGCGATGGTGAGGCGTTTGCTGCGGAAGCTGATCCCCGCCAGCAGGTCAGTGGTGCCCAAGCTTGTTTGGTAGGGCATAGGCAGTGGACGATCGCCTGCATCACGCGCATCGGCGGCATTGGCAGGCAGCTTCACGCCGATTAGGGATTCAAGTCGTAAGCTGTCGCGATTCATGATCGCATAAGAGGACGTGATTACCGGGTCGCCGACACCCTCGTTCTGGCCGAGGTTGCCGCTGATGAGCATGAAGGGGATTCGTGCTTGCACGCTCCAGCGTTCGGTGATGCCAAGGCTGATCTCTGGCACCGCTTGCGAGATAGCAACGCCCTGCTCGCCCACGGCATAGCTGAACTGGAGCCGAGCGAAATGGCGCAACGCCTTCGTGGTGCTATCGCCTTGCGCAGCGACCTGCCCCAAGGGTCCTGCGGTGCAGACACCGGCATCGCTACAGCCTTGGGCCTGCGCGCACGCATTGATGAGAAGGGCAGCGAGGAGCAGGGTCAGGTAGCGCATG
>DAORNP010000142.1:2484-6515 GCA_035441065.1 Flavobacteriales bacterium | reverse complement strand
ATAGTCGAAGTAAAGCACTCAGGCTGACACACGGCTATTTTTGCGCCTCAACACGCACACCATGCCCGGCACGGAACTTTTCGGAGAAGAGGAGAAGAAGGAAGTGATGGACGTCCTCAACACGGGCGTGCTCTTCCGTTACAACCACGATGCCCAGCGCAAGGGTCACTGGAAAGCGAAGGACTTCGAGGCGGAGATCGCGAAATTCACGGGAGCGAAGCATGCGCTGGCGGTGAGCAGCGGCAGCACGGCCGTGAGCAGCATGCTCGCAGCGTGTGGTGTGGGTTATGGCGATCACGTCATCGTGCCGCCCTTCACCTTCGTGGCTACGATCGAAGCCGTGCTCTTCGCGGGAGCCATTCCCGTCTTCGCGGAGATCGATGAGACCTTGTGCCTGAGCGCCGAAGGAATTCGCGCAGCCATCACTCCGAAGACAAAGGCCGTTCTGCTTGTCCACATGTGCGGTGCTTCGGCCGATCTCGACGGCATCATGGCCGTGTGCAACCAGCACGACATCATGCTCATCGAGGACACCGCCCAAGCGCTCGGCGCCACCTACAAAGGCAAACACCTCGGCCTCTTCGGCAAGATGGGCAGCTTCAGCTTCGACTTCTTCAAGATCAACACCTGCGGCGAAGGCGGCGTCATCATCACCAACGATGAGCAGCTGATCAAGACCGCGGAGTACCTCAGCGATCACGGCCACAGCCACGAGGGCGACAACCGCGGCATGGAGCCCCATCCGATCATGGGCACCAACTACCGCATCGGCGAGATCAACGCGGCCATCGGTCTGGCACAGGCGCGCAAGCTGCCTTACATCATCAACCAGCAGCGCAAGCACAAGGCCATCATCCACGCGCGCCTCTCGAAGATCCCCGGCCTGTCCTTCCGCAAGCAATGCGACGATGCCGGCGACAGCGCCACCTTCTTCCACCTGCTCTTCCCCAGCGAAGCCACTGCACGCGCGGCGCACAAGGCCATGGGCGAAGCTGGCGTGGGCGGCGGCTACTGGTACGACAACATGTACCACTACATCAAGCAGTGGCACCAGGTGAAGGAACTCAGCATGCCCTTCCGCATGGTCGCGCACGAGCTCGGCCTGCCGCAGGACCTCAAGACCATGACCTTCCCGAAGAGCGATGCCGTGCTCAGCCGCCTCATCAGCTTCAACATCCGCGTCACCTGGACCGAAGCGGAACTGGATGCCTACCTGGACAAGGTGGAAGGGGCGGTGAGGAGGGTGATGGAGGGGGTGGTGGTTTAGAGAACCCTGAGCTTGTCGAAGGGTTGGGCGTTCCGGCGCTCATCCCTTCGCTACGCAAAGCCTCCGCTCGGGAGCAGCGCCGTCGGGCCATTCGCTTGTAGTCCTCGCCACCCTCGTTCCTCGGTCGGCTGTGGGCTACCCGCTGCTGTCTCTAACGCGAAATGCAGATCCGCCCCAGGGCCTGTACTTTGTCGTCCTAATCCAGAATAATGGCACAAGCAGTGGCACTTTCAGGAGCGGTCATTCTGAAGCAGGAAGGAAGTCGCATCACGTACAAGCAGAAGTGTGAGAAGTGCGGGAACCTGAGTTCCTCGACGATCTCGTGTGGTGCACCATCTATTGGAAGCACACTTGTTACGTCGTTCTCTTGTTCCAGGTGCAAGAACAGTCAACGCGTTCAGATCAAGGCCGTCTAATACCTTCTCGATTGCATGTCTGAAATACATTATTTCCAGCGGTACAGCCAGCCGGAGAACGTCATCACGAACAACACTCTGCTTCTGCTGCAACGGCTGTATCAGTATCGCCCACGATTGCTTCAGGATACACTGGCCGCGTTGTTCGATGACACGCAAACCACCCTGAGTGTCGGTGTGTCGATGAACCAGCAAGTTCAAGTTGGTGAGCACGGTATTCCAGATGGGGCATTGGCTCAGGACAGCTTTCGGCTCTTGATCGAAACGAAACTCTCCAAGGGATTTGGAGCGGCCCAACTCGATCGGCACATCAAGGCGTTCCGAGACGAAAAGACGAAGGTGCTGCTCCTGTTGAGCCCAAGTAGTCTTGACCAGTCCGAAGTGGACAAGTTGACCAAGAAGGCAGCAAGTGAGAATGGGGTCACAGTGCTCTCCAAGACATTCGAAGACTTGCTCGCCGCTATTGCGAACGCGCTTAGCGAGCGGGACTACGAAATGCAGGACATGCTGGCTGACTACCGCAAATTCTGCTCTGATGAAGGCATCCTCCCGGTCTGGCAGTTCTGGATGAGAGCCATCACCGCCGGTTGGACGATTGAGCAGAACAATCGCTACGGCCTCTACTACGACTTGAGCAGTCGAGGGTATAGCGAGCACGCCTATTTGGGGTTATACAAGCAGAAAGCGGTTCGGAGCATTGGCAAGATCGTTCGTGTCGTTTGTGCCGATCTGGTGAACGATGAGTTGCAGGTCCTGAGTGTCGATTTCGGCGGAAGTGCAACGGATGATGAGCTTGAACGGATCCGGAAGGTGATGATCGAGGCAGAGACCGATCCCGGCTACAAGATCAAGGAGGGGCACCGGTTCTTTCTCGTTGATGAGTTCTTCGATACTGTCTTCGAGAAGGCCACACCGAGGCCGATCATGCGAACGAAGTTCTTTGACTTGCGGGACTACCTGCCCGAGAAATTCCATAAGACGCTACCACCGCCATCAGAGATTGCTGCGTTGCTCAACGGAAAGACTTGGGACCAGAATGACCAAGGCGGTTGATCTGACCTTCGCTGATCAGCGCACTACTTCCCCCCATCCCTAACCCGCGCCTCCGAGCGCACCCTGTGCAAGCGCTCACTAAGCCGCCTTCCTGCTCAAATGTCTTCGCCTGTCCGCCGTTGGGCGGATGCCGGTTGATCAAATAGGTAAGGTGAACACCGGCTGCGACCCCTTCGGGGTCGGATTGGATCCGGATGGATCATTCAACATGCTGCGACCCCTTCGGCGTCGAATACGCGCATGCTGGTCGCATGCAATGCTGCGACCCCTTCGGGGTCGAATACGCGCATGCTGATGCATGCTACATGCTGCGACCCCTTCGGGGTCGGGATACAATTCAGATGGACAATTCAACATGCTACGACTCCTTCGGGGTCGAATGCCATCCGTGGTTGGTGAAATGCAATGCTGCGCCCCCTAAGTGGTCGCACGGACCGTGCCATCGCGGTTCGGCATTCATGACCCCGAAGGGGTCACAGCATGTAGCTCGAAACGGCACAATGCCGCACGACCCCGAAGGGGTCGCAGCCGGTGTTCCTCACGGCAGGTATTTCGGATCGAATTCCACGCCCGCATCGTTCAGCAGATCGATCAACTCTTCGCGGAACGCCTTTGTGCGGTGATGATCCTCCTGCCCGGCGATGTACGCCTTGATCGCATCGCGTTCCCTCCATCCGACCGTGAACACGCCATACCCTTCCTGCCATTGAAAGGTCTTCAACCCGTGATGTTCGCGAATCCATTCCGTTGATGCCTTCTTCATTTCCCTCACCACATCGGGAATCTGGTGCGTCGGCTTCAGGTCGATGAGCAAATGCGCATGGTCGTTCCAACCGCCGACACAGTGGGGCACACCACCCAGGCCACGGACCGTTCCGCCCATGTATTCCCACAACTGCGGCTGCCACGACTTGTCCAGGCAGGCAACACGGTACTTCGTGCCGAACACGATGTGGTAGTGCAGCTTGAAATAGGTGGACATGGTTCGTGGCTGGGTTCACGGTGAATGTAGAATGCCAATCAACGCCTAACGGAGCCAGAACACAACGGAGCGGTGAACCATAAATGCCGAAGCGCCCAGCATCCAAGGCTGTGCGCCACGCTTGCGGACATTCCCGAGCATCTACCTTCGCCGTCCTTTCAGGAACGACATGTTCGAGAACCTCAACGACAAGCTGGAGCGCGCCTTCAAGGTCCTCAAGGGCCAGGGGCAGATCACGGAGATCAATGTGGCGGAAACCACAAAGGAGATCCGCAAGGCCCTGCTGGATGCCGACGTGAACTACAAGACCGCC
>DAORNP010000142.1:0-2454 GCA_035441065.1 Flavobacteriales bacterium | reverse complement strand
TCGGGTGAAAGCCAAGGCGCTCGGGCAGAACGTGCTCACCAGCATCAGCCCGGGGCAGTTGCTCACCAAGATCACGCACGACGAGCTGGCCGAACTCATGGGCGGGCAGAGCGCGGGCATGAACATGAGCGGCAACCCCACGGTGGTGCTCATGAGCGGTCTCCAGGGCTCGGGTAAGACCACCTTCAGCGGCAAGCTGGCCAACTACATCCGCAAGAAGGGCAAGCGCCCCTTGCTCGTGGCCTGCGATGTGTACCGTCCTGCGGCCATCGACCAGCTGGAGACACTGGGCAAGCAGCTCGACATCCCGGTGTTCAGTGAGCGCGAGAACAAGAACCCGGTGAGCATCGCGCAGAACGCGATCGCGCATGCGAAGCAGCACGGCTTCACGGCCGTGATCGTCGATACCGCCGGCCGCCTGGCTATCGATGAGCAGATGATGCAGGAGATCGCCAACGTGAAGAAGGCAATCAATCCGCAGGAGACGCTCTTCGTCGTGGACGCCATGACCGGTCAGGACGCGGTGAACACGGCCAAGGCCTTCAACGAGCGGCTGAACATCGACGGCGTGGTGCTCACGAAGCTCGATGGCGATGCCCGCGGTGGTGCGGCGCTATCGATCCGCAGCGTGGTGGACAAGCCGATCAAGTTCATCGGCACCGGCGAGAAGATGGAGGCGCTGGACGAGTTCCACCCCGACCGCATGGCGGGCCGCATCCTCGGCATGGGCGATGTGGTCTCGCTGGTGGAACGCGCGCAGGAACAGTTCGATGAGAAGGCCGCGCGCGAGCTGAACAAGAAGATCGCGAAGGACCAGTTCGGCTTCGACGATTTCCTGGAGCAGATCGGGCAGATCAAGAAGATGGGGAACATGAAGGACCTCATGGGCATGATCCCCGGCGTGGGCAAGGCGATGAAGAACATCGACATCCCCGACGATGCCTTCAAGGGCATCGAGGCCATCATTCAGAGCATGACGCCCGAAGAGCGCAAGAACCCGGCGGTGATCAACGGCAGCCGCCGCGCGCGCCTGGCCAAGGGCAGCGGCCGCGGCATCGAGGAGGTGAACAAGCTGATGAAGCAGTTCGAGGACATGCGCAAGATGATGCGCATGATGGGCGACAAGAGCAAGATGCAGAACATGATGAAGCAGATGCAGGCGATGCAGGGGATGCGCCGCTGATCGCAGAGCAACAGGTCGGTCATGAGGAGGTAGGAGAGACCGTGAAAGGGTGAGAGCGTATGACGAGGTTTCCACCTCTCGCGCTCTCGCCGTTTCACGTTCATACGTATTGATCGATTACATTTGCCGTATAAACATCGTGCGTCATGGACACGAAGCTCACCCTCAGTTTCGATGCGGGCGTGGCCGAAAGGGCCAAGGCCTTCGCCGAGGCGAACAACATCAGCCTGTCGCGGCTCATCGAGTTCATGCTGAGCAAGGTGACCGACAAGCGCTACCGCAGCCTGGATGAACTGCCCGTGAGCGATTGGATCCATCAGGTGGCCGAGGGCGAAGTGACCTATTTGCGCAAGAACGCGGCGGATCGGAATGTGAAGAAGGATTACCTGACAAGCAGGAGGAGGAGATGAGAAGAGGTCTCACGCGGAGGCGCGGAGTGCGCGGAGTTGCTCTCTCGATATTCTGCTCGGGCTTTGCATTCCTCCGTGTACCCCGCGCCTCCGCGTGACTTTGTATCCTTCCATGCCCCCCAAGCGCATTTTCCTCGACGCCAACATCCTGGTAACGGTGCTCTGCAATGAGTACCCGCGTTTCGGTGCCTGCGCCCGTGTGCTGAGCTTGGCCGACGATAAGCGCTTCGAGGTGTACACATCACCGTTATGCCTGGCCATAGGGGCCTTCTTCGCCGAAAAGAAGAGTGGGAAGAGACTGGCGCGGAAGAAGATCGCCTTGCTCGCTGAGAAGCTCGCGATCACCACCATGGGGTCAAACGCCGTAGAGCGCACCATGGCTGACGCGCGCATCACGGATATCGAGGATGGCTTCCAGTACTTCTCAGCGGTGAATGCGGGCTGCTCGTGCATCATCACCTATGACAAGCGGGATTGGAAGTTCGCGGCGATCGACGTGCTCGATCCGGAGGCCTTCCTGCTGAAGCACGCTGTGCGGCGCAAGTAGCTCCGTTGTTCACATCGGCCTCACTTCTCCGATGTAGAGGAAAGCCACCCCATGACCATCGCCAAGGTCACCTTTCCACTTGCCGCTATTGCCATGATCGCCTGCACGAGCAGCCCGGATTCGGAGCTGAGGAACGGCAACGGTACTCCGGATGGCGGCGGAAGCGAGCAGCAATCCAATTTCACGGAAGGCAAGGATTACATGGTGCTGGAGCGCGTTCGATTCATGGACACCCAAGGATTCGAGCAGCCCGCCGAAGCCTTCAGCATATTGCTGCCCAAGGGCTGGAAGCACCAGGGCGGCGTGGTGTGGAA
>DAORNP010000141.1:7557-9573 GCA_035441065.1 Flavobacteriales bacterium | reverse complement strand
GGGCAGGCCATCGGCATGCACCCAAGTCTGCGCACCGGTGATCAACTGCTCGCGCAGCAGCCGCCCTTGCGCGTCGTGCAGGCGCAGGCTCGACCCAGCGATCGGATTGTCCATGCGCAGGTGGAAGCCCTCGGCGCCCGGGTTCGGGAACACGACGAACCCGGCCTGCGTGGCCTCCGGCACGGAGACGAATTGCTCAGGGCCGATGCGCGCCACCCACGACTTGGGCATGGGGTCGTCGGCATCGTGGTCGTACACACTGCCCATCACATACACGGCGCCATCGGGGCTGGCCACCACGCTGCTGAGGAAATGGAAGCGGCTGATGGCATCTCCGTTGAAGACATACTCGCCCAGGATGTTCAGCGCGGTGTCCATCTTCAGCACATGGATGTTGCTGGTCTCGGTTGTGTACGGCCAAGGTCCGCTCTGCCAAGCGTAATCGGCGTAGGCGAATGCGAAGGTGCTCTCATTGAGTGGGCTCATGCCACGCATGATGCCCGGTCGCATGGTGATGGCGGGGTTGACGGCATTGTAGAACCTCCGTATGGCCAGCAACTCGCCTTCGGGGGTGAGCCGCTGCACTGCCACTGGATTCCAGGGGTCAGGCTGCATCAATCGGTTGTAGGTTCCGCACACCAGCAGGTTCCCGGACGCGAGGACGAGAGCAGAGAGATTGTCCTCGAAGGTCGCATTGGTATTGAAGGCACCCGGTTCAATCACGGGGACTGGAGAGCAATCCACCGTGTCAAGATCGGGGCTCAGGATCACCATGGCGTCATTCGATGGGGAGCAGCTCAGATTGGCAGGCGGGAAGAAGGCCGCGATAGAGCCGTTGGCCAGCGGCACCATGACATGCACCCGCCCGGTGCCGACTTGTTCATTCAGCAGCACCGAATCGCAGGCACCTATGCCTGGGCAATGGCGCACGGCCCTGAATGTGAACTCCAGGGCCCAGAAATCTTGGAAATGGTAATAGCCATAGACGAGCGACCCATCGGCATCCACGAAGCCTAGGCCGTCGAACCCACCATGCCACCGACCGCCGTACCTGAAGTACTCGATATTCCCGTCGGCCACTTCCCCCACGAAGCACTGGTTCTCGTAGTTCACTGCTGTAGAATCCGAGAAGTAGCCAGTGACATAGAATCCGTTGTCATTGCTGCGTCTATAGATGTGAAGAGCTTTGGTGAGTTCGTCGGGCAAATCAAGGGCCACAGAATCGTCAATGGCCCCGTCGGTAGAAATGTGTACTACAAAAGCACGGTTCAGCCAAGCGGGCGGGGAATAGGTGTTCGTTGCAATGGCCAAATCGCCATTGTCCAAGGCACAGCCATCGAAGACCGCCGATGGCAGCTGGTCACCGGATGCAACCAGCTGCCATTGGCTCAGGGTTGTTGATGCGCTGCAGTAAAGCAGAGCAAAGCCAAGCGCACGCATGGCCTAGCTGCCAGAACCAGCTTGAATGATGCCGTAGGTGAACCACCAGCGGTGGAGACGATGCGTTGCGTATGTGCTGCCAGAGCCGGTGTACCAACCATGCGCCTCCGAACTACTCGACAAGAATCTCTTCGTTGGGCAGTGCAGGTTCCGGATGGCCATCACGGCACTCCAAGTCCCAGTGGTGGCATTGCCGGTCCAGAACTGCATGGAAGTGGTCGGCAGGCAATTGGGTTCCGTGGGCGTGCTGTTGCTGCGGGCGTAGAAGGTCTTTGTATCGCGGTGGCCATCGCCCAGAGGTGCAGGACCGGCCATCACAGGGTCCAGGTAGGAGTACTTCTTCTGGGCCGTGTTCGTGGTCTGGTCCCTGACCGTCCAGGTTTCCACATCGGTCAGGAATTCCCCGGGTTGCAGAGCATAGAGGTTGGCTGCATTCATGCGCCATTCAATCTCATTGTTGGCGCAGCGCCTGTTCGGGTCAAGGTTGCCGTTGCAGTCGCACGGATTACTACTGCCCAACGGATTGCCCCACCAGTGCGAGACCGTGTAGGTTGTGTTGGGCGGGTTGTTGACCTT
>DAORNP010000141.1:0-7547 GCA_035441065.1 Flavobacteriales bacterium | reverse complement strand
CGTATCCGCTCCCGATCTGGTAGTTCACGAGCAGCTCGTTCGCTCCGGCCTCCGGCTCCACCACATCAACGACCAGCACATGCTGCTCTTCGGTGGTGAGCGGCGCTAGCGCATCCAAGGCTGCGTTGAATGCAGCGTAAACGCTTGCTGCGGTGCTTTGCCCGTTGGCCACTGGTAAAGGCACGGTCAGGCTTCCCACGGTCAGCTCGTTGCACGCCTTGCTGTAATCACCGGCGGCGTAATTCAAGCCAGCCTCAATGTCCCATACCGCATCGGCAACGCTGAAGGTCTCCCCGTCTTTGGGAGTGCCCTGCCGAGCCTCTGTGGCGTTCTGGATAAATGCCTTGATGCGGGCGCCCACGTCGTGTTGTGCGGGCGAGGGAGCCGTTGGCTCAACCTCCTTCTTGCAGGCGCCGAGGAATGCCGCGCTGAGTGCTGTAGCGGCCATGAGCGGAATCAGGCGCCTACGCGCCCAAGCGGTTCTGGGGTTCTGGGGTTCTGGGGTTCTCATGGTAGTAGGATTTGGAGGCAAAAGTTATAAGCATGAAATACCGGATTGCCGCGCTGGTGGATAACTTCTTCGGGGAAGAGCGGGCCCCGGCGGCCGCTGCCGCGCCCCCGTTGGTGCAGGAGAAGCCGCGCCGGGGCATCGACCGCCTCTTCAAGGACGACAAGAAGGAAAGGGACGATGGCGGAAAGGTGACGGTGGAGGAGTAGCCCACGACCTTTGCCGACCTTCACCCCGTGGATCTCTACTCACGCAAGCAACGCTGGAAGCTGGTGCTGGCCGCCGTGGCCATGCTGCTGGTGGGCGCCTCGCTGTGGTACAGCAGCCGCATCGTCGATGACATCCGCGCCGAGGAGCGCCGCAAGGTGAAGCTCTGGGCCGAGGCCGTGCAGAACCGCGCCGAGCTGGTGAATTACACCGAGCGGCTCTTTGAGCGTCTTCGCGAGGAGGAGCGCAAGAAGGTGCAGCTCTTCGCCGATGCCATGCAGCGCCTGGGTCGCGCGGACGACACCGACTTCTCCTTTTACCTGCGCGTAGTGCAGGACAATACCACCGTGCCCGTGGTGATCGTGGATGCCAAGCGCGAGGTGAAGTTCCACCGCAACCTCGACAGCGCCCTGGTGAACCACCCGGATCGGCTGCGTGCCGAGGTGGACAGCATGGCCGCCCTCCATCCCGCGATCGAGATCGCCGTGCATGGCAACCAGAAGCAATACCTCTACTACAGCGACAGCAAGGTGTTCACGGAGCTGCAGGAGGTGATGGACGGCATCATACGCAGCTTCATCTCCGAGACCGTGATGAGCACCGCCAGTGTGCCCTTGATCTATACCGACAGCACACGCACACGCATCCTGGAGTCCGCCAACATCGAAGAGGAACTGCTCGCCGATACGACTGCGCTGCTCACGCGCACAATTGCCATGGCGCAGGTGAACCCGCCCATCGCCATCGACCTGCCGGGCAAGGGCCGCAACTTCATCTTCTACGAGGAGAGCCTGGTGATCAAGCAGCTGCGCTACTTCCCTTACGCGCAGCTCGCCATCCTCGCGCTCTTCCTGCTGGTGGCCTACGCGCTCTTCAGCGTGTTCCGCAACGCCGAGCAGAACCAGGTGTGGGTGGGCATGGCCAAGGAGACCGCGCACCAATTGGGCACGCCGCTCAGTTCGCTCATGGCGTGGGTGGAGTTGCTCAAGGAGCAGGGCGTGGATCCCTCAGCGGTAACCGAGATGCGCAAGGACGTGGACCGTTTGGAGGTGATCACCGAGCGCTTCTCGAAGATCGGCTCCGCGCCCGACCTCGCGCCTGAGAAGCTCTACCACACGCTTCGCGCCACGGTGCTCTACCTGCGTCCGCGCCTGCCCAGCCGCGCGCGGATCGACGTGCTTGCGCCATCCGACACCGAATTGCACGTGCCGCTGAATCGTCCGCTCTTCAGCTGGGTGATTGAGAACCTGATCCGCAACGCCATCGACGCTATGGAAGGCGAAGGCAGCATCATCATCGAGATCATCCCCGAAGGCGATTACGTGCACGTGGATGTGACCGACACCGGCAAGGGCATTCCCGCTTCGCAGCACACGCGCGTGTTCCAGCCAGGCTTCACCACCAAGAAGCGTGGCTGGGGCCTGGGCCTCTCGCTCACCAAGCGCATCATCGAGCAGTACCATGGCGGCAAGATTTTCGTGAAGAAGAGCGCTCCGGGCAAGGGGACGACGTTCAGGATCTCGTTGCGGTCGGGGGGATAGCGGCGAGTTGGAAGTCGGCAAGCGGCAAGTTGCCCCCGCTCCAGTCCGCTCACGCAGAGCCATGGCTCAATTCCTTGCAGGAAAATGGAACCCATGGCCGGCTTCAGAGAGATGATTGTTTACCAGAAATCCTTCGACCTTGCCGTACGGATTTTTCAACTCACGCAGAAGTTCCCCAAGCAGGAAGTGTTCAGCCTGACTTCGCAGGTGCGGAGGAGCTCAAGATCAGTCTGCGCGATTTTCGGCGAGGCCTATCGTCGTCGTCGGTACAAGGCGCATCTGGTGGCGAAGCTCACGGATTCCGATTCGGAGAACACGGAGATGCAGGTCCATCTGGACATGGCCGTCGCCTGCGGGTACCTCAGCGCTGATGAGGTTAAGCCGCTGATCGCGTTGAGTGAGGAAGTCGGATTGATGCTGAACGCTTTGATCGAGAACCCGGATAAATTGCTGCTCAAATCCCGGTGAACCTTCGCGCTCGTGCCGTTCACTTGCCGCTGGCCGCTCCCGAACTTGCAGCTCCTCTGAATGGCAGGCATCTATTTCCACATTCCATTCTGCCGGAAGGCATGCACGTATTGCGATTTCCACTTCAGCACCTCCGGTTCGAAGGTGCCGTTGCTCGATGCGATGGAGAAGGAGCTCCTTCTTCGCTTTAACCAGATTGGCGATGCACCGGTCGGCACCATCTACTTCGGCGGTGGCACGCCGAGCTTGCTGGAGCCCTCGCGCATCGCTTCGTTCGTTCAACTCTCTCGCGATCTCTTCCGTGTGCAGCGTGATGCGGAAGTGACCTTGGAAGCCAACCCCGACGACATCACTGCCGAGCGCTTGGAACAGTGGAAGTCGATGGGCGTCACGCGCCTGAGCCTGGGCACGCAGAGCTTCCGAGAGGACCGATTGAAGTGGATGGGCCGCGCGCACAATGCCGAGCAGGCGCTGAAGAGCATCGCGCTCATCGCCAAGGCCGGCTTCGCGTCATGGACCATCGACCTGATCTACGGCCTGCCGGGCATGACGCTGGCCGAGTGGGATGAACAGCTCAGCATCGCGCTCGACCACGGCATGCCGCACCTGAGCGCGTATTGCCTCACCGTCGAAGAGAAGACCGCGCTGGCACATCAGGTGAAGAAGGCGATGGTGACCATGCCCGGCGATGCGGATCAGAGCGCGCAGTTCGATTGGTTGATGGAGCGCATGGAGGCCGCCGGGCTTGAGCATTACGAGATCAGCAACTTCGGCTTGCCGGGCCACTACGCGCGGCACAACAGCAGCTATTGGGAAGGCGTGTCCTACCTCGGCATCGGTCCTTCGGCGCACTCGTTCGATGGAAGCAGGCGGCGTTGGAACGTGGCGAACAACGCGCGATACACCCAGGCCGTGCAAGCCGAAGAGGCGTATTGGCAGGAGGAGGAGCTCACCCCTGCTCAGCGCACCAACGAAATGCTGCTCACCGGCCTGCGCACGAGCAAGGGCGTGGATCTGGCCGGTTTGGCGCTGGATGTGATCGGTCTTCAACCACGGGTCGTTGAGCGATGGGTGGCCAGCGGGCACCTCGAGCACCGCGATGGACGGTTAGTTTTGACCAAAGCGGGCAGGCACTTGGCGGATCGCATCGCCAGCGACCTGTTCGTTACCGACGATGATCGCTGAGATCACCCACCGCGGCCGCACCATCAAGGTGGACCTGAACAGGCCCATCGACCTCTCGCTGCCATTGGGCCCCGATGGTCCGCGCGCATGGTACGTGGGGCCAGTGCGGATCGACCCTGTGCACGATGGCGACAAGGTGTACGCGGTGAAGGATGGCGCACCGGTGAACTTCCGCAACGTGCAATTCAATCCGCACGGGCACGGCACGCATACCGAGAGCGTAGGGCACATCAGCCCGGAGATCCATTCCGTGGGCAACCTGCTGAAGCGGTATTTCTTCTTCGCGCAAGTGGTAAGCGTTCGTCCGGAGACACGGCGCGCGCCCGATGCCAAAGAAGACCGCGTGATCACCTTGGAGCAGCTGCGCGGCGTAGTGAGCGAACGACCGCCGGAAGCGCTGGTGCTGCGCACGCTGCCCAACGATGCTGAAGCCGGCACGCGCCAATGGAGCGGCAGCAATCCGTGCTACTTGCAGAGCACCGCGTGCGCGTGGCTGCGCAGCATTGGCGTGAAGCATTTGCTGCTGGATCTGCCCAGTGTGGATCGCGAAGAGGATGGCGGCGTGCTGGCCGCGCACCATGCCTTCTGGGATTACCCGAACACCATCGATCTGGAGCGCACCATCACCGAGATGATCCATGTGCCGGGTTCGATAACCGACGGCGACTACTTCCTGGAGCTGCAGCTGCCGCACTTCATCAACGATGCAGCACCGAGCCGTCCGGTGCTGTACGCCATGCTTCCATGACGATCGACGAGTTGCAAGCGCATTGCGCTGCGAAGCCCGGCGTCAGCTGGGACACCCCCTTCGGACCGGACGTGCTCGTGTTCCGCGTGGCCGGGAAGATTTTCGCTCTGGCGCCGCTTGACGTCTTCGAGACCATCAATCTGAAGTGCGATCCCGAGCGCGCCATCGACCTGCGCGAGCGCTACGAAGGCATCGTGCCGGGCTTCCACATGAACAAGCAGCATTGGAACACCGTGGATATGACCGGGTCCGTGCCGCGTAAGCTGGTGCTGGAGCTGATCGACCACAGCTACGAGCTGGTGCTAGGCAGCCTATCGAAGAAGGAGCAGGCAAGGTTGAAGGTTGGATGACCTAGCACCCGCAACCAGCCAGCGCTTCAACCTTCATCCACCAACCTGCAAATACCTTCGCGCCCATGTCCTTCAATGCGCGTCGCAACAGCCGCATACTGCTCGGATACTTCTTCCGGGGCCTGCTGCTGCTCGTTCCGATCACAGTTATCGTCTGGGCCGTGTGGCGCGTGCTCGCCTTCCTCGACGGCATCATCCAAACGGACATCCCCGGCCTGGGCATCCTCATCCTGCTGACCATCATCACGGCAGCGGGTTGGCTGGGCAGCACCATCCTCTTTCAGCCTCTGGCTGAGATCGGCGATGAGGTCCTGCAGAAGGTGCCGGTGATCAAGACCATGTACGGCGCGCTCAAGGACATGATGGAGGCGCTCGTTGGCAGCAAGCGCAAATTCGATCGGCCGGTGCTCGTGCGGCTCGGCGGATTAGAAGCCGAACGCTTAGGCTTCATCACGCAGGAGGATTTGGAGCACTTGGGAATAGGCGCGGAGAAGGTCGCGGTCTATATGCCGCACTCCTTCGCCTGGAGCGGCAATGTCTTCATTGTGCCGCGCGCCAATGTCCATCCGATTGATGCCAACCCCGCCGATGTGATGAAGTTCGCCGTGAGCGGCGGCGTCTCGAAGGTGGCGGAGGAGTGACGGGTGCACTTGCGGCACGTCCATTGGAAACAGATGACCATGAGATCGATCCTGCTCCCTTTCGCCCTCCTCGCCCTTGTTGCGCACGCACAGCAAACCGTTCAGGTATCCTCCTTTTCGTTCAGCACCGGCATCCATCCAACGCTGAGCTTCCAATTCGAGGGCACCGATGTGAAGTACGTAGAATCGTGGTGGAAGGACGAGCTGAAGCGGGTGAGCCGCGACGTATCGAACAAGAAGGAAGTGGTGGCTGCTGGTGCATTGATGCCCCAGGTCTCACCCGACACCGTTCGCGTGCTCATGAAAGCCGAGCAGCGCAAGGGCGCGCCCTTCGTGATGGCGCATGTGGCGTTGCTCACGCAGGAAGGGTGGTTGAGCCCCAGCAGCGATATGCGTTCATTCGAGGCGGCGAAGGCTTACGTGCACCAACAGAGCACTTTGCTGCGCAGGCAATTGGCCCAACAGGAATTGACTACGGCGGAGAAGGGGTTGGCCAAGCTCAACAGTGAGCTGAGCATGCTCCAGCGCGAGAAGGAACGGGCCGAAGCCAGCATCGTGAAGGCAAATGAGCGCGCAGTGGAAGCCATTGCTGAGAAGGAGCGCTTGGCGAAGGAAGCGGAGGAGCAGGCCAAGCGGGTCGAAGCGCAGCGCAAGGAGAACGCGACCGATCCGAGCGCGGAAGGGGAGAAGGAATTGGCTGAACTGGTGAAGCAGCAAGCCAAGCTGCAAGAGAAGCGCAGCAAGGCTATCGCCGAAGAGGCCCAGCAGAAGAAGAAGGGTGAAGAGCTGGCTTGGGAAGTGAAGAAGAACCTCCAGGACCAGGACCGGAAGCGCGCCGAGATCTCGAAGCAGGAGCAGCTGGTGAAGGCCATGCGCGAGAAGCTCGAGTCCATCCGATAGCCCCTTCTACCTTGGCGCGCCTCCCGCGCTGCGGGATGAAACAGATGCGCATCCGCACCCAGGCCCTCTGGCTCCTGCACCTCACGGTGTTCTTATGGGGCTTCACTGGCATCCTCGGCAAGCTCATTCAGCAGGGCACCCTGCACCTGGTGTACACGCGCACCATCATCGCTGCGCTGGGCTTGGCAGTGGCGGCGGTGCTGATGAAGCGCTCGCTCTCCTGGCGCACGCCGAAGCTGGGCGTCTATCTGCTCACCGGCCTCATCATCGCCGGGCATTGGATCACCTTCTACGGTGCCATCAAGATCAGTACGGCCAGCATCGCGGCGGCCTGCCTGAGCACGAGCACGGTATTCACGGCGTTGCTGGAGCCCATTTGGTTCAAGCGCCGCGTGCGGGTGTACGAAGTGGTGCTCGGCCTGATCGTGATCGGCGCGCTGCTGCTGATCTTCGGATTGGAGACCGACAGCCGTTGGGGCATCATCGTGGGCGTGATCAGCGCCTTGCTGAGTGCCTGGTTCAACATCATCAACGCTGTGCTGGTGCACAAGGATGATCCCATGCGCATCAGTTTCTACGAGATCGCCAGTGTGGCCGCGGTCATGTGCATCATCCTGGTTGTGCTTCCGTTGATCAGTGGTTCGGTCGGTGGCAGTGCGGGGAACCTCTTGGCCGATCAAGGCGGGCTCCCACCACCGCTGTGGAAGCTGCCCACCAGCGACATCGTCTATCATCTGCTGCTCGGCATCGCATGCACATCATTGCCCTTCGTCACCGGAATCCTGGTGATGCGCATGCTCTCCGCCTTCACCGTCATGCTCACCGTGAACCTGGAGCCGGTTTACACCATCATCATTGCCCTCATCATCTGGGGCGAAGAAGAGAAGTTGCACGCAGGTTCATACGCAGGCATCGCGCTCATTCTGGCCTGCCTCTTCGTGAATGGCTGGTACCACCGGCGCATGACGGCGATGGAGGCGGTTGAGCCGGACCCGCTCA
>DAORNP010000140.1:8909-9885 GCA_035441065.1 Flavobacteriales bacterium | reverse complement strand
GTCGGTGATCATGATGGCCATGGCGGAGCGGGATACTTTTGCGCGGCGAAGATAGAAGGGCATCCGGCGCGCAATGGAAAAGACGAGCATGACTGCAATTCAGCAACGATCATCGGCCCTCGGGCAACTCGGCGGGGTGATGCGCGCCCTCGGAACGGGGTCGCCCTGGCCCGGGCATTCGGTCGGATTGGCCGAGGCTGAATACGACGAATTGGAAGCTTCCATCCGAAGGGCGCATCAATTCAATGGCTGGGCCACGGAAGAGCAGGTGCGCTTCGCCTTCAGGGCTTGGGGTGATTCACTCACAACTGGTTCCATAGCCGAATGGCTGCAAGCCTACCCCGCGCTCCAGGCTGGGCCGGTATCGGTGAAGAGCATCGGCCTGATCCTCGCGGGCAACGTCCCGCTGGTCGGCCTGCACGATGTGCTCTCGGTCTTCATCTCCGGCCATCGCGCGCGCATCAAATGCTCGTCGCAGGAACCGGAGCTGATCCCTTCGCTGATCAGCGTGCTTGACCATTTCACGCCAGGCACCAGTGATCGGCTGGTCACCGTGCAAGGGAAACTCGGCGAAGTGGACGCATTGGTGGCCACTGGTAGCGACAATACCGCGCGCTATTTCGAGCACTATTTCGGGCATCTGCCGCGCATCGTGCGCAAGAACCGCGTGAGCATAGCGGTGCTCGATGGTTCCGAGACAGACGAGCAATTGGCCGCATTGGGCGAGGACGTATTCCGCTACTTCGGCCTTGGTTGCCGCAATGTGAGCAAGGTGCTGGTGCCCCGTGCCTTCGACCTGGATCGGCTCTTCGGTGCCATCTTCCCATGGAAGGACATCGTGCATCACAAGAAGTACGGCAACAATTACGACTACACCCGCGCACTGTGGATGCTCGATCGCGTGCCTTTCACCGAGAATGGCTTCTTGTTGCTGAAGGAGGATAGTGCGCTCGCCAGCCCCGTTGCATCGCTCTTC
>DAORNP010000140.1:459-8899 GCA_035441065.1 Flavobacteriales bacterium | reverse complement strand
GCGTTACGATACCAAGGACGATGTTATCGCGTACATCGAGGCGAACAAGCAGCGGATCCAATGCGTGGTGGCGCGCGATGGCATCGCATTCGGCGAAGCCCAGCATCCAGCGCTCAGCGACTACGCCGATGGCGTGGATACATTGGAATTCCTGATCGGCCTGCGCTGATCAGGGCACGTATTCGTAGCAGCCCAGATCGGGTTGGCCGAATTGCCCGCGCGCCACACCATCCATGTCGAGGAAAGGCCCGCTTCCATCGGCCTTGTTCCGCGCGAAAGCCGTTGATGTCAGGTGGAAGTTGCGGTCGGGCACGCTCACGAAGCCGTGGTTCTGGTTTCGGTAGATGGTGGCCTGGTCGAAGAAGCTGGGGTCGGAGGTGCTCTGGTCGGTCCGCAGCATCATGCGCTCGAAGCTGAGCGTGGGCGTGGCCAGGCCATTGAACTCGAGCTTGAATTCATTGTTGTTGGCCCCGTGGATGATGCTGTTCTTGAATGAACTCGGGAAGATGTCCCGCACCTGCAAGGTCCCGGTGATGTCGGGGTAGGTGTTGGTCATGATGAAGGCTGGCGTGTTGCGGATGCCGTAGCTCCAATAGTTGGCGATGGTGGCGTGGCGAAAGTTGTACTGGCCGCCACCGGTGAGTGCAACACAGTACTGCCCGCAATCGCTCACGAGCAGGTTGGCGGCATCGATGCGGTAATTGCGGCTCAGGATGCCCGCCGCGCTGCAGTTGCGGATCTTCACGTTGTTGAGCAGGAGCTTCGCTTGGCTCGTGGCGGCATCGGGCAGGCCGGGCCAGGTCTCGCATTGGATGCCCACCAGTGCATTCTTGATCACGACGTTCTCCAGTTCGTTATCGCCTCCAGCCGGGCCATCGTTGATCCAGATGCGGTCCCATTGGCCGGGCAGCTCGGCGTAGAGCGATTCCAGTCGGTCGCTTTGGAACGTGATGGGGCTGTTCAGTTCACCGTTGGCTTCGATCTGCCCCCATCGGTAGATCCACAATCCTCCTCCGCCATGCACGTAAACGCGAACCCCCGGGTCGATGATCAGCTTACTGCAGGAGTCCACTACGGCGTATCCGTAGATCACATACGGCTTGTCGTTCGGCCAGGTCACGGTCTCGCAGATGTTGTTGCCGTTGTCGTCGAGCCCGGCGATGATGCTATAGGCGGGCAAGCCAGCCGGGAAGTTGGTCGGGCGGAAGTAGTGCGCATCCTGTCCCCAAGCCACCAGTTTCACCTTCTGCTCGCTGCCGTTGTTCTGGAACACGATGTGGTCCTCGTGGATCAGTGGTGTGTTCTGTCCGGACTGATCGAGGCTGGCTTCCACGAACACGTAAATGCTGTCACCGCCAAGGATTTCCACCTCCCGAAAGCTGGTCCCGGCAGCGCCATCGACATTGATGCGGAAAGGTGATGGGGTGCCGCCCTCGAGGGCGATATCGACCTTAACGCCCTGCGAATTGGGGTTCTTCACCCGGAAGCGTTTGGTGATGGTTCCGATGGGTGGCGTCAGGGCGAAAACCGTGTCGAAGAGGACCTCGGTCTGGCTGAACTCCAGGGTAACCGGTGAATCGGTGAAGAGCCTGTCCTTGCGGCAACCGGCCAGCATCAGCGCAAGGGCGAGGAAGGGGAGGAGGTGGGCGGGCTTCAAGGCGGGCAAAGATGGCTTGCGGTGCTGAGAACTTCGTTTGGGCATGGTGTATTGCGTGGGAAGGGCATGCCTCCAGCCACCGAGCGGACAAGGCCCCAAGTGGCTGTGCCGCAGGGCTTGGCCGTGGTTCGGGGGCCTGTTGAGTCTTCGATTCCGCTGGGTTGCGGATATGCCGAATGCGCCTACATTTGCGCCCCGCTCGCGAAAGGGCGGCATTAACGAGACAAGGCCATGAAGAAAGGCATCCATCCCGAGAGCTACCGCACGGTGGTTTTCAAGGACATGAGCAACGAGTACATGTTCCTGGGCAAGAGCTGCGCGAACACCAAGGACAGCGTGAAATGGGAGGACGGCAACGAGTACCCTCTGGTGAAGCTCGATATCAGCCACACCAGCCACCCGTTCTACACCGGCAAGATGATGCTGGTGGATACCGCTGGCCGCGTTGACAAGTTCAACAAGCGCTACGCGAAGCACACGGCCAAGAAAGGCGAGTAAGCAACTCCGATTCGCAACGAAGCCCCCCGAGCAATCGGGGGGCTTCTTCGTTCCATTCTGCCGAAACCCATCGGCAGGGGGGCTCATGCTTCCTGGGGGACGTCCGACGGACGACTCACACCTTGTGCTTGTCCTCTTTCCCCACGCCTTCGCGGATCATCTCCAGCGCCTGCGCGATGCGGCGTTTCCGTGTCTCGTCCTGCTTGGCGTCCTCGATCCACTCCACGTATTCCTTCTTGTGGGTGTAATTGAATTTCTCCCAGTGCATCCAGGCTTCTTCGTCCTTCCGGAGGCAGTTCTCCAACTCGGGCGGCACCACAAGCGCCTTGCGCGTGGGCTTGGCATCGCCCAGCTTGGCGCCGCTCTGGTTCACTTTCACGGCTTGCTTCACCAGGTCCAGGAAGGCCTTCTCGTTGATGGCATCGCCTTCCTCGAACTTCACCTTCCGGATGCCTTTCTCCTCATCCTTCTCGGGCTTGTCGAAGAGCTTGTGCGTGTCCTTCAGTAAGGCTCCCTTGTGGAACCACACGCTCACGAAGCTCTTGAAGCCGTGCAACCCGATCATGATGCCGTCATGGTCGAAGTGCGGCGAGTTCCACTTCCACGATTCGGTGACATCTTCATCCACCGAATGAATCAGCTGGCGCAGGCGAATGAGCAGCTTGCGTTGCCATTCGGGGCGCTCGGCGATGTACAGGTTGATCTGTTCCTGAGGGAGCATGGAGCAGTGAAATTGGGCGGCCAAGCTAGCATTGGCTGAAAACCAGCGTCACGCCAGATCGACGGACAGATTTCAACAGCGTTCGAGCACTACGGCGTAGCCTTGGCCCACGCCAATGCACATGGTGCAAAGGGCGTAGCGCTTGCCAAGTGCCTGAAGCTCAATGGCTGCCGTTTGCAGCAGCCGGGCCCCGCTCATGCCCAATGGGTGGCCCAAGGCGATGGCGCCCCCATTGGGGTTGATGCGTGGGTCGTCGTCGGCCAACCCTAAACTGCGCGTGCAGCTCAGCACTTGGGCAGCGAAGGCCTCGTTGAGTTCCAAGAGGTCGATCTGGTCGAGGCTCAGGCCGGCGCGCTTCAAGGCCAGCCTCGTGGCGTTCACCGGGCCAATGCCCATGATCCGCGGCTCAACCCCCACCACTGCGCTGCTTACAATGCGCGCCTTGGCGGTTAGGCCATGCTGCTTCAGGCCTGCTTCACTGGCGACGAGCACGGCGGCGGCACCATCGTTCAGCCCGCTGGCGTTGCCGGCGGTCACGGTGCCGTTCTTCCGGAAGGCGGGCTTCAGTGTGGCCAGCGCCTCGGCCGTTGATTTCGGTTTCACGAATTCGTCAAGAGCGAAAAGCACGGGGTCGCCTTTACGTTGCGGTATGGGCACCGGTGCGATCTCCTGCGCGAGCCGTCCGCTGGCTTGTGCAACTGCGGCCTTCTGCTGGCTCCATAAAGCGAACCGGTCCTGGTCCTCGCGGCTGATGGGATTGGCGTCGAGCAGGTTCTCGGCGGTCTCGCCCATGGCGTCCACCCCGTACTGCTCCTTCATGCGCGGGTTCACGAAGCGCCATCCGAAGCTGCTGTCGAAGAGTTGCGCATCGCGGCCGTAAGGGGTGCTGCTCTTATTCATCACCCACGGGCCGCGCGTCATGTGCTCTACGCCACCGGCGATGAACACATCACCATTGTTGGCGGCGATGGCCCCTGCAGCGCCCACCACGGCGCTCATGCCCGAGGCACAGAGGCGGTTCACTGTTTCGCCGGGCACCGTAACGGGCAGTCCTGCCAGCAGCAGGGCCATGCGCGCCACGTTGCGGTTGTCCTCGCCTGCCTGGTTGGCGCAGCCCAGGATCACGTCGTCAATGCCCCCTGGATCGAGTGATGGACTGCGCTTCATCAATTCGCGCAGGGCATGGGCCGCGAGGTCATCGGCACGGACCGGTGCGAGTGATCCGGCGAAACTGCCGATGGGCGTGCGGATGGCGTCAACGATGTAAGCTTCCTTCATCTAGGTCTGCGGTTGTTCGTCGGGGAACCACGGTTTGCCGGTGCGATACACGGTGCCCTTGAAGAGGGCCACTTGATCCCCACGCTGGTTCGTTACGGTGATGTAGTAGATGCCGATGCCGCGCGAGAGGCTCTTCTCCTCGCTGGTGGCGGTGAGCACGTCGTCGGCCTTCACCGGCTTGGTGTGGCTGATGCTCGTCTCCACGCTCACGCTCTGAATGCCGTGGCTGTTGCTGGCGAAGGCCAGACAGCTATCTGCCAGCGAATAGGTGATGCCGCCGTGCGCAATGGAGAAGCCGTTGAGCATCTCCTCGCGCACCGTCAGGCGCAGCACACAAACACCGGGTTGCACCAGCACGCGCTCGATGCCCAGCCAGATGCTGAACGGGTCGTGGTCGTACATGCGCGACACCACCTTCTCGGCGAGTTCTTGCGGCGACATGGCGACGAAGGTATTCCGTGCTCGCTCTGCCCATCCGAGTCAAGGCCGCCCCCCTTGGCGAGTTGCAACTCTCCGGGTATGAAGGTTCATCGCAGCTCCTGATCCAACCGCACAATGGCATCCGGGCTGCCCAAGAGGTAGAGCACATCGTCGGTGAGGATGCGCGTGCTGCCGCTCACGTTGGTGATGTAGCGCCCTTTGCGGCGGATGGCCAGCACCGTGATGCCGAACTTCTCGCGCAGTGCGATCTCGGCCACGGTGCGGCCCACCACCTTGCCACGGCCCAGCGTCACTGGCAGGGTCGCGATCTCGACGCCGGGAATGATGAGCCCTTCGGCCTTGGCCTTTTCAGGCGTGGTGCTCACGCCGCGCAGCATGCCATAATGGTCGCCGCGGATGCGCGCTACGAGGTCCTGGATGCGCTGCTCGGGTACCAGGTACTTGCGGAGCACGCGGTAGAAGATCTCGATGCTGGTTTCGAACTCCTCGGGGATCACTTCATTGGCGCCAGCGTCGAGGTTCGCTTGGATCTCGCGCACGTAGCGGGTGCGCACCAGGATGTACACCGTGCTGCTGATGGCGCGGATCTCGGCCACGATCTTCTTGCTCGCTTCGGGATCGCTGATGGCCACCACCACCACGCGCGCGCGCTCCACGTGCGCCTCGTGCAGCACATGGTCGTTGGTGGCATCGCCGTGCAGCACCGGAAGTCCCACCGCCTGTGCCTTGCGGGCCAAGTCGGGATCCTCTTCCACCACGGCGCAGCGTATACCGCTCTCCATGGCGGCGGTGGCCACGTTCTGGCCATTCAAACCGAAGCCGATGATGACCACATGATCCTTGAGCACGCCGGCCATCTTCTTTTCATGCGCACGCTTCACGCGCATCAAGCTGTCGAGGCGGTTGCTCACGTTGGCGGGAACGAATTGCAGGAATACCTTGCGCACGATGCGTTCGCTGCTGTTGAGCATGTAAGGCGTGGTGGCCATCCCAAGGATGGCCACGGCGAGGAAGAATTGATAGTGCTCTTCGGAGAGCAGGCCCAGCTTCAGGCCGGGAATGGCCAGCACGAAGCCGAATTCACCCAATTGGAATAGCCCGAGCGCGCTGTGCATGGCCGTGCGCAAGGGGTAGCGCAGCACCCATACGGCGAGCAACGCGGCTCCGATCTTCAGCACGGTGGCGCCAGCGAAGAGCGCGAGAATCGTGAGCGGCGAATCGATGAAGATCTGCAGGTCCACCAGCATTCCGATTGAGACGAAGAAGAAGCTGAGGAAGAGCTCATGGAAGGGCTGAACGATGCTTGTGGCATGGTAGGCGTGCTCGGTCTCGCTGATCACAAGGCCAGCGAAGAAGGCGCCGAGCGCAAGGCTCAGCCCCATGGCCTGCGTGGTGAAGGCCGCAGCGAAGCAGATCACCACGATGGTGATGATGAAGAGCTCGTTGCCGCTCCCTTTGATCGCCGCGCGCAGGAGATTGGGAACGATGTAGCGCCCTCCTAGGAAAACGGCAACGAGCAGCAGGGCCATCTTGCCCAAGAGCTTCAGCAGGTCCATGGTGATGTCCTGGCTCTGGCCCGCGAGAAGCGGCGTTACCAGCATCATGGGCACAACGATGATGTCCTGGAAGATGAGGATGGCAGTGGCCACACGGCCGGGAGCGCTATCCATGCGGCCCTTCTCCTGCAGCACGCGCAGCACGATCGCGGTGCTGCTCAGGCACACGAGGAAGCCGATGAACACCGCGCTCTCCGTGCGCACGCCGAAGCCATGCAGCACTGCGCCGACCGCCGCAATGGTGAGTCCCACCTGCAAGGTTCCGCCGAGGAATACTGTCTTGCCCAGGCTCGCGAGCTTCTTCAGGCTGAACTCCATGCCGATGACGAAGAGCAGGAAGACCACGCCGATCTCGGCCAGCGCGGTCACTTCATCCACCTCCTTCACCCAGCCCCAGCCGTGCGGCCCTGCAATCATGCCAGTGAGGATGAAAGCGAGGATCCCCGGCAACCTGAAGCGACGGAATAGCAGCAGGATCCCTGCCGCCAATGCGAGGATCACGACCAGTTCGCCGAAGAGGGGGAAGTGCATGTATTACTTCTTGAACACCAACCACACGGCCGCCACCAGAAAAACCGCGGCCAACGCATGATTCCATCTAAGCGCCTCGTGCTTGAAGGCGACGAGGGTGAAGATCGTGAATACGCTCAAGGTGATCACCTCCTGGATCACCTTCAGTTGCACCAAGGTGAACGGCCCCCCATGCAGGTTGCTCCCGATCCGGTTGGCAGGCACTTGCAGCACGTATTCGAAGAAGGCGATGCCCCAGCTGATGCCGATGATGGCGAAGAGGCCGAGTCCTTTTCCCCAGTCATAGTCCTTGAAGCGCAGGTGGCCGTACCACGCGAGTGTCATGAAGGCGTTGCTGAGGATGAGCAGGCCGATGGTCCAGATGGCTTTCATGGCGGTATTCCCGCTGCGAAGGTGCTGGGCTGCTCAGCGTGTCGAGCCCTGCGTTCCGGCTTCGGCTCCACGAAGCGCTGTTGATGGGCGATTACATTGCAGGCATGTTCGAGCATCGGACCAGACCGCTCATCAGCCGATCGCGCTTCGCCATCCGTTTGATGCGCCACCTGAGCTACGCGCTGCTGCTGGTGGCCTTCTCGCTCGCAATCGGCGTGTGCGGCTACATGGGCCTCGGCGGACTCCCCTTTGTGGATGCCGTGCTGAATGCGAGCATGATCCTCGGTGGCATGGGCCCCGTGGACCTGCTCACCAACGATGCGGCCAAATGGTTCGCTTCGCTGTATGCGCTATACAGCGGCATCGCCTTGCTCAGCGCCGTGGCGGTGTTCCTGTCGCCGCTGCTGCATCGTATGCTGCATGCGTTGCACCTGGAGGAAGGGGAGTAGGCAGCGCGCCCAGGCTACAGGGCCTCGATCACCATGGCGCTAGCGCCGCCGCCGCCGTTGCAGATGCCCGCACCGCCGTAGCGCGCATTGTTCTGCTTCAGCACGTTGATCAGCGTGACGATGATGCGTGCGCCACTGCAGCCCAATGGATGGCCTAGGGATACCGCTCCGCCATTCACGTTCACCTTGGTGGAGTCCAGTCCCATGAGCTTGGTGTTCACGATCCCCACCACACTGAATGCTTCGTTCAATTCCACGAATTGGAGGTCGCTCATTTTCAAACCGGCCTTCTCCACGGCGCGGGGCAGGGCCTTGGCAGGTGTGGTGGTGAACCATTCGGGCGCCTGCTCGGCATCGGCGTAGCTCACGATGCGTGCGATGGGCTTCAGTCCAAGGGCCTTCGCCTTCTCGGCGCTCATGAGCACGAGCGCAGCGGCTCCATCGTTGATCGTGCTCGCATTCGCGGCGGTCACAGTGCCGTCCTTCGTGAATACCGCCTTCAGTGCGGGCAGCTTATCGAAGTTGACATTCTTGTACTCTTCGTCCTCGCTCACCACCACGTCCCCCTTGCGGGTCTGCACGGTCACGGGCACCACCTCATCCTTGAAATTACCCGCGGCCCAAGCGGAAGCGCTGCGCTTGTAGCTCTCCATGGCGAAGGCGTCCTGCTCCTCGCGGGTGATCCCGTGCTCCTTAGCCGTGTTGTCGGCGCTTACGCCCATGGCCGTCTGGTGGTACACGTCGGTGAGGCCGTCCTTCACGATGCCATCGATCAGCTGACCGTGACCGTACCGATAGCCATAGCGTGCTTTTTCCATGTAGAAGGGTGTCTGGCTCATGTTCTCCATGCCGCCTGCCACAACGATTTCGGCATCGCCCAGCATGATTTCCTGGGCCGCCATCATGATCGCCTTCATGCCGCTTGCACACACCTTGT
>DAORNP010000140.1:0-434 GCA_035441065.1 Flavobacteriales bacterium | reverse complement strand
CTGCGAATTTGGCCGCTTGGCGTGCGGGTGCTTGCCCCAGATTGGCTTGCAGCACGCTCCCCATGATCACTTCGTTCACGTCCGCAGGCTTCACCCCGGCCTTGGCCAATGCGCCTTGTATGGCTGCTGCGCCGAGTTTGGTGGCCGAAACGTCAGCCAAACTTCCGCCGAAACTGCCAATGGGAGTGCGTGCTGCTGCTACGATGACGACTTCGCGTGCCATGCTGGGTGATTTTTATGGGCGGCAAATGTAGCCGTCCGCAACCGCGTGGCTTCTCGGTGCGGAATGCCCGACTATATTTGCGCACCCTTAAAAAAGGGGGACGTTCTTTTCGGCTCACGGAGAGGTGGGTGAGTGGCTTAAACCAGTAGTTTGCTAAACTGCCGTACGGGTTATTCTGTACCGGGGGTTCGAATCCCCCCCTCTCCGCGTT
>DAORNP010000139.1:0-10106 GCA_035441065.1 Flavobacteriales bacterium | reverse complement strand
GACCATCAGCTTGCTGCCGTCGCGGTCCTTGGTGGGGTAGAGGGCGATCTGCTCTTTGGGCAGGTTGAACTTGAATGCGTTGAGTTTCATGTGCTTGTGCGGGGTCTTACGGGGCCGCGCCTGAGTTTGGGGGGCCGAATATAAGCGCGTTGTCAACCCAGCGTCAAAGTCCTTCGCAATCAGTTGCTTAGCCTGTTGATTAAACGGGCGCTCGCGACCCTTCGACGGGCATTCTTCAGGCTCGGTCGGGCAATGGGGCAATGTGCTGCGCCCAATCCACCGGCGGGTGCGCTTCCTCCACGCGGTAGGCCCCGATGGCCGTGCGCCGCAGGGCGCTCAAGTGCGCGCCGCAGCCCAGCACTTGGCCAATGTCGTGCGCCAAGGAACGGATGTAGGTGCCCTTGCTCACATGCACCTCGAAGTCGATCTCGGCACCACGGACCCCTGTCACTTCGAGCGATGAGATCAGCACTTTGAACACCGGCATATCGATGGCATGCGCCCGCTCCGGATCCCGTGCGAGGAAGTAAGCCCGCTCGCCCTCAAAGCGCTTGGCGGAATAGTTCGGCGGGCGTTGCTCAACCTCACCAAGGAAGGTCGCGAATGCCGCGCGTATCTCCGCTTCGCCCAAGTGCTGCCATGGGCCCACTTCAACCGGCGCGGTCTCCAGGTCGTAGCTGGGCGTGGTGCTGCCCAGGGTGATGGTGCCGGTGTAGGTCTTCTCCAAACCCATGAGCGTGGGCAACTGCTTGGTGAGCGGGCCATACGCCATGATCAGCAGTCCGCTCGCCAGTGGATCCAAGGTGCCCGCATGCCCCACCTTGAAATTGCGCCGCTGCACCACGCTGCGCATGGCGCCTCGGATCTTCTTCACCGCATCGAAGCTGGTCCAGCCGAGGGGCTTGTCCACCAGGATGAGGCCACCGGCAAGCGGGTCGAAGATGTGGTCATGGATCATCGGCTCAGAACATCTGCATCTGAACGCCCATGAAGTGCAGCGCGATGAGGACGCCGCCCACGGCGATGCGGTACCAGCCGAAGGCCTTAAAGCCGTGCTTGGTGAGGAAGCCAATGAAGCCGCGGATGGCGATGATGGCCACGATGAAGGCGACCACGTTACCCACCGCGAAAAGCTCGAAGTGATCCGCGGTGAACGCGCCGCCATCCTTCACGTAGTCGTAGATGCTCTTCACCGTTGCGGCGAACATGGTGGGCACGGCAAGGAAGAAGCTGAACTCGGCTGCGTGCTTGCGCGTGAGGCCCTGCGTGAGCCCGCCGATCATGGTGGCCGCCGAGCGTGACACGCCGGGCACCATGGCCAGGCATTGCCAGGTGCCGATGGTGAAGGCCCGCTTCCAAGTAATGGGCTGCGGCCCGGCCTCCGTTCCGCCCGGCGCCCAGCGATCAATGAATAGGAAGACGATGCCGCCGAGGAAGAGCGCCACGCCCACCACGAAGACGTTCTCGAGCAGCGCATCGATGTGGCTCTTGAAGAGCAGGCCGGCGATCACCGCCGGGATGAAGCCCGCGAGCAGCTTCAGGTAGAAATCGATGCTCTGGAAGAAGCGCTTCCAATAGAGCACCACCACACTGAGGATGGTGCCGAACTGGATGGCCACGGTGAAGAGCTTCACGAAGTCATCCTTCTCGATGCCCATGAGCGCCGAGCCGATGATCATGTGGCCCGTGCTGGAAACAGGAAGGAACTCGGTGATGCCCTCGATGATGGCCAGGATGATGGCCTGCAGCAATGTCATTGCCCCGCCTCGCTGCTACGGTCGCGCTTGAGGATGGCGTACACCACGAAAAGGTAGCCCACGAGCACCACGATGGGCGCCACGGTGATGCGGCGCGCGCTGAATATCTCGGTGGCATCGAAGGCATTGGGGTCGCCATTGCCGCCGCCGCTCATGAGCAGGTAGCCCACCACCACGATGGCCAAACCGATGAGGAAGAGCTTGTAGTTGGTGGCGGTGAACGCCAGATCGTTGAAGTGGTTCTGTTTGGCCATTGGCGAAGGTTCAGCTCAGGTGCAATGCTTCGTGATCCATGCGAAGGTAGCGGCCCACGGCCACCCACGTGGCCAGGAGTGCGATCAGCAGCCCCACGGCCAGCACGCCACCGAAGAGCAGCTCCAGCGAGAGCGCGTCGGTGAAGGCCAGCAGGTCGGGCACATGCTGACGGGCCATCCAGAAGAGGCCGGCCAAGGCGCCAACGGCGAGCATCGCCGCAATAAGCCCTTGCCAGAGGCCCCCCAGCAAGAAGGGCCTCTTGATGAACCAACGCGTAGCGCCCACCAGGTGCATGGTGCGGATCAGGAAGCGCTGGCTATGCACCGCCAGCCGGATGGTGTTGTTGATGAGCGCCACGGCCACCACCAGCAAGAGGGCCAGTACCACCAGCCCGCCCAAGGTGAGCGCCCTGAAGTTGCGCTGCATGTTCTCGATCACCGCGGCGTTGTATGCCACATCGTGCAGGCGCGCGTCCTTGCGCAGGCCCTCCACAATCCACTTCATGCTGTCCGGCTGGGCATACGCGGGCCGCACGCTCAATTGGATGTTGGGATCGATGGGGCTCACGCCGCCCAGCAGCTCGAGGAAGTCCTCGCCCAGGTCCTGCTTCATCTGCTCAGCGGCCTCTTCGGGCGTTACCAGCACGGTGCCTGCGCACCAGGGCTGCAGGTCCAGCTCCTTGCGCAGGCGCAGCACATCGGCCTCCTTCAGCTCGCGCTTCAAGAAGAGCTCCACGCGCACCTGCTCCTTGAAATAGCGCTCCAGCGAACCGGCGAAGAGCATCACGAAGCCCTGGATGCCCAGCATCATCAAGACCAGCGTGATGCCGATGATGGTGCCCACGTTGGTGGTTCGCGGGCGGATCTTGCTGCGGCGGGCGCTCATCGGGCGGCGAAGGTAGGGGCGCGTGCGGACGCCCTTCTACCTTTCGCCACGCAAGCAAGACCATGGCATACGAGCACAAGGACATCGAGAAGAAGTGGCGCGCCGAATGGGCGAAGCGCGGGACGTACAAGGTGGCGAACGACACATCGAAGCCGAAGTATTACGTGCTCGACATGTTCCCCTACCCCAGCGGCGCGGGCCTTCATGTGGGGCACCCGCTCGGCTACATCGCCAGCGACATCGTGGCGCGCTACAAGCGTCACAACGGCTTCAATGTGCTGCACCCCATGGGCTACGACAGCTTCGGCCTGCCCGCCGAGCAGTACGCCATCCAAACCGGCCAGCATCCCGCGAAGACCACCGAGGTGAACATCGCGCGCTACCGTGAGCAGCTGGATAACATCGGCTTCAGCTTCGATTGGGACCGCGAGGTGCGCACCAGCGATCCGTCGTTCTACAAGTGGACGCAATGGATCTTCCTGCAGCTCTTCGATAGCTGGTACGATCCGAAAGCGGACAAGGCGCGACCCATCAGCGAGCTGATCGCATGCTTCGAGCGGCAAGGCTCGCACGGCCAGGATGCCAGCATCCTCACCGGCGATGTGGAGGAATTCGTAGGCAGGTTCACCGCCGAGGAATGGAAGGGGTTCGATGAGCGCACCAGGCAGATGGTGCTGCAGTATTTCCGGTTGGCGTACCTGAGCGAGGCCTGGGTGAATTGGTGCCCCGCACTGGGCACCGTGCTCGCCAACGATGAAGTGAAGGACGGCGTGAGCGAGCGCGGCGGACACCCCGTGGAGCGCAAGCGCATGAAGCAATGGAGCATGCGCATCACGGCCTATGCGCAACGATTGCTGAACGGACTCGACGCACTCGATTGGAGCGAGAGCATCAAGGAGGCGCAACGCAATTGGATCGGGCGGAGCGAAGGCGCCACGGTGCGATTCCCCATTGGCAGCGACTTCATCGAGGTGTACACCACGCGGCCCGACACCTTGTTCGGCGTGAGCTTCATCACGCTGGCACCGGAGCATGTGCTCGTGGGCAAGTTCACCACGGCCGACCGACGTGCCGAAGTGGAGGCCTACGTGACCATGGCCAGGAACCGCAGCGAGCGCGACCGCCAGGCCGATGTGCAGCACGTGAGCGGCGTGTTCACTGGCACGTTCGCGAAGCATCCGTTCACCGGGGCCGATGTGCCCGTGTGGGTGGGCGATTACGTGCTGGGCGGCCATGGCACCGGTGCCGTGATGGCCGTGCCCGGCGGCGATCAGCGCGACTGGCGCTTCGCGAAGCATTTCGACCTGCCGATCATCGCGGTGACCGAAGGCGCTGACATCACCCAAGGCGCCGATGAAAGCAAGGACGCCACCATCTGCAGCGAAGGCTTCCTCAAGGGCTTGAAAGTGCCCGAGGCCATCGAGCGCGCGATCGTGGAGTTGGAGAAACTCGGTGCCGGAGCGCGCCGCATCAATTACCGTTTGCGCGATGCCGCCTTCGGTCGCCAGCGTTATTGGGGCGAGCCGATCCCAATCTATTACAAGGACGATATCCCCTACGCGCTGCCTGAAAGCGAATTGCCGCTGAAGCTCCCCGAAGTGGACAAGTTCCTGCCCACGGAGGATGGCGAACCGCCGCTGGCCCGCGCTAAGGACTGGAGCTACCAGGGCCATCCGCTGGAGACCACCACCATGCCGGGATGGGCCGGCAGCAGCTGGTACTTCCTGCGCTACATGGATCCGAAGAACGAGGGCCGCTTCGCTTCACCCGAGGCCATCAACTACTGGCAGCAAGTGGACCTCTACGTGGGCGGCAGCGAGCACGCCACCGGCCACCTGCTCTACTTCCGCTTCTGGACCAAGTTCCTGCACGACCGTGGCTGGATCAACTTCGATGAACCCGCGAAGAAGCTGGTGAATCAGGGGATGATCCAGGGGGTGTCGGCGTTGGCTAAGCGTGTGAATAAATGGGCTGTGACAGCATTTGGTGGAGACACTCCAGATAATCGGGTTGATGAGATATCCGTACCTGAAATTTTCTTCTCGGCCATGCGAGCCCAGCAGCTTGAGGAAAACGGCGTCGACGAAGAATTGCTTGGGCTATTAGAGAAGTACTCACCTGGATTGATGAGTAGTGGACTCAAGGTTGAACTAGAGACCACCACTTCGCATGTAGACGTTTCACTACTCAATCAAACTGGCGAGCTGGATGAAGCACGATTCAGAATATGGCGGAACGCCATGGTGCATGGTCGTCCGATAGAATTGATCAAGGAAACAAACGGAGCATTCGTCCTTGAGCGTGAAGTCGAGAAGATGTCGAAGTCGAAGTTCAACGTGGTGAACCCCGACGATATCATTTCGAAGTACGGCGCCGACACGCTGCGCTTGTACGAGATGTTCCTCGGCCCCTTGGAACAGAGCAAGCCGTGGGACACCAATGGCATCGAGGGCACCTTCCGCTTCCTGCGCAAATTCTGGAACCTGTTCCACGCTGCTGGTGATGCGTTCGCGGTCTCCGATGACGCGCCCAACAAGGCCGAACTGAAGATCCTGCACGCCACGCTGAAGAAGATCTCCGAGGACATCGAGAAGATGAGCTTCAACACGAGCGTCGCGCAGTTCATGATCGCCGCCAACGAACTGAGCACGCTGAAGTGCAACAAGCGTGCGGTGCTGGAGCCATTGGTGATCACCCTGGCGCCCTTCGCGCCGCACATCGCGGAGGAGTTGTGGCAGAAGCTCGAGCACAGTGACAGTGTGACCGTGGCGAAATGGCCCCAGTGGGATGCCCAGCACCTGGTGGAGGACAGCTTCAGCTACCCGATCAGCTTCAACGGCAAGACCCGCCTGCAATTGGAGTTCCCCATCGGCCTGAGCAAGGAAGAAGTTGAGGCCCAAGTGCTTGCCAACCCGGAAGTACAGGCCAAGCTCGGCGGCCAAGCGCCCAAGAAGGTGGTCGTGGTGCCCAAGCGCATCGTGAACATCGTGGTGTAGCGCATGCCACAAGCTGCCAGCCTCAAGTCACAAGCCCGCCTGCGGCGGCGAACAGCTAGAGGCTTTTTGCTTGGGGCTAGCGGCTGCATTCGTACCGATCGGCACCCCCTTTGCGTTTCCGGGGTCATGGCACGCACTTCCACCTTCCTTCTGGCGGGCACCGGCCTTCTCACCATGGCCTTCGCCCAGAGCAATCATCCGGCGGAACCGAACAGCGCTCCCGCCCCTTCGTCCACGACGAACTACCGCACCATCAACCACAATGCCTTCAAGGCCGGCGAGAAGCTCACCTACGTCGTCCACTACGGTTGGATGAATGCCGGTGAGGCGGTGGTGGAGCTGCGCGAGGCAGAGCAGCCCATCATGGGCCGCAAGGTGCTGCGCGCGGTGGGCCGCGGCCGCAGCCTCGGCGCCTTCAACACCTTCTACAAGGTCGATGACTACTACGAGAGCCAGTTCGATGCGGAAGGCGTGTTCCCGTGGATGTTCCAGCGCCGTGTGAGCGAAGGCGGCTACGAGTTCAGCCAGGACTATTTCTACCGCCAGCACAAGAACGAGGTGGTCACGCAGAAGCAGCAGACCCATGCCGTGCCGTCGAGCGTGCAGGACATGCTCAGCGCCTTCTACTACGCGCGCACCATCGACTTCAGCAATGCTAGGCCCGGCGATGTGTACACCATCCAGACCTTCCTCGACGATGAGCTCTGGCCCTTGCAGATGAAGTACGTCGGCAAGGAGACCATCAAGCTCCGCAACGGCAAGTACCGCTGCATGAAGTTCCAGCCCGTGGTGCAGGAGGGCCGCGTGTTCAAGACCAACGACGACCTGAACGTGTGGATCACCGACGACGGCAACAAGATCCCGGTGCTCGCGCAAGCGAAGGTGCTCGTGGGCTCGATCAAGATGGAGCTGAGCCAGTACGAAGGACTGAGCCATCCGATTGCGAAGCAGTAGTCGGAAATGATGGTGCGTTCTGCGTTCTGAGGAGCCACATCCGGACCGTCTCACGTCCGGATTGTGCGCCGTTTCATCCCGTCAAAGCACCATGGGTTGACGTGGCGATGCCAGGTGCATTCGTGCGACACTGGTTCACCATGGGCCAATCGCTACGAAAAGGTGGGTGGCGAACACGAGGCCAAACACCGAACTTGCAGCGCATCAGAGCAACCCATGCGCCCTTCCATGTACAAGTCCGCCGCCATAGCGCTTCTCTTTTGGCTCCCGTTGACCGCACTTCGCGCCCAGCAATACGCAGAGCTGCGCAACGCCGAGGTGCAGCAGATGGTGTTCCTAGGTGAGACCATGGCTTACAAGGATTGGGACAGTACGCGGGTGTTCGACGATACGCCCACGCGTGATGAGCGCGGCGTGCTGTTCGACAAGGGCTATCCGGGCGGTGTGAAGCCCGTGCGGCTGCACCAGAAGGTTGTGGAGAAGGCCGAACCTTCCAACGGCGACCCCGCGCTGCAGCGGGGCGATGGTTTCCGCCAGCAAGGCAAGGCGCTGAACCTGAGCGTCAACGGCATGGGCTACATGGGAGTGAACCCCGCCGACCCCTGCACCGATGTGGGCCCGAACCACCTGATCCAGATGATCAACGGCGTGGGCGGCGCCTATTTCCGCATTTACAACAAAGGCGGCACGCCCGTGGGCGCTCAGGTGTACTTGGACAACTTCATCAATGCCATCGGCGGCATCAGCACATACAATGGCGCGGGCGACCCCATCGTGCTCTACGATGCCCTTGCCAACCGCTGGCTCATGAGCGAGTTCTCCTCCAACGGCAACCGCATGATCGTGGCCGTGAGCAGCAGCCCTGACCCCGCCGGAACGTGGTACGCGTACAGCTTCACTGCCAACAGCTTCCCAGACTACCCGAAGTACGCGGTGTGGAACAACCTGTTCCTGGTGACCACCAATGAGGTGGGCGGCCCCGCCACGTATGCGCTCGACCGCACGCGCATGCTGCAGGGGCTGAGCGCCACGGCGCAGCGCTTCAGCGTGCCCAGCTACCCCACCATCGGCTTTCAGGCCTGCACGCCCATCACCCATGACGGCGGGCCCGCGCCACCCGGCGGCGCGCCAGCCATGTTCATGCGCATGGCCGACGATGCCTGGAGCGCCTCGGTGCCCAATGACCGGCTGGAGATCTGGACACTCACCGTGAACTTCACCACGCCGGCCAACTCGGTGCTCGCCGGCCCCAGCCTGCTGGCCACTGCGGCCTTCGATACGGAACTGTGCGGCTACAGCAACCTGAACTGCGTGACGCAGCCCGGCACCACCACGCGGCTCGATCCGCTGCGCGAGGTGATCATGAACCGCGCGGTGTACCGCAACTTCGGGACGCATGAGGCCATCGTGTGCAACCACGTCACCGACGTGAACAACACCGACCGCCACGGCGTGCGCTGGTACGAGCTTCGGCGCGCCGCCTTGGCCAACCCATGGGCCATCCATCAGCAGGGCACCTATTCGCCCGATGGCGTGCACCGGTGGATGGGCGCAATATCCATCAATGCCGCCGGCGACATCGCCCTGGCCTACAACGTGTCCGATGGCAGCGTGTACCCCGGCATCCGTTACACCGGCCGACTGGCGGGCGATCCGCTGGGCCAGATGACCTTCGCCGAGACCAGCATCGTGAATGGCAGCAACTTCAGCACGAGCAGCCGCTACGGCGATTACAACACGCTGGATGTGGATCCCTCCACCGGCCAGTTCTATGGCACGGCCATGTTCAACGCCAGCAACCAGTGGAGCACGCGCATCTTCAGCCTCTCCTTCAGCACGCCCGTGTGCTTGCCCCCGCAGGCCGCCGCCAGCGCCACCTGCCTGAACCAGACGCAATACAAGGTGGATGTGAGCATCACCACCATGGGCAGCGCCGCAGCACTGTCCATCCAGATAGACCCGGACGGCGCAGGCCCACAGGGCTACATCACCGTGGGCAGCGCCAACACCAGTGGCACCTATGGGCCTTACGGTCCATTCATCGCGGGCAGCCCGGTGTCCGTGCGGCTCTTGCACAATGCATTCGCCCTCTGCGATGTGCCGCTGGGCGATGTGATGGGCGTTTGCGCCACGCCGGGGCAGGGCTGCACCACCTTCAACAGCACCAGCACCACCAACATCATCGACAACGCCATGGTGGCGAACGCCATCCTGGTGCCCGCGCAGGGCGGCGGCACCCTGGTGGACCTCAATGTGTTCGTGAACATCACGCACACCTACCCTGGCGATCTGCGCATCAGCCTGCTCAGCCCGCAGGGCACCACCGTGCAGCTGGTCGCCTCCAGCAAGTGCGCCGGGGCGGACAACATGGTGGTGGAGTTCAACGACACGGGCGTGAACGGCCTGGTCGGGAGCGTGTGCCCGATGAGCAACCTGTTCGTGATCCCCGACAATGCGTTGGCGGCGTTCAATGGTCAGCAGTTCCAGGGCCTATGGACCCTGCGCATCCAGGATGTGAGCACCAGCGATGTGGGGGTGCTCAACAGCTGGTGCCTAATCCCGCAATTCACACCCCCTGTGGTGGAGGTGGCCCCAAAGGTGTTCCTCGAAGGGCCGCTGAATACCCTGGGAACCCTGATGAGCGATGCGCTGCGCGCCGGCGGGCTGGTGCCGCTGCAGGAACCGTATGCCGCGCTCGGCTACATCTACACCGGCGTGAATCCGACCAACACCACGCCCGCCGTGCTGGCTATTACCGGCAATAATGCAGTGGTGGATTGGGTCATAGTGGAGCTGCGCGCGGCGGCCAATCCCGCGCAGGTGGTGGCCAGCAGGCCCGCACTGCTGAAACGCAACGGAGCCGTGACCGCGCCCGATGGCGTCAGCAACATCGTCTTCGTGGCGCCGCAGACCTCCTACCACGTGGCCATTCGGCATCGCAACCACTTGGGCGTGATGACCGCCGCGCCCGAGCTGCTCAACCAGTTCGGAATCCTGGTGGACTTCACCGACCCCGCCTACCCCGCCTACGGCACCAATGGCCGCAAACCCGTGGGCGCCGCCATGGCCCTTTGGGCCGGCGATGTGGGCACCGACCGCGTGCTGCGCTACGTGGGTGAGAACAACGATCGTGACCCCATCCTGGTGGCCATCGGCGGCTCCGTGCCCACGGCCACGGTGGCGGGACAGTACCTGCGCGAGGACGTGAACCTCGATGGCACCGTGAAGTATGTGGGCGATGGCAACGACCGCGATCCCA
>DAORNP010000138.1:7301-10129 GCA_035441065.1 Flavobacteriales bacterium | reverse complement strand
CGCCGTTGGGGGCGTACCACCACATCTGGTAGCCGCTGTTGGCGTTGTTCACGCCGTACTCAGCGCTCACGGCCGCGTTGGCATTGGCCACCACGAACTCGCCGCCGCAGGGGCTCGCCTTCCAGTCGCGACGGTCGCAGCTGGTGAAGATCAAGCGGTCGGTGCCCACGGGCAGGCAGAAGCCCTCGTTGTTGTCGATGGCGCTGGTGGCGCCGCTGGTGAAGCCGCCTTCGCCGAAGGTGCCGCGCAGGTTATCGATCAGGCGGGCGCTGCTGTTCACGCGCAGCAGGTAACCGCCGCCCACGATGCCGTCGCCGCCACCGTCGGTGACCACGAGGTAGAAGCAGCCGTCGGGCAGGCAGGTGGCCTCAGAGCCATTGCCGATCAACGCGCCACCGCCGCTCTGCACCAGGATGTTGGTGCCTTGCTCGAAGATCTGCCAGTCGAGGTAGTCAGCGCCATCGGCCTGGTACACGAAGTCGAGGTCCGTGGTGCAAGGCACGCCGGCGCACGCGCAACCGGGGCTGGCGCCGAGCACATCGAGCACGGTGTTCGGATTGCCGTCATCGCAGGTAGCGCCCGGGTTGCCATTGGCCACGGTGGGGCACACATCGCAGGCATCGCCTTGGCCATCACCGTCGCCATCGGCTTGCAGCGGATTGGCATCGTTCACGCAGTTGTCGTCGTCATCGCAAATGCCATCGCCATCGGCATCCGCCACGCAAGCTGCTTCCGGCGCGAATGCCACACCACGGAAAGCCGTGTTTGCAGGTGCAGTGGCGATGGTGGAGCCGATGCTGCCTGCGCCGGTATCAACAATTCGCACCAGTCGATTCGGGGTGTCGGTTGTAGTGGCATAGAGCACGGGGTCTGCACCGCTGAAGTCTACTTCGAGTCCACGTGCTCCAGTAGTGCCGTTCACGGCGAGGGTGTAGCTCAAGGTCCACACGCCGGAGATGAGGTCCCACCGCTGCACGCCTCCTCCGGTGGCGAAGGTGCGATCGTCGGCGATGTAGCAGATGGTGGATGTCGGGTTGAAGGTGAACTCGTACGGACTAGCGGCTCCGCCGGCGTTCACCACCACGGTGCTGGTATTGCCCGATCCGGTCGGAAGCCCGGTTCCAACGGCCCACACGCCCCGGCTCGCGCCAGAGCTTGTGCTGAAGTACAGCTGGCCATTGTGCACTTCCATCGCGCGATTATTCGTGACCGTGGCGCTCACGGTGGCCGGTGCTCCTGGCCCGAAATACACGGCACCTGTGTTCGCGCCAACACTCCAGAAATCGGTGCCCTGGCTTGCCGCACCGCGGATGCTTCCGCCGCTGAACGCGGTGGCACTCGTGGCTTCACGGAGGTATGTGGCCGTATTGTCAGCCGTTCCGATGGCGCGATTCACTGCCGCCGAGGTGCTCGCCGTGAGATTGCTGGCACCAGGCAGCGCCTGCGCATAACCAGCGAACACGAGCTTGGCCTTGTCGGCTGAGCGCGAGAGCAAGCCTTCGGTCGTTGCGGTGCCGCTCACAACCAAAGGCGTTGCACCTGTGGAAGGCACAGGGATATCCACCGTGTTGGTGCCTGCACCGGTGAACTCGCGCAGCACGATGGGATTGCCCGTGTTGGTCAGTACGCCGCTGCCATCGCCGGCTTGAAGCACGACGATATTGCCTGCGGTGAAGCTCAACGGTGTTCCGGTGCAGGAGCAATCCGGCTGGTAAGTGTCGTTCGTGGTATTGGCTTGGCCATCATCACAAGGCTGACCGGGCACATCCGGACCGCCGGCCACTCCTTCGCAGTCGAGCGGCAGGCCAATGCAATCGCAGTTGGCATCCCAGGTGTCGTTGCCCGTGGTAGGGTTCTCATCATCGCATGGGGTGCCTGTGAGGGCAGGTCCTCCGGTCACGCCTTCGCAATCGATCAGCTGGCCTACGCAGTTGCACTGATTATCCCACGTGTCGTCGCCGGTCGCTGGATTGTTGTCGTTGCAGGAGGTGCCGGGCAGCGCGGTCCCATTCGGGGTCCCCTCGCAATCCACATTCTGGCCAGCGCAGGTGCAATTGGGCTGGATCTGGTCATTGATGGTGTTTCCGTTATTGTCATTGCAAGGCGAACCCACGGTCCCCCCGATGAGCGGGCAGAGGTCCGAATTGTCCGAGACGTACATATCAGGCGCAAGGCATGCTAGCTGTGTATCGTTCGGATCGCCAAGCCCATCCCCATCGGCATCCGAGTACCATGTCAGTGCTGGATCGAAATTGGCATCGCCCGTGGTGAACACAATTGGCGTGGTGCCGGATCCCGGATTCACCGTACTGCCCGCTCCGGTCCATGTGCCCGTGCTGCTCAATCCCGGGCAGTTCACCAAGTCGCCGGTGGCCGTGCTCCTTTGCTCGATGCGGCGGATGCCATTCGGCAGAGCGGTGGGGAGATAGGCGCCCCAGCGGCCGCTTTGTGCATCGACACCGGCATCGTGCCAGGTGGTGTAGGTCTGATCGATACCGTCGTTCTCAGCCCAGGTGCCCCAGATTGGACGGCCGGTTCCAGCTTCGTTGTCGTAGAGGAAGACCATGTTCTCATCGGTCGCGCTCGACGTGCCTCGTGCTGCACGCGCGCTGCTCGATGGGATGATCATGCTGATGGTGCTCGTGCTCCGCACCGAAGTGGTGGCAGCCAAGCCACCGAATCCGTTGTTGAGCTGCACATAGAAGTACACGTTGTTGCCATTGTCGAACACCGCATTCCCGGAAGGCACCATGCTGAACCAGCCGGCGTAGCTGCCGTTCGCATCAGTGGTGAGTTCGGCACTGCGGGTTAGGCTGGTGAACTCATCA
>DAORNP010000138.1:0-7242 GCA_035441065.1 Flavobacteriales bacterium | reverse complement strand
CCGCCGTGTTGTTGATGGCGTACATGTTCCCCGGTGACGTGGCGAGGCCAAGGCTCGGATTGGTGCTGGCCCCAACAACGTAGCGGTAAGTGGCGTTCGGCACCAGGTTATCGAGTTGAAGTCGGCACACGTATGGAAGCCGCGTGCCGGTGGTAGCGCCATTCACCGCGTACTGCGGGAAGATGATCTCCGTGAGCGTGGGCTGATCGGTAATGGCAATGGCCGGGCTGTTGCCATCGTTCAGGCCCGTAGCTGTTGCGGTGAGCACATACAAGCCTGGCGCATCGAGCGTGATGTCATTGAAGGTGGCCGTACCGTTAACAGCAGTCTTGGTGAGGGTACCCGAGATGTTCCCAGGCCCGATGAGCACGCTGATCGTGATCGATCCGGCGAACTCGGTGGCCACCGTGGCATCGGCGCGCATGGCATCCACTTGGAAAGCGCTCAGCACCTGACTGGTGATTCCGCTCGGCGGTGTATTGCTGAAGCTGAGGTCCTGCGCGGCACCCAGCACATCGAATGGATCGCTGAAGCCATCGGTGAGCACATCACCGTCGATGACTTCCGCCCTGAGCACCACGCCATTGTCGGCGATGTCGTAAAGCAGACCGCTGATGGTCACGGCGTCGGTACCCGCGAGGATGGTGCCTGTGAGCGTTCCGGAGAGCGCGCCGAAGCCTTGGTCGAGGGTGATGAGCACATCGGTATCCACCGTGACATCCTGCGGGTTGTCATCGTCGTCCTGCGCCTGCACCGTCACGCTGAAAGGTGTGAACTCAATCACATTGCCGCCGCCATTGATGCTGGTGAAGGCGAGTTTCGTTGGTGCCGATGCTGCAATGCCAGTGCCGCTCACAGCCACCAATTGGCTCGTGGCTCCAGTGCTGGAGCAGGTCACATCAGCGCTGTATGCGATGGCGGCCGCAGGGCTGAAACGCACGTGGATGGTGCTTGCGCTCACGGTTCCACCGGTGGGTACGAGCACCAAGGGGTTCACGCTCCAATCGCTGCCATCGAGCGATACTTCGAAGCCTGTGGGTTCGAGCACTTCCAGATCATCGGTAAGGCTGCTTCCGCTCACGGTAAAGGTCTGGTCAACGCTATTGCTACCCACGTTCACATTGCCGAATGCGCCTGTGAATCCGGATAGGTTGGTGGTAACGGTAGGCGCCGCGGTTCCAGTTATCGAGACATTATCCACGCTCATGCCCTGCGCATTGGTGTGGCCGCCTACACCGGTGAGTTGCCAGCGCAAGGTGTAGGTCCCGCCATTGGGGATGCTCAGCCCTGTGATCGAGAAGCTCTTGCTGTTGGTCAGCGGCGGATTCGAGATGACGGTATTGTTCGCGTCTGCAGCATAGAAGGCATCACCTTGGGTCTCTGCTGTCGTGGCATTGGTGCCTGCCCCATGGTAGAAATTCCAGTTGAATGCACGCGACCCGCTTCGTGATTTCTCGTAGTCGAAGGAGACGGCAAGGGTATTGAGCGTGGCACCAGTATTATTCACGAAGCTGAAGGCGACGGACTTTCCAGAGGTGAACGTGCCCGTGTTCAGGAACCCCGGGGCGCGATCGGTTGAGCTTCCAGTGACCCCGTTGGCCCAGTTGATCGCACCTCCAGTGGAGGTGCCCGTAACCACCCCGGCTCCAGTGGTGCCATACGCAAGCGTGGTTGCGGCACCGAGGAGTGCCCAGTCAGTATCGAGGTTGGCGGCCACATTATTCATTCGCCAGCCAGTGGGCAATGCGGCGGTGCCTGCGCTGCCCATCGCATTGAAATCCTGCGTGTAAGGCGAGCCGAGCGTGGTGTAACTGTGCTGCGCTAACGCATGATTCGCAATCAACAGAACCGCACACAGCGATGTGATTCCCAAGTGAGTGATGAACAGTTTCCGCATGGGTAGGGGCGTTGGTTTTCGGGGCGAAAAAAGGTCAGCAATGTGACCGGATCATGAAGGGGATTCGAAGGTGCAATGAATTGCCCGAACAGGCACCGGCTTGTCCGTTGCTTGTTGAAAACTCTAGCGTTTTCGAGGGTCAATGGCGCACCATGCGCAGGCTCCAAGCGCGGGCCTCGCCCACTAGTTGCAGCACATAGCTGCCTGGGGGAAGCTGGCCAACCGGCCATTCGAGGCGGTCAGCATCGCCATCCTTGCGGGCCATGGCCACAACGCGGCCGGTGGCATCAACGATGCTCAGTTCCACCCGGCCTTCGGGAAGCCCATGCAGGAAGGCCGTCTCGTGCACGGGGTTGGGGTAGAGGACTGGCTCGGTCTGGCCACCACCGAAGAAAACAGGAATGGCATGGCTGTCGGTCCAGCGGCCATTGGTATCGAATTGCCGCAGCTTGTAATAGCTCAAGCCTGACCAAGGCTGTCGGTCCACCGTGCGATAGCTGAGCAGTGCATTGCTGTTGCCAGCGCCCGGCACGATGTCGACCGATTCGTATTCGATGCCATCGCGGCTGCGCAGCACCTCATAGTGATCGTTGTTCAGTTCGCTGGCTGTCGTCCAATCAATGCGTACCACACTGTTATCAGGCATGGCATCGAAGCGAAGGAGCTCCACGGGCAATGGGCTCAGGACGTGGGTAAGGGTGAATGGGCCGAAGGCATTCACATTGTTGGCGGTGGCGAAGAAGGAGCCATTGCCGACTGACTCCAGCTGGTCCTCCCAGTAGGGCACCGTGCTGTTGTAGCGCTGCGCGCGAAGGCTCATCGGGTCGGCCAATGGGGCGCCGGGCAGTTCGCTGGGCATATAGGAGAACGTCAGCAGGGTGTTCGGCGTGCCGGTTACATCGATTTGCCAGAAGCGGTCAACCGTAGCCTCGGCGTTATCCGGCAACAAGCCATAGCCACTGGGCAGGGCGGTGACCAGGGTCGGAGTCACTGGCAGCGGCATGTTGTTCGGGGGCGTGCCGTAGGTGGCCATGGTCACGCTGCCAGCATCGCCGCTGAGCAGGTCGAAGGTGAAGGGGATGTAGTAGGAGGCCGTGCTGAAGGGAACTAGATGCGCGCCGGTATTGGTGCCGATGTTCCAGCGCACGCGGCTCATGTTGTCGGTGCGCTCACTCCGGATGCACCGTGTAGTGCCGAAAGTGGTATTGGTGGAAATGGCGGTGGGCGCCGGGTTCAGCAGGGTGAGCATGTGCCCATTCAGGTCCAGGATGGCGGCGGTGGTGTTCAGATTAAGCACTTGGCCCACCCTCACGTCAGAGTTCATCTGCACCAGGGGCTGCCCGGCGGTCTTGGCGATGCGCCAGTTGAAGAAATCCTCGCCACCGGTGGTGTTGATCACCTGCGTGGAGGTGGTGCCGCTGAAGAGCACGAGCCCAGTGCGCTCGTTGAAACCGGCCGTACCGTAGTTCGTCCAGTTGCCATAGATGGAGACCTGGAAATTCGAAATGGTGACATCCAGCTCCGGTGTGCCGGTGGCATTGAGGATGTCCAGGTTCCCCTTGATTAGCAGGGTGCCGATAATGGACTTGGTGCCGGTGCCTGTGATGCGCAGGTGGCCGTATCCCCCGGTCACGTTTCGGACGTCCTGTGAACCTGCACCTGAATAAATCGTCAGGCTAGCGGCATCGAACGTGTAGAAGTTGTTGGTGGTGCCATAGGCGGGCCATGCGGTAGGGGTGCCCGTAATCTCCAAGGTCCCGCCTGCATTCACGAATAGTCTGTGCGCACCTGCTCCAGAATTCAAAGCATTGATCTGAGAGGTGCGCAAGTACCCACCCGTGCCGATGGTGATACGGCATTCCTGGGCCACGTTGGTGTTGTTCGTGGTCGCGTACAGAATCCCTGGAATGAGCAGGGTGCCATTCACTGGGATGGAGCCGCCCAAGGCCGCTGCATCGGCGCCCGCCAAACCATCGATGCTCACGTTGCCTGTTCCCGCAGCGCCAAGCAGCGCTACGGTGCTGCCAGCGTTGATGGTCACATGGAAATTGCTGGCAGCGGAGCAGCCATTGTAGAGCATGGTAGTAGTGCCTGCTTGGAAGCGCAGATTCACGTTTCGGGCAATGGTGAAGTTGGTGGTGGCCAGTGCTGCACCGCTCACAGGGTGCGTGGTGAACTCCTTGCGGATTCGGGCCACATCCACCACGCCCGTGCCGCTTAATGTCACATTGGCGCCATTGATGCCCAAGCTGATGCCATCAAGGGTGGCGCCATTGCCCAGGTTCCCGTTCACTTGGATGCTGGTGCCAAAGACTTGAACATAGGAGAGGTTGGTGGCTCCCGTGTTGTTGTTGTATAGCCTGGCAGTCGGCTCGATGATGAGGTCTTGGCAGTAATAAACGCTCCCGAAGACGGCTGTCACCGTGGTGCCCGAACGAATCCAGACGTTGCTGTTGGCATTCGGAACGGCTGCGGCGGCGGGTGAAGAGGCCCAGCTCACACCGTCATACACGCGCCAGGTGGACAAGGTGTTCCAATTACCCGTGGCCCATGAGCCATAATCCCCGGCACTCTGAGCCTTCGCCTGCTGCTGTCCCATCGCACCGAAGACGACAGGCAGGCACCAGGTCAGAAGGCAGGAAAGGCGTGACATGCAGTGCTTGAAATCGGGGTTCTTTAGGATGCCACTTCCGGAATGCGGCGCAATATAAGACGAGACTACTCTGACGGGGTGGTTTTTTGTGTCCTTATCAACAGATTATCAGCAGGTTGCGCGAACTTGACCAATTCTTTATCATTCGGAGTAGATGGCTTCGACGAGGGCTGCGTTCTTGGCCATGATCGGCTTGCGCTTGAGTTTCAATGAAGGAGTGAGATCACCACCGTCAATGGTGAACTCGGCGGGCAGCAAGGCGATTTTCTTCACCTTCTCCCAGTTTCCCATGTCGGCATTGGCGGCCTCCACCTCTTTGAAGATGCGATCCACTATACGCTTATCGGCAATCACCTGTTCGCGGCTCTCGAACGGGAGATTCTTCAGCGCGCAATAGTCTTTTAGGAAGGCATAGTCGGGCACGATGAGCGCTGCCGGGAATTTCCGGTTCTCCCCGATGACCATGGCCTGCTCGATGAAGCGGGATTGCTTCAATCGATTCTCAAGCACTTGCGGCGCCACGTATTTCCCGCCGCTCGTCTTGAAGATCTCCTTTTTCCGATCGGTGATGCGCAAGAATCCTTCACTGGTGATCTCGCCGATATCGCCGGTGTGCAGCCAGCCTTCATCATCTAAGGCCTCTTTGGTAAGTTCGGGCTCATTGTAGTAACCCTGCATGATGTTAGGTCCGCGGGCGAGGATCTCGCCATCCGGGGCGATGCGGACCTCGACTCCGGTAATCGGCTTTCCCACGGTGCCGAAACGGATGCCATCGTTGCGCAGGTCGTTCACGCTGATCACTGGGCTGCTTTCAGTAAGGCCATAGCCCTCCATCACGGGCACGCCCGCAGCGTTGAACACGCGTGCCAATCGCTCTTGCAATGCCGCGCTGCCGCTGGCTACCACACGGCATCTGCCGCCCAGCGCCGCTTGCCATTTGCTGAAGATGAGCTTGCGCGCGATGGCCAGCTGCACGTTGTACCACCAGCTGCGGCCATGCACATCATACTTGAAGCCCAGCTCCAACGCCCAGAAGAAGAGCCTTCGCTTGATGCCTGTTAAGGCTTCCCCCTTGGCCACGATCTTGTCGAAGATCTTCTCCAGCAGGCGCGGCACGGCGGTGAAAACATCGGGCTGCACCTCGCGGATGCGGTCGCCCAGGTCATCGAGCGATTCCTGGAAATAGATGCTCACGCCCACATACATGTACATGTACATGAGCATGCGCTCATAGATGTGCGAAAGCGGCAGGAAGCTGATGCATCGCGCATTGTGGTCCACCGGGAAGCGCTCCAAGCTGGCCAGCAGGTTGCTGATCACATTGCCGTGGGTGAGCATGACGCCCTTGGGCTTGCCGGTGGTTCCACTCGTGTAGATGATGGTGGCCAGGTCGCTGCTTTTCACGGCGGCCTCATGACTGTGTAGCGTCGTCAGTTGACCGGGGTCTCCCAGATCGATCACTTCGCTCCAGTGCCGGGCACCTGCGACGCGGTCGAAAGTGAAGCAATGGGCCGCCACGCCACCGCCCGAAGCCTTGGCATGCACCTCGGCGTTGCTGCTGAAGCACACGTTCACCGAGGCGTGCTTGAGGATGAAGGCGTAATCATCCCTGCTGCTGGTAGGGTATATGGGCACCGTGATGGCGCCGATGCGCAGGATCGCCTGGTCGATCAACGCCCATTCGCTCCGGTTGCCGCTGCAGATGGCCACTTTATGGCCCGGCGCGACACCGAGCGCCATGAGGCCGAGCGCCAATCGCTCGCTGATGTCAATGAGTTCTTGCGTGGAGTAGGGCCGCCATTCTTTGCCCTCCTTGGTGCAAATGGCGTCGGGCTTGGGGTAGTTGGCCAACTGGTGGCGCGGGATGTCGAAGAGGCGTTCAATCGGCATGGGGTGAAGATAGTTGGAAGGCTGGAGATGCGCATCGCCTGGTTCGCGACCAAATCAAGGTGTTGAGCAAGGCGATGAGCCAAAGTTGTCCTGATACATCTACTAGGACTCTCCCGGCATCACGGCTCCAGGTTTTTGGATGATGCGGCCAGTGACGAATATTCCTGTGAAAGCGAACGGCAATCTGGTGCCAAGGGTTCTCAGTGCATTCGCCTGCCCCCCTTGCTGAACAACACCGAAACGAAGCTGTTGATAGGAGTCAGCAAGCAATCGAGCAGCCACTACATTCACGCCCAAGCACCCTTATCATGCGCACCTTTCATATGCTCGTCGGTTTCAGCGCGATTGTTTCCTTCACCCGCGCTCAGGATTCGCTGCTGATCACCAACGTGCGTATCTTCACGGGCACGGCGCCCGAGCTGAAGGCCGGCAATGTGCTGGTGGTGGGCGAGCGCATCGCGCGCGTGGGCGAGGGCATCCAACCGACGAAAGGCACGGTGGTGATGGACGGCGGCGGGCGCACGCTCATGCCCGGCCTCATCGATGCGCACGCGCACATCACCCTCGCGGCCATTCCCATGATGGCGGCGCTGACCGCGCCCTCGTCGTACGTGCACCACGTGAGCGGGCGCGAGGCCGAGGCCACCGTGCTGCGCGGCTTCACCACCATCCGCGACCTGGGCGGCCCCGCCGCCGGGTTGAAGATGGCCATCGACCAGGGCTTGCTCAAGGGCCCGCGCATCTACCCGAGCGGCGCCATGATCTCGCAGACCGGCGGCCACGGCGATTTCCGCATGCCGCA
>DAORNP010000137.1:8341-10309 GCA_035441065.1 Flavobacteriales bacterium | reverse complement strand
TCAGGACCTGGGACGGCCATGTGGTGGAAGGCGTGCTCATTTCCACGCCCACACGCTTGACGGCCTGCATCAGCAGCCAGATCGGTTGCAGCCTCACGTGCAGCTTCTGCGCCACGGGCAAGCTCAAGCGCGTGCGCAACCTCGATGCGGGCGAGATCGTGGATCAGGTGGTGCTCATCGATGCGCTCGCGCACAAGTACTACAAGCAGGGCCTCACCAACATCGTCTATATGGGCATGGGCGAGCCGCTGCTCAATTACGCCAATACGATGGCCAGCGCTGAGCGCATCAGCGCGGAGGATGGTCTGGGCATGAGCGCGCGACGCATCACCGTGAGCACGGCGGGCATCGCCAAGATGATCCGTAAGCTGGCCGATGATGGCGCGCGCTTCAACCTCGCGCTCTCGCTGCACGCGGCCAACGATGCCAAGCGCGACCGCATCATGCCCATCAACGAGCAGAACTCACTGGCGGAACTGAAGGATGCGCTGCGCTACTACACGCGCATGCTGCGCAAGGATGTCACCTTCGAGTACATCCTGCTGCGCGGCTTCAACGACGGCCTGCAGGATGCGCAGGAACTGGTGAAGTATGCCAGCGACGTTCACGCCAAGGTGAACCTGATCGAGTACAACCCGATCGATGGCGGCGAGTTCGGAAGGACCGATAGCAAGGATGCCGAGGCCTTTCAGCAATACCTGGATCGCAAGGGCATCATCGCGCGCATCCGCCGCAGCCGTGGCCGCGACATCGATGCCGCATGCGGTCAGCTCGCGAACAAGAATGATCCGGCGCTGAAGACAGGGGAACGCGTGATGAAGTAGCGGCGAGTAGGATCCTCGCAAGTGGCTACCAGAGCTTGCTGCGGCAGCAACTCGCCGCTTGCCGCTAGCCAACTGGCCGCCAGCGTTCAGAACCCCATTCCGATCCTCAGGCCCAAGAAGAAGGCCACGACGTTCTTGTTCTCCTGAACCGTATCGTATTCATACCCCAAGGTCGTCCCATCATCGTTGAACCTGTGCGTCTCCTTCACAACGATGTTGTCGCGGTTGCGGAAGCCCAGTCCGCCATAGAAGTCAATGATCCAATTGCTGCTGTAGCTCAGGCTCTGGTAGCCCAGCAATATGCGGAGGTCGTTGTACGTGCGCTGGTCGAGATTGCGCTTATCGGTCAATGATCCATTCGGATTCTTCTCGCGGATGTACTTGCTGTACACCAAATGCGCGAACTCCGGGTTGATGTACCAGCCCGAGGGCTCGAGGTCGTCGGTGAGGTAGAAGCGCGCCCCGATGTGGTAACTCGGGTTGTACACGATATCGGTGCCTGCGCCGTACTCGTCGGCATCGTCGCCCACCCACGAGAGCGAGAGGTAGTTGCGCGCGGTGAAGCCGAGGCCCACCTCCAGGCTCAGCTTCGGCGTGAGGGCGCGCTCATAATAGAGCGGGATCTCGCCCCGGAAGAAGAGCAGCGGATTCAGCTTGAAGATGTTCTTGATGCACTTCACCGTATCGAACTGCTGGGCAAGCTGTTCCTTGTAGAGGATCACGCCCGTTTTCGGCTTGGTCTTCTTGGGATCGTCCTGCGCGTGCACGAGGCTGCTCGCGCAGAGGACAAGGACCAGCAGGACGATTCGGGTGGGCATCATTGCGATAGGCGGGAAAGGTAGCTGTGGAACAACCATCCCTTAACGGACGTTCGCCGGAGCCTGTGGTTGTCCGTGCCGTTGGATGCCCCGTCTCCATCTTTGCCCCGATGCCGACGATCGAAGAAGTGCAACGCCCCATCGCCGAGGAGCTCAAGGCCTTTGAGCCGCGATTCCGAGAGGCCATGCGCAGCCGCACCGCCCTGCTCGACCGCATCATGCACTACATCGTGAAGCGCAAGGGCAAGCAGATGCGGCCCATGTTCACCCTGCTCAGCGCCCGCCTATTCGGGCCGGTGAACGACAGCGCCTTCACCGCCGCCGCC
>DAORNP010000137.1:2360-8303 GCA_035441065.1 Flavobacteriales bacterium | reverse complement strand
GATGACGTGGTGGATGATAGCAACATGCGCCGCGGCTTCTTCAGCATCAACGCGCTCTGGAAGAACAAGATCGCCGTGCTCGTGGGCGACTACCTGCTCAGCCGCGGCCTGCTCCTGGCCGTTGACAAGGGCGAGTTCGAGCTGCTGCGCATCGTGAGCCGTGCCGTGCGCGAGATGAGCGAGGGCGAGCTGCTCCAATTGGAGAAGACGCGTGGCCTCAACTTCAGCGAGGAGGTCTATTTCGACATCATCCGCCAGAAGACCGCCAGCCTCATTGCCGCCTGCTGCGCAAGCGGTACCAGCGCCGCCGGACAGGATACGGATACCGTGGAGCGGATGCGGCTGTTCGGCGAGCATGTGGGCATCGCGTTCCAGATCAAGGACGACCTGTTCGACTACGGCGCTGGTGCAGAGATCGGCAAGCCCACCGGCCTCGACATCAAAGAGAAGAAGCTCACCCTGCCGCTGATCCATGCGCTGCAACAGGTGCCCAGGAGCGACCGGCGGTGGATGGTGGATGTGGTGAAGAACCGCAACGAGGACGGCAAGGCCGTGGCGCGCGTGGTGGAGATGGTGACCAAGGCCGGAGGCATCGCCCACGCTACGCAACGCATGCACGAGCACCGCGACAAGGCCACTGCATTGCTGCACACCTTCCCACGCAACGACGCGCGCGATGCGCTCGACGGCCTCGTGCAGCTCACGGTCGAGCGCACCAAGTGAACCGAGCATCATGACGAAGCACTGGAATAATCGCTATTTCCTTTTCGCACCAATGCTGGTGTTGAGCATGGCGGCGTGCAATGGCGGCGCATCACAAACGCCCGCCACTGCGGTGAAGGCCGACACCCTGCAAACCGCAACGGAGAACGGTCGCGTGGTGAAGCAGCTGCCCGACGGCGGACGCATCGAAGGCACCATGCGCGACGGCAAGCGCGTGGGTCCCTGGCATTCCTACTTCGCGCACGGCGGCCCGCGCAGCCGCATCGCTTATGTCGATGGCGTGGAGGAAGGGCTAACCGAGGTCTTCTACGAAAGCGGCCTCACCTATTATGTGGGCCAGTATCACGAAGGCCGCAACGCCGGCACCTGGATCTTCTTCGACGAGGAGGGCAATGAGATCAAGCGCGTGGAGTACGACAGCACGGGTACAGTGATCAAGCAGGTTGGGGGTTGAAGGTTGCCGGTGCCTAAGCCAGTGCCGCGGTTGAGGGTTGTTGAAAGGGCCTCACAACCTCATTGATCGTTCCTCAAGGCGCTGGGTTCCAGTCGTAGGCTGAACCAGATTTCCCACATCGGTTGTTGATGGACGGATCCTATCAACAAGCACAGGAAGACGCACTGCCGAGGTCTACTTTCACGCCCCTTTCAGCCTTGGGCCATCCCCCATCCAGCGTTCAGGTCAACCTCCAGCCCTCCATCTTCCGGTGATCTCCCCCAGCGCCATCCAATCCGTCAAAGACGCCATGCGCGTGGAGGAGGTCGTGGGCGAATTCGTCGCGCTCAAGCGCAAGGGCCCGCGCTACCTCGGCCTCTGCCCCTTCCACAACGAGAAGACGCCGAGCTTCAACGTGAGCCCCAACCTGGGCATCTTCAAATGCTTCGGCTGCGGCAAGGCCGGCGATGCCATCACCTTCCTGCAGGAGCACGAGCACCTCAGCTATGTGGAGGCCATCCGCTGGATCGCCAAGCGCTACCAGATTGAACTGCCTGAGGAGGAGCAGACGCCCGAGCAGCAACTGGAGCAGAGCGAGCGCGAGAGCATCGCCGTGGCGCAGCAATGGGCCATGGCCTGGAGCGAAGAGCAACTCTGGAACACCGATGAAGGCAAGCGCATCGGCCTCTCGTACTTCCACGAGCGCGGCTTCAGCGACACCACGATCAAGGCCTTCCACCTGGGCTATGTGCCCGAGCAGGGCAACGCCTTCGCCATCGCTGCGCAGGCCAATGGCTTCAATCCGGAGATCCTCGAGAAGGCCGGCTGGATCAAGCGGCGCGAGGATGGCGGTGCGTGGGACTTCTTCGCGGGGCGCGTCACCTTCCCCGTCTTCGGCCTCAGCGGCCAGCCCATCGCCTTCGGCGCGCGCACGCTGAAGAGCGACAAGAAGCTCCCGAAGTACTTCAACAGTCCGGAAAGCGTGCTCTACGTCAAGAGCCGCTCGCTCTACGGCGTCTACCACGCGAAAAAGGCCATTGTGGAGCAGCAGCTCTGCTACTTGGTCGAGGGCTACACCGATGTGATCAGCCTGCACCAGGCGGGCATCACGAACGTGGTGGCCAGCAGTGGCACCAGCCTCACCGAGGATCAAGTGCGCTTGATCAAGCGCTACGCGCCCACGGTGTGCATCCTCTACGATGGCGATGCGGCGGGCATGAAGGCCAGCTTACGCGGCATCGACCTCATCCTGAAGGAGGGCCTCAACGTGAAGGTAGTCACCTTCCCCGAGGGCGAGGACCCCGACAGCTTCGCGAAGAGCCATAGCAGCAGTGAAGTGAGCGAGCACCTCACGAAGACCGCGCAGGACTTCCTCGTGTTCAAGGCCGGCCTGCTCATGCAGGACGTGGGCGACGACCCGGTGAGAAAGGCCGCTGCCATCCACGACATCGTGGAGAGCATCGCGTTGGTGCCCGACCAGGTGCTGCGCTCGCTCTACATCCAGCAATGCGGGCGCATGCTGCAGGTGAATGAGCAGGCCCTGATCAGCGAGATGAACAAGGTGCTGCGCAAGCAGTACCGGAAGAAGCTGGGTGATGACCAGCCCGTGCCGGAGGAGATCATTCCCGAAGCCGTAGCCCCGCCGCAGCCCACCTTAGAGGACCTGGGCACCGCGCCCCAGGAGCGCGACCTGCTGCGGTTGCTCCTTGCTTATGGCCACGAGCACATCAGTGTCCCCGTGTTCGACGATGACGGCAATCCCTCCGAGGACGATACCACCGTGGCCGAGCTCCTCTTCGAACTGCTCGCCCTCGACGACATCCTCTTCGATGAGCCGCTCTTCCGCGAGATCTACCTCGACTACCGCTTCACGCACAACACCGGCATCAGCAGCATCGACGTGACGCGCTATGTGGTGCATGAGCGCGAGGACTGGCGCAGCACCGCCATCGACCTGCTCGCCGAACGGCACGTGCTGAGCCCCAACTGGAAGGACCGCCATAAGATCCATGTGAAGCGCGACCGTGACCAGCTGCACGACGCCATTGAAGAAGCCGTGGATATCCTGAAGGAGCGGCGCGTGGACCGCATGATCCGCGAACGGCAAGAGCAGCTGCGCACCACCGACGAGGCGAACATGATGATCCTGCTCGCCGAGATCAAGGCCTACACCGAAGTGAAGCAGCGGCTGGCGCGGAAGACGGGTAGGGTGGTGGTGGGGGAGAAATACCTTGCGCCCATGCCCGCCGCTCACGATCACCACCACGATCACACGGGCCACCACCACGATCACGCGCACGGCTACGTCTCCGCTGCCAGCGCCGCTGCCCTCCGCACCGCCTTCTTCATCAACCTCGCCTTCACGCTCGTGGAGGTCGTGGGCGGTTGGTGGACGGGCAGCATCGCGGTGCTCACCGATGCGCTGCACGATGCGGGCGACTGCCTGGTGCTGGGCACCGCGTGGTGGCTGCAGCGCGTGGCCATGAAGGGCCGCGATGCGCATTACAGCTACGGCTACGGGCGCTACAGCATGCTGGGCGGATGGCTCACCAGCGCCGTGCTCATCGGCGGCGCGGGGCTCATGTTCGCCATCAGCGTGCCCAAGTTGTGGGCGCCCGAGCTGCCGCATGCGGACGGCATGATCGCCATCGCCCTCTTCGGCCTGCTGATGAACGGCCTTGCCGCGTGGAAGGTGCACGGCGGGCAGACGCTCAACGAGCGCGGCGCGTACCTGCATCTGTTGGAAGATGTGCTGGGCTGGGCCGCAGTGCTCGTGGGCGGCATCATCATCTACTTCACCGGCTGGGCCATCGTCGACCCGTTGCTCAGCATCGGCATCAGCGCGTACATCCTCATCAACGCCATCGGCACCCTGCGCAAGGGCACGGGCATCCTCATGCAGGAGATACCTGCGGGCATCGACATGCAAGCCGTGCGCAGCCGCCTCATGGCCATCCCGCACGTCACCGACCTGCACGACCAGCACACCTGGACGCTCGATGGCAGCTTCGTCATCCACACCGTGCACATCGTGGTGGAAGGCGTGGACCACCGCGAAGCGCTCGTTGTGAAGACCCAGGCCCGCGATGCCTTGAAAGCACTCGGCATCCACCACGCCACCATCGAGCTCGAATGGGCCGGTGAGGAGTGCGGCCTCGAACACCACTGACGATGAAGAAGCAACTCTTCCGCCTCCTGGCGCGCCTGAACAAGCTGATCTTCCCGAAGATGTGGGACAAGAACCTCTTGCGCTTGACGAAGACGCAGAAGCTGATCGTGGGGTGGAGGTACTACGTTACGCGCAACGCGTTGTGATCGTCACTCCGGGCGATGCGAGGCTCTGCGAGCGAGACCCGGAGTCTCACCAATCAACTCGTCCTGCTTGGTGAGACTCCGGATGCGCGGGGCCCTGCTGCTGCACAGCACCCACGCTCCCGCCCTTCGGGCAAAGTGACTTTCAAGGGAATCCACTTCCCCTTCGCGCAGGCACGATGCTTCCCAGCCAGTAGCGCGGCGATCAGGTGGCATGGGCGCGTTGCCGCGCACCGGCTGCAGGGGCCGTGTTCTCCGTGAAGGTCCACACGCAGCCCTGGCCGGGCCCGCTCGCGCACTGCGCGGTGAAATTGATGAGCTCGCAGCGGTGGCGCAGGGTGGGGAGGCCGCCATTGCCCTGCGTGGCTTCCGGATCGAAGCCCCTTCCATTGTCCGCCACCACCAGCGTGAATGGCGGCCCATAGTCGAAGCGGATGCGGAGTGCATCGCCCCGGCTGTGCTTCAGTGTATTGTTCACCACTTCTTGGAAGATGCGGTAGAGGATGGTGCTGGTATCCGCGTCCATCTCGCGTGGCTCCCCATGCACCTGCATCTGCGCGCTGATGCGCACCACCCGCTCGATGCGCTCCGCTTCGTGCGCGATGGCTTCGGCGAAGGACCGCTTCTTCCAATGGTCGTTGCGCAGGCCCTGGGCCACGTTGCGCAGTTCCGTGATGGCCAGGTCGAGCGCCTCCCGTGCGGATTCGATGAGGCGTGGCTGGCCTTCCTCGGCGGCCGTCTCCAGGCCCACGCGGGCCACGGTGAGCAGCTGGCCCACATTGTCGTGCAGCTCGATGCCCAGGTGGTGCATGGTCTGCCGCGTGGCCTCGCGCTCGGCGCGCACCACTTCTTCCTGGAGCTTGCGCTGCGCGGCTTCCAGATCAAGGCGGTGCTTCACCCGCCGGTTCGCATTCACCACCAGGAGCGCTGCCATGGCCGCCGCCATGAGCAGCAGGAGCAAGGTGATGAGGATGATCGCGAAGACGATCTGCAGCGGTTCACTCATGCTAGGTACGCGATCGGTTGCCCTCGATCCAGAACGCGTAGGCGGCGAGAAGGTAACGGATGGTGCATAGCACGGGCATGATGGTCCATATAGTGGATGCCAGATGGAGGTCCGCGCGCAGGGAGCGCGCCAGCCCAATCACCGGTGGAAGGGCGATGAAGTAGACCCCCATCGCGGTGAAGAGCCAGAAGGCGGGCACTGTGCGCAGGTCCTGGCCGATGGTGTTGGCCATGCGCCACAGCAGTGCCGAAATCACGCAGGCCAACAGGAACGAGATCCACACCGTTCCCTCGAACAGCATTTCCTTCCTGGGGTCAACGAAGAGCGCATTGAAAGCGAAGCCGGCGATGCCGAGCACGGCCACCACCGCCATGGCCTTGCTCCAACGGGGCTGCTGCGCCCGCGCCATCAGGAGCACCAGCACGAATTCCACCACCACGAACGTATTGTACAGCGGCACGTTGGTCTG
>DAORNP010000137.1:0-2330 GCA_035441065.1 Flavobacteriales bacterium | reverse complement strand
GGCGAAGGCAACTGCCGTGAGCAGGCCGGCCAGGCGGAACACGCGCGTCCGAGGCTTCGGCATCCGCACGTAGAGCAACAAGGCCCCTGCGATGGCAGCCAGCATGATCACCGTGCGGACGTGGAAGAGCGTCATGGCCGCGCCGATCGGTTCCGGGTCTATGCGCTATAGGCAGGCATGGCGCGGGGCGGTACCGGCTCCCAAGAACGTGAACGGTTGGCCTGGGCAGCTCTGTGGGCACGGTGAGCCCAGATCAAGCGCCTTCGCTTGGAACGGCTTGCCCGTGTAGGTGGAATCGTCCAGGACGATGCCCACGGGCACCCAGGCCACGCCTTGGTGGAAGCCGCGCTCCTCGTAGGTGCTGTCCGGGAGCAGCGCGCGGTATTGCGGGGTGGCAATGGGCACCAAGGCCAGCTCGCCTTCAGACAGGTCGTTCTGCGCGATGAGGTCGCGCACGGCATCCTCGCCGTGGATGGCCGAGTTGGGCTCGGTGGCCGGATTGATCCTCGTCCATCCCGATTGGCTGTCGGATTTGATCATCACCTGGCTGGCGTAGTTATGCCACCCGCCGCCCGTGGTCTTCCATGCAGCCAATCCGTTCGCTTGGAATTCCAGTGAGCCATCGGACTTGATGCGGTAGCAATCCTTCGAGTCGCCGTACTGGTATTCCTCCGTGGTGTCATTGTACGTGAGGCAGAGCAGTTGCAGGCGGATGTCGAACTCCTTGTTCGCTGTCAAGCCGAAGTGCACCACCAGGCCGCGCTCGATGGGGCCGGAAGCGGCGCAGGGCTCCACGGCATCCAGAGCGCTCAGCAGGGCGGAGCACTTCACCTGGATGCCGCCCGCTGGCAGGCCGATGGGCACATGGTTGGCCGAATCACCTTGGTGCAGGTGGCTCGCGAAGTCGGCTTGCGCGCAGGCCAGCTCGCCCTTGGGCACATGCCGGTGCTCGGTGCCGAACACGTCGGGAAGCGCAGCTTTCAATGCGGCCTCCATCAGTTCGAGCCCATTGGCGCGGGGCGCTTGCTGATCGGTGCCGGAAGGACCGCAAGCAAGCAAGACCAGGGGCAGGATGATGAGGAGGGCCTTCAAGCGGAAGCCGATGGTGCGCATCGATGCGGAATCAGGCCCCAAATGAACGCGCCGCCTTACACGCGCACCACCGGTGTTTACACGTGCAAAGGGGGTGTTTCGCACGGATGCCTACGGAAGGATGCCCCACTTGAACGCGAAGACGACCAGCCCGGCCTTGGTCTTCACATCGCATTTGCTGTACACCGATTCCCGGTATCCATCGACCGTGCGGCGGTGAACGCCCATGTGCTCGGCCACCTGTTCGTTGGTGAGCTCATGCTCGTCGCACACCAGCCGGATGAAGGCCAGCTCGCGCTCGGTGAGGCTGCTCAGCGCCACCCCGCGCCGCTGCTCGTGCTCCTTGCGCAGGGCCTGCGCCTGCCGCACTTCCGATGGATCGCGGTAATGGCCCAGCACCGCCACTTGGTTCAGCGCATCGAGGAAGGTGTTCTTGCTGATGTCCTTGCGGAGGAAGCCGCAGGCGCCGGCCCGCAGGGCGCGCTCGGCCGCCTCTTCGCTGTTCTCGAAGGTGAGCGCCAGCGCGCGCGTGCCGGGGGTGTTGGCGCGGATCCAGGCAATGGTCTCGTAGCCATCCATCATCGGCATGTGCAGGTCCACCACAGCCACGGCGATCTCGGTGCCGTTGCGCACCGCGCGCATGTAATCCACGCCATGGCCGGCCTCCAGCACCACCTTGTACTGCGGGATCCCCTCGAGCATGTCCGCCATCATGCTGCGGAACAAGGTGTGGTCGTCGACCAGTGCTACGGGTATGGGCTGCGCTTCCATGCGGGAATCGACCAAGTATAGCGCGCAGTTTCCAATCAGGTGTTCACAGCGCTCCGAATGGTTCGGCATAGAGCAATTCCGCGCGCGCCGCATCGGGGCCCAGCACCATGCGCGCTCCGACTGGTTCTTGCGCGTAGCCGCGCTCGGTGAGGTGCGCCAATGCCGGGCTGCCTTCGGGCAGCAGCAGGTGCGCTTGATGCGGCAGCAGCCAGCGCTGCAGCTCCAGCCCCGCGTGCGGCGCATCGGCCACGATGAGCCCCTCGCCCAGCAAAGGCATGGCGAAGCCGCGCACCACGCTCCCTTCCAGATAGACCTGGGCGAGGAATTCAAACTCGTGCAGCAGGGCACTGCGCTGCGCGAAGCCGCTGGCCCGGCGGTCCAGGTGCAGCACGCCCAGCCGGTGCTGCGGCTCCATCGGCACCACCTCGGCATGCGAGGCCTGCACGAAGCGGCCGCCCTGCATGCGC
>DAORNP010000136.1:8363-10327 GCA_035441065.1 Flavobacteriales bacterium | reverse complement strand
GATCGCTGATCGACACCAGGCCGACCAGCAACTCTTCATTCCCGCTCATCGTCCGCACCCCCTTCTGTCGTTGCCGTTTTCCGATCGATCTCGCGCAGCAGCCGGAACAGCTCCTCGCCGCAGATCAGGTCCGTCATGTGGTGAAGCCCGTAGCCCGAGAGCAAGAGCATCTGCCGTGGGCTGGGGTGGGTGCGGCTCTCGGCCCAGCCTAGTCCATGCTGCGTGCCACTGGCATCCTTGAATGGGTATTCCCAGAATCGCAGTTTCCACAGCTCATCGAACACGCCGCAATCGCTCACCGTGCGTGTGCCATCGTCGAGCTCGGGTGGAAGCAGGCAGCCATCGACCTTGAACTTCCGGAAGAAGTTGATGTTGCTCGGATTGGCTTTGCTCGGCACCGCGCCTTGCGCCTGCATCACGAATTGGCCGCGCGAAATCGGCTGTGCCTCGATCACCTTGCCCTCGAACTCCTTCACCACGAAGAGCGTGAAGAGCTCGCTGTTCATGCCGGTCATCAGGCTCATGCCGAAGCTATAGGTAGCCAAAGGCGCGGGCTCCGGAGCGCGCCCAGCCGTCAGGAGCAGGAAAAGGAGCGCCGCCGCTGCCGTTCTCATCACGCGTTGTTCAGCGTGAAAAGATACGGCTGCGGCGGCGGTTGATCCCTCGCGCGTCAGTGCTTCACGAATCGCTGGCGGCCGATTTCCTCAGCGCCCTGCTGCAGGATGAGCATGTAGGCGCCGCTCTCCAAAGAACCGGTGCCGATGTTGAGCTGCTGCGTGCCACCCGCCGAGGCCAGCGTGCCGGCCTTCGCGATGCGACCCGATGCATCGAGCATGCGCCAGGTGATCGTGCCTTCACCCGCGCCATTGAGCGCGATGAACAGCTCGTAGCGCACCGGGTTCGGATAGACTTGGAACAGCGCATCCTTCGGCTTGAAGTACACCGGCACGGAGTGCGTCAACGAACTGGTGCCGTCGTCATCCACTTGCAGCAAGCGGTAGTACGATTGGCCCATCAGCGGTTTCGGGTCCATGAAGCGGTAGTCGGTCGTGGACGTTGTGTTGCCCGCCGCATAAACGCGTCCGATGGTCTCGAACGTGGAGTTGTCCGCAGAGCGCTGCACATCGTACCAAGCGGCGTTCAGCTCGCTGGCGGTCCTCCACTCCACATCCACATGGGCCTCGCGCGCAAACGCGTTGAAGTCCGTGAACTCAACTGGCAGCCAGCAATCGATCACGCCGTTGGTCCAGGTGAGCGTGATCTGCGACTGGTTCTGCGTGGCGTTGCTCACGAAGAGCACGAAGATGTCGCCGGGAGCAGAGGTGATGCCCGGCACCCAGCCATCGCCGGCCACGGTCTCGGTGCCGATGGTGGCGGTGGCCTGGAATTGCGGCGGTGAATACACGGGATGCCCGATGCCCGTTGCATAGCTGCCCGTTGCGGCGAACGTGTTGGCGGCCGAGGCGAAGGAGCAGCGCTTCGGCGCCGTGGTCATCAGCGCGCACATGTCGGGCACGGTCTGGCTCGGGCTGAAGGGGCCCCAAACCGCGAAGTTCACATCGGTGTTCGCGATGGCCGGCGCCAAGCTGAAACCGATGCTGGGCGTGACGCCAGCGCGGAAGGTGTACCACTTGCCGGGGCGCTCAAAGATGCCGATGCATCCGCTATTGGCTGCGGTGAGATCACCCACGCTGCCGTTGTGCAGGGGCTGTATCTGAATGGGCGAGTTGTCGCACAGGATGGTGGCACCGGGGCAATCCTCGTTGGGCGGCGGAATGGGGGTAGAGCAATTCACACCGTTCAAGCTGATGGTGCCGGAGACCGCCGGAATGGCGCTTTGGTACATGGAGTACTGCTGTCCCACCAGGTCGAAGGTCCAGTAGTTGTCCTGTGGGAAGTAGCCCGCACCGTTGTAAGTGATCTGGATGTTGTCACCGTTGTTCGCACTGATCAGCACTTGCTCG
>DAORNP010000136.1:4858-8334 GCA_035441065.1 Flavobacteriales bacterium | reverse complement strand
GTAGGTCGTCGGTGTTCCGCCGTTGATCGTTACCGTGATCGATGAGCCCGACCAGCCATCGCCGAAGATGTCATACATCCTCAAGGCGAAAATGCATGCCGCATTGGGGTTGAAGGCCGTTTGGCAGGAAATCAGTGCTGAGTAGCCACTCGGTTGCACGATATCGTCGCTCGTCATACTGATGGTGATGCAGCCCGATGGGTGCGTACTGGTGAACGACCCAGGGTTGGCATTGCCCGTGAAACCGCCGGCTCCAAGGGTCTGGTTGCACCAGCCCACTGGTCCGCCGCAGGTGGGAAGGCCATTCCCGCTCAGCCATTGGGTGCCGTTGGCGTTGTTCGGTGACACCACTGGGCCGTTGTAGAGATACACGTTGTCCCAGCCATTCTCGATATTGAATGTCAAGAAGGTGAGGGTGACCGCATCGCCAGGGATGTCGGGACAATAGGTCTGGCTCCAAAGCGGTTGTCCAGGAGGAATGGTGGCGCCACCGCCGATGCAGGTGTATGGCCAGCAATTGTTGCCGCCGAAGTTGTTCGGGTTCTGGTTGATGCCGTTGGGGTAGTTGCCGGAAGGGCCACCTGGATCATACACGGTTGTACCGCAAACGCCTGTTGGCGGCGGCGGAGGTGGTGGCGGTGGCTGTGGCACGCCGCATCTGATCACGGCGCTCCACCCGGAGGATACGATGCTGAAGTCAGAGGTCCAGCGCACGGTCAAGCATCCACCATTGGCCAAGGTGCCCGTGAAGGTGCCCGGACTCACCGCACCGGAGAAGGTGCCCAGGCTGGGCGAAGCAATGGTGGGCCCATTGAATACCGTGAGGAAGTCGAAGTTGGCCTCCGTCTGGAACGACGTGAAGGTGAGCGTGATCACCTCACCGGCCACGGAGGGGCAGAAGGTGTAGGTGCTGAACTCATTGTTCACGTACTGCCCGGAGGCACCTCCGCTGTCATAGAAGTTGCTGCCCGTGACCACGAGTGCGGTGCCTGATGCATTGGTGGTATGGCAGGGCGGTGGAGGGGGAAGCAAAGGCGGGCCACAGCTCACACTGATCACCCAGCCGTTGCTCACCACGCTGCCATTCGAAGTGAAGCGGATGGTGAGACAGCCGCCAGGGTGCGAGGAGACAAGACCCGGTGGCAGCGAACCGCCGGAGAACACGCCAAGCACCGGAGAAGCGATTGAGGGCCCGTTATAGACCGTGAGGAAATCGGCGTTGAGCTGGGTGCTGAAGGAGGTGAAGTCGATGGCTACGACATCACCGGGGTTCACCGGGCAGAAGGTCTGCTCGAAGACCTCGTTGTTCCCATAGTTCCCGGTAGGTCCACCGCTATCAGCACTGTTGAGGTCGCAGCCGAAGATGGGCGCCGCAGCCGTCTGCCGCGCGCAGATGTTGAAGGTGCCCACATTGCCGGTCTGTCGCCAGACACGCAGGTAAACCGTGCTTCCGGGTGTAAGGCCAGCGAAAAGCTGGAATGGCATGGCCGCACCGAAGGCGCTGCCGCCCACCTGGCAATTCACCGGAGGCACCAAGCTGAGGTTCGCTGGCGCGCAGCCGCTGCTGGTGGTGTAAAGTGCGAAGGCGGCGTCGGTCAAGCCGATGCCCTGCGTGTTGAATTCCAGCTGCCCATTGGGTGGCACCGTGACCGAGTACCACACATCGTTCTGTACAGGAGCGCCGCAAGGCGGAACAGCGTAGGCGTTATTGGTCGATGCGCCTTCGTTGGAGGCAGGCACCAAGTTGCAACTCAAGCTGGTGGCTAACGGGATCGCGCCGCAAGCTTCATCATTCGGTGGTGGAAGGTTCTCCGTGGCGCAGATGCTGAAGGTGCCATTGAGGTTGGCGCCTTGTGGCCAGACCCGGATGTAGATCGTCTCGCCCGGGAGAAGCGCCGGAGCGATTGGCGGAGCAGTGGTCTGGCTGTTGATGCGCGGCATATTGTTCGTCGGCCCGAACTGGTTGTCGTTGCACGCGATCAGGGTCATGGTGCCAGCGAACGGCGAGCAAACGGAGCCTCCAGGGCTCAGCCGGTACCACGCCATGGCCATGTCGTTGAGCGTGCCGGCGAAGGTGTTCACGGTGAAGGCCCCGCTGGCGGGCACATCCACCCTGAACCAGACATCGTTGTTGATGACGCCGCCGCAGCTAGGAGCTCCCACCGTAAGGCCTGGCGGTGTGGTGTTCGTAGCGAATTCGGTATTGAAGGTGCCAGGCGCGCATGTCGCCGGAGTTGGCAGATCGAAGGCGCCACAGGGCAGGTCGTTGAAGGGCGGCGTAGGCTCGAACGCACAGATGTTGAAGGTGCCCATGTTGCCGATGTTGCCATTCGGCCAGATGCGTATGTACACCGTGCTGCCTGGAGTCACCAAGCCGCTCACATCGAGGATAGGAGCAGGTCCGGCGTTGCACGCCACCACGCCCCAGCTCACACTGGGGGCATTGCAGGCAGGCGTAGTGTACACCGCCATGCCCAAGCTGGTTGCGCTCACCAAGGTGGTCTGCACGCGCAAATTGCCGCTGGCCGGCACTACTGCGCTGTACCACACGTCGCGACCGAAGTAGGCTCCGCAACCCGGGTTCGGAATGCCGGTTTCCGTGCTGCCCCAAACAGCCGTTCCGGGTTGATAGGTGCAGGCAATCGGCACATCCAGCGATGTGGCAGCGCAAGGCACGTCGTTCGGTGGCGGCGTCGGAATGCTGCACGTGATGCGCAAAGTGCCACAGAGGGTGGCGTTCAGCACACAGGGGTTCTGGAAGATCCGCACCCGGTAAAGTGCATTGGTCTGTGGGCTGAAGGTGAACTGAGCAGGACCATTGGGAATACCGCAGCCGTCGTTATCAAATGCAGGTCCGAAGTAGCCCGGGGCAACAGCCGCGAAAGTGCCGCTCGTAATGCTCAGCGAGAAATTGTTGGCCGGTGCGCTGGTGCAAAGACTGAAGGTGTACTCGTTGCCTTGGCACATGAAGATTTGCGCATAGTGGTTGCCACAAATCGGAACTTCAAACGTGGCAGGGCAAATGGTACAGGAACTCGTAGTCGGCGTGCCGTAGGAAGCCCCGATCGGCGGGTAGTTGTTCGGCCAGACTGGAGGTGCAGCAGGAACGGTTGGTGGTAGCCAGTTGCCATTCGCTACCAGAGCCGTTGCACCCATGGCGGTTCCCGTGCATTGGGCAGTGGCCGTTGAACTCGGGGCAGCCACCCAGGCCAAGGCGAGCAACAGTGCCAATGCAAGGGTTGCTGAATGCTTGGGACTGAACCTGGAGGTGGAGGAGTAAGCTATCGCCATGCGGGTGGTTCTTAGGGAGTTAGGGCAATCCCACGCCATGCGGGGGTGAATATATCACCGCGTTCGTGTTAACAACCTTCGAGCACCGTGTTCGGTTCGCACCTATTCGACAGGGAGGCTTTGAGCGCCAATGGGCGGCTCGGGGCCAGTTATCCCGACTTGGTGACGGTGTGGACAGTGGCGGG
>DAORNP010000136.1:3240-4848 GCA_035441065.1 Flavobacteriales bacterium | reverse complement strand
CCGTGCGGTTGATAACTGAACGCGTTCCACCAACGGCCAAGCGGTGCGCCTACGCAAGTTGGGCGCGGGCTTCGGCTGCTCCGCTCTGCGGCGCGGGCATCGGATATGAACAAAGCCCGGCAGGATCAGCTGCCGGGCTTTGCCCTGAAAAGGCTTGGGAAGCTAGCGCTTGATGAAGCGGGCATGCCCGAGCATGCCGCCGCGCTCATCCAAGAACTCGATCAGGTAGCTGCCGGCATCCATGGTCAAGGGCAGTTCCACTTGATTCATGCCGGCAAGGGTGTTGGTGCGGCCCATGGCCACAGCGCGACCGCTGGCATCAACAATCCGCCAGTTGGCTTGTCCATCGGCTACGGACTCAAAGCTGGCCCATAGGCTTGCGTTGGCCGGGTTCGGGAACACCATCAGGTTGCTGCCGCCTCGCATCATCACCGATACCACCGGCGAGAGCTGGCCATCACCGTTGGTGGCGATCTGCTCCACGCGGTAGTAGCTCAGGCCATTCAACGGCTCCTTGTCCGTGAAGGCATATGTGGTCGCGGAATGGCTGTTGCCAACGGCCTGCACCATGCCCACCGCATGGAACTCACGGCCATCCTTCGAGCGGTCCACGCGGAAGTACTCGCTCTGCTGCTCACTGGCGGTCTGCCAGGTCACCAGCACTTCCTTGCCCCTGGGCTCGGCGTTCAGGCCCAACCACTCCACCGGGAGCAGGTTGCAATCCAGAATCGTGTTTGGCGTGTTGTTCCAGTTCAAGGTGAACGAAAGACCGTTCATCGAGTAGTTGTCGATGTAGAGCAGGTAGGTCTGGTTGGCCGCAGCGGTGATGGCGCTGCTGAAGGGCGGGCCGCCAGCACCTTCGGTGGCATTCAGGGCCGTTGTGCTCAAGCCCGTGGTATTGGCCACTGCGGACCAGTTGCACCGGATCGGCGGGGTGGTCGGGGGGCAGGGAGGCGTGCCGTTGTATGGACCCCAGACGGCAAAGTCATAGTCGGTTCCTGGGGTTACGGCGACGTTAAAGGCTATCGTGCCAGCCGCGTTCGTGGTGAAGCGGAGCCAAACGCCTTGGCGCTCGAGGGCCAGCATGCAGCCGCGGTTGTTGTTGTTCAGGTCCTGCGAGTTGCCGAAGTTGCCGGGTGCGAAGGTGAACGCTTGGGAGTTGCAGATCTGCTGCGCGCCGATGCAGTCGGAGATGGGCGCTGGCGGCACGTTGCAATTGGTATTCACCGTGAACACCGTGTTGAGGCCGCTCGCTGGCGGGTTGCTGCTGGCGAACATGGTGAAGCCGTTGTTCGCAATGATGCTGTATGAGATCTGGTTCTGGAAACCACCGGCCGGGGTGTAGGAGAGGGTGACGTTGGCACCCACCGGGGCGCTGAACACCACCGTGCTGATGCCGCCATAGACCGTGTAGTTGGTGCAGCTTGCGTTGATGCACAGGGTCACGAAACCGCCGTTCCAGCCGTCGCCCGCGCTATCGGCCAAGCGCAGGGTATAGGAGCAGGGGGCTGGTGTAGCTGTGTTCCTCGCGCAGAGCAGGAAGGTGCCGTCGTTGCCGAGCTGGCGCCATACGCGGATGTACACCGTGGTGCCCGGTGTGAGGCCCGT
>DAORNP010000136.1:1424-3150 GCA_035441065.1 Flavobacteriales bacterium | reverse complement strand
GCAGTTCCCCGTGGCTGTGTACACCGCGTAGGCGGCGTCGGTCATCAGCAGGTCATCCGAGTCGAGTTGCAATTGGCCGTTGGCCGGCACTGTGGCCGTGAACCAAACATCGTTGTTCACCGGTGCGCCGCAGGTGGGACCGTTGATGGTGGTGTGCTGGCCACCAATGGCATTGGGCGTGTTGGTGGCGTTCTGGTTGGAATACGGCTGATTGAAATAGCAGCCTGGGGCCACGGGCAGAGGCAACGCGCCGCACGGGTTATCGTTGCCAGGAGGGGTGTTCACGATGGCGCAGATGCTGGACGTTCCGAATGCGGTGGTCTTGTTCCACATCCGGATGTAATACATCACGCCTGCTGTGCCGCTCACGGTCACGCTGGGCATGTTGCTGGCGCCGAAGTTGTCGTTGCAGGCCACCTGCGTGAGCGTGACCGCGCCTTGCGTGGAGCAATCGGTGCTCATGGTGCCGGCGCTCACGGTGTACACCGTCATGGCCATGTCGTTGAGCGTGCCGGCCTGGGTGTTGATGGTCATGGAACCTGTTCCGGGCATCACGGCCGCGAACCATACGTCGCCGCCGGCCACCGGGGTGCCGCAGGTGGGAGCGGGCACGGTGTAGAGTGCTGGCAGTGATGTGGCGTTCTGCGTGCTGAAGGGCGTGAGCGAGCAGGAAGCCGTGACCGGTAGGGCATACGGACCGGTGGCGCCGCACGGGTTATCGTTGGGTGGTGGGATGGGCTCGTAAGCGCAGATCTGGAAGCTGCCCATGTTGGGAGCGCCGGTCTGCGGCCATACCCGGATGTAAACGGTGGTGCCCGGCGCAAGCGCGCTCAGGGAAACGAAGTCGTTGCAATTGCAGCTGTTGGGTACAATGGTGAGCGCGCCAGGAACACCGGTGTACACGGCGAAGGCGATGTCCTGTGCGCTGATCTCTTGCAGGATCACGGACAGGTTGCCGCTGGCCGGAACACCCACGCTGTACCACACGTCGTAACCACTGAAGGAGCCGGTTGCAGTAGCGCAACCACCGGCGGCGCATCCGCTTGGGTTGCCGCCCGCCGATTGTGTTGCCCAAGCCACCGTGCCGCCCACCATGGTGCAGCTCGTGGGCGCTGGCGAACCCAAGTTGGTCGCATTGGCGGGTTCATCATTCGAAGGTGGCGGGGGTACCGGATTGCAAGCAATCTGGATCAAGCCGCATTGAGTGCCAGTCAAATCCACCGTGCAGGTGTTGTTCCAAAGGCGGATGCGGTAAGTGGCGGTGGTTGCTGGGGCGAAGTTCAAGGTGGCATGACCGCCAGCCGTGCCGCAGCCGTCATCGTTCCATGAGGGAGGATTTACGACAGCCAGCGCACCGGTCGAATTATTCGAGACGGTGAGAACCGAGTTCCATGCCACGGCAGCATTGCACATCGAGATGGTGTACACATTGCCGGCGCACATGTGATAGTTTATGTACTGGCCCGAGCAGATGTTCGTGCTGAACACGGCCGGGCACACGGAGCAGGCTGAATTGTTGGAACTAGTACCACCCGGCTGGATGGGGTTGTTGGGCGGAAAGTTGTTCGCATAAGGCGATAACGCGGTGTAGGCGTGCAAAACGCTGGTGCCAGTGCCCGATGCCGGATTGCTCAGCGTAATGGTGGTGCCTGCAATGGCGGTGATCGTGGTGCCGGGAGGAATGTTCGGGCCGCTTACCCCCATGCCCACCACCATGCCAGATGAA
>DAORNP010000136.1:0-1342 GCA_035441065.1 Flavobacteriales bacterium | reverse complement strand
AATTTGCGTTGGGGACGAGCGTTTGGCTACCAGGTGTAGTGTAAGCTGTGGCGCAGGGCGGCTGGGCCATCACCGTTGCGGCCAAGAGGCTGCTGCAAAGCGCGAGCGCGATATGCTTGATCATTGTGCCGGTTTATCGGTGGTGGATCGGGGTGGTGCTCAATTGCGCTTCGGGATGCAGCGCATTCCATTGCTCAACGGCGGCGCGGTAGCGGGCCATGTCAGCTGCTTCATCGCCGGTGGGCTGGTACACCGGTACGGCGGGCTGTGCGTTGAGGCCGAGTTCATCGGCCGTGCGCAGTCCGGGCAGCAGCACGATGCCGCGCCCTTGGATCGCTGCGCGGTAAACCGCTTCATCCTGCACGGTGCTGCTCTTCAGCTGCAGGATCCGCTGGTCATCCGAGTGGAAGAGCTCCGCGTTGGCGTCAACCGCGGTCAATGCTTCCACGAGCATCTTCAGTTGTGCCGATGGCACGGGCTGCGCGGCCTCGAAGAAGAGGTAGGATGATTGCTGCGCGCGCGTGCCTGCCGCAATGGCGAGCAGGGCAAAAGCCAAGGTGTACCGTAGCATCATGCGTGAATGGACTGTTTCGGCGGTGCCAATTTAGACGAAACTGACTTCCAAGGGAATAGGAGCCATTAGCAGGTTGTTAACCGCCACCCATGGATCGACGCCCATGGTAGCTCGACCCTCGAAGACGGACGCCCGGCGGATGGTTGCCTACGGCTTCAACGCGCAATGGCCAACCGAAGATGCTCGGGAGCACCGCCTTGGGGCCAAAGGCGCACCGTGTAGTGGCCCTCGGCCAGGCCGGTCAGGGGCAGGTCCACCGCGTTCCGGCCCACGTGAACGCTGGTCCGCAACTGCGTCCGCACGCGCCCGGTGCCGTCGAAGAGCTCAATGATCATGTCGCCTTCGGTCTTGCCTTCGAAGGAGACCACGGCTCGGTCCTGTGTGGGGTTCGGGCTGATCACGGGTTCGGCGATCAGTTGCCCGTGCAGCACGGCAACGGTGCGCGAATGCTCCCATGCGCCTTGGCCATCGAGCACTTTCAGCCGGTAGCGGTTCAGTCCAAGATGCGGGTGCGGGTCCATGAACTCGTAACGCTTGGTCACGCCCGGTCCGCCAATGGCGCTCACCGTACCGATAGCGGCGTAGTGGTCGCTATTGCCTTCGGCCCGTTCCACCACGAAGCTGGCGGTCCCAACCTCCTCCAAGGTGGTCCAGTCCACGATGATTCGGTGGGCCTCGTCGCGCGCTTCGGGACCGAGCAGTGCAGCGCTGAGAACGGTGCAATCGAGCGATGCTCCGCCCTGCAGGTTCCAATCCAGGCTGAAGGCC
>DAORNP010000135.1:9061-10371 GCA_035441065.1 Flavobacteriales bacterium | reverse complement strand
ATCAAGGTGGTGAGCGAAAAGTCACCAGAGGGCGTCACACCTGGCATGACTGAATGAACGCATGAAGAAGATCCGGCTCATCCTCTGGCGCGAGTTCATCACCCGCGTGCGCAAGCCCAGCTTCCTGATTATGACGATCCTGGGGCCGCTGCTGATCACCGGCGCCGTGCTGGCCATGGCCTGGGTGGGCATGCAAGAGGCCACGGACTACAAGGTGCTCGTCGTGGATCAGGAGGGGCTCATCGGCCGACGCCTTGAAGACAACAAGAGCCTTCAGCTCACCTTCTTCCTCGATGGGAAGGCGTGGACCGACAGCGCCTTCAAGGAGAGCCCGTACAACATCCAGGTGCGCCTGCTGGAAGGCAGCATCACCGAGAATCCGCGCGCTGACCTGATCTACAAGACCAAGCCCAGCGAGTTCGCGAAACAGTGGATACGTGCTGAGTTGGAGAAGAGCATCGAGATCGCCAAGCTCCAGAAGGAAGGAATCGATCGAGAGGCGTATGCCCGCGTCCGAAAACCGCTTGACTTGAAGCTCTTCGACGTGAAGGACCTTGGCAAGGAATCGATGGCCGACGCCAAGGCCATGATCGGCTTCTTCTTCGGCTACTTCATGTTCATCTTCATCTTCATGTACGGCGTGCAGGTGATGCGCGGCGTGATGGAGGAGAAGCAGAACCGCATCGTGGAGGTGCTCATCAGCAGCGTGCGGCCCTTTCAGCTCATGATGGGCAAGATCGTGGGCGTGGCCATGGTGGGCTTCACGCAGTTCATGCTGTGGATCGGGATCACCAGCTTGATGCTCGTGATCGGCCTCGCGGTCCTCGCCAGCTCCAAGTTCGACCCCGCCGTGCTCGCCGAGAGCGGCATGACCACGCAGGTGCAGCAGCAGCTGATCGCCGCGCAGGCCGAATCCGCAGCACCTCCTGTTGATGCTGATAAGGTGGCGGAGTTCATCGCGCAGGTGAACATCCCGCTGGTGCTTGCCGTGTTCGCGTTCTTCTTCGTGGGCGGTTACTTGCTCTACGCCAGCTTGCTCGCCGCCATTGGCAGTGCCGTGGACAGCGAGACCGACACGCCGCAGTTCATGTTCCCGGTTACCATCCCCATGATCGTGGCCATCTTCATCGCGCAGCTCGCCGTGGTGAATGCCGAGAGCCCTGCCGTCTTCTGGGGCAGCATGATCCCGCTCACCAGCCCCATCGTGATGATGGTGCGCGTGGTGATGGGCACCGTGCCGATGTGGCAACTCGCGCTGAGCATGCTGCTGTTGGTGGGCACCTTCATTGGCAGCGTGTGGCTCGCGGGCC
>DAORNP010000135.1:7895-9051 GCA_035441065.1 Flavobacteriales bacterium | reverse complement strand
GCATCTACCGTACCGGCATCCTCATGTACGGGAAAAAGGTGAGTTGGAAGGAACTGGGCAGGTGGTTGATGTACAAAGGTTGAAGGTTGGGCGGGTTGGGGGTTGCAGGTTATCGAACCGTAGCGTCGACCCTTTCGGGCGATTGTGATCCATGAACGCGATTGTTGACCTCGGCACCAACACCTTCAACCTGCTGGTCTATGTGCAGGGCGAAACGGGATTGCGCATCATCCATAGCGTTGAGGTGCCCGTCTTCCTTGGAAGAGGAGGCATTGAACAGGGCATTATCGCGGCTGATGCCATCGCGCGCGGCTTGGAGGCATTGCGACAGCACAAGGCCAAGGCCGAATCGCTCGGTGCAAGGAGCATCCGCGGCTTCGGCACTTCGGCGCTCCGCAACGCGCGCAATGGAAACGAATTCGTTCGGCGGGCACAGGAGGAACTGGGAATCGGCATTACGATCATCCCGGGCGAACAAGAAGCTGAGTTGATCCTTGCCGGCGTGCGGCAAGCAGTGCCGTTCGGGTCACAACCATCGCTGGTGATGGACATCGGTGGTGGAAGCACGGAGTTCACACTCGCCACGAACAAGGCACTTATGTGGAAGCGCAGCTTCGAGTTGGGCGTGACGCGCCTGCGCGAGCGCATCCCCATCAGCGATCCCATCACCGTGGAAGAGGAGGCCCGCATCGCCGCGCACCTCGACGACCGGCTGGAAGCGCTCTATGCCGTGGTGGAGCGCCAGGAGCCGCATGTGCTGGTGGGCAGCGCGGGCAGCTTCGACACGCTGGCGCGGATCGTGGCAGCAGAGCAGGGCCTTGCGATCACCGATGAGATGCGCACCTTGCCCTTCACCACGCTGCACTTCGATGCCATCAAGGACCGGCTCTTGCGCATGACACGGGCCGAGCGCTTGCACGTGCCCGGCCTTCCCGAGCACCGCGTGGATACCATCCCCTATGCGCTCATCCAGATCGACCGCGTGCTGCTGGCCGGCGGTATTCGCGAACTGGCTTGGAGCAGGTATGCGCTCAAAGAAGGGGCAGCGGTGGTGATGCGCTAAGGCATTTGCTGCACGCGCGTATTCGTCGGTGTGCTCCCGCCCACGGTGGTGAGTATCAGATCGCGATCGTTGTTCGCGCCGATGTACTTGATC
>DAORNP010000135.1:3926-7855 GCA_035441065.1 Flavobacteriales bacterium | reverse complement strand
GGTATTGGTGGGCGTGCTGCCCCCAATTGCGATGAGGATGGGATCGCGGTCGTTGCCGTTGCCCACGTACTGCACGATGCCGTTGCCGGTGGCATCGCCAGCCCAAAGCGCCATGCGCGACCCGATCTGCACGTGGGCATTCGTTCCGAAGGTGGGGGTGCCGACCAGCGTGAAGTCCACGGTGGTTGTCGCGCTGGTCAGTGGTAGGGAAGCCGAGGTCATCACTCCGAGGTGGTTGCGGTGGCGGAGGGCCACATGGTAATTGCCAGGCGCGGCATACAGCGTAACGGGTGCCGTGCCATCCATCGCCACCACGTCGCCATCGCGCTGTATCAAGGCAGACTGCGTGGCCAGCACCGTCCCGGGTGTTGCCGCGTTGCGGAGTTCCACCACCACATGGTCCACGATCGCATTGCTGCCCGTGATAGCCAGCACGGCAGGCAATACGGAACCTCCCCCTCCGCCGGCGACATGGTCATAACCCGACGCGGAATAGGGTTCGATGGCCGGCAGGAGTGAAGTGGCCCTTAGCGCGTCGCTCATAGTCTGCGTGGTGTTGTCATAAGGTCCTTGCAGGAACGCGCGCACGGAGACGCTCACGGAGACATCGCCACCGTTCACGCGCGCGAGGCGGTTGCGGCCCACGTCATTCAACTCAGTGAATTCCCCGCCAGCGAGCACATCGCCGTCTGTCAGGCGTGCCAGCGCCCAGATACCGGCTCCGATTCCGATCTGCACCGGGTAATTCCCATCCAGGCTGCCGTCCAGGTTCAGACGGCAAAGCATATGGCGGTTGGCCCAGTTCATATTCGTGAACTTCCCGCCAACGACCACTTTGCCATCGGGCTGCAGGGCGAGGCTGGTCACGGTCTGGTTGGCGCCATAACCGGGATCGAAGGTGGCATCCACCGCGCCTGTGGAAAGCAGCCGTGCGATGCACGAGCGGTCAATGCCATGCACGTGCGTGAAGTCGCCGCCGACCAACAAGCGGCCATCGGGCATTGCGACGATGGACTCAACGTGCGGGAACGTCGAGCCCAGATGATATCCGCTGGTCCCGGCTCCGGAGGGGAACACGGGATCAAGGCTGCCATCGGACTGCAAGCGCGCAAGGCCGCCACGCGCATTCCCATTCACCTGCGTGAAGGATCCGCCGATCACCAAGCTGCCATCCGGTAGGAGGGCGATGGCGTTCACCTGTGCATCAGGCCCAGTGCCCGTGTTGAAGGTTGCATCGAGCGTGCCGTTCGCATTCAGGCGCACCACGCGCCGGCATGCGGTGCCGTTGTAAGCCGACATGTTGCCAGCCACCAGGATCCGGCCATCGGGCTGGAGCGCGAGAGCGCGCACATCGCCGGTGAAGCCTGCTCCGCTGAGGAAGGTCGCATCGAGCGCTCCAGTGGAGGTGAAGCGCGTGATGCTTTGGCTGGTGCTGCCCGTGAAGCTGTAAGCACCGCCCGCGAGGACCCTGCCATCGGGCTGAACGGCAAGCGCGTTCACCGCCACGACGATGTCCGTGGTACCGGTATTGAAGGTGGCGTCGAGCGTGCCGTTCGCATTCACGCGCACCAGTCCGGAGGCTGGCCGGTCGTTGTAGCCTTGGAAGAGTCCTCCCACGAGGGCCTTGCCGTCGGGTTGTACGGCGATGGCGTTCACGCGGGCGATCCACCCGGGCTCCAGCGACACGCCGCCGCCGGTGAAGAAACCCGTGTCCATGCTTCCGTTGGTGTTCACGCGTGCGATGCCCTGGCGCAGCCAGCCGTTGTACCGGACGAACGGGCCGAGGATCACGGCCTTGCCATCCGTTTGCAGCGCGATGCCCCGCACGGGATAGTCCGTGCCTTCATTCACCACGAAAGTCGCATCCACAGCACCGGTGCTAGTGAGCCTCGCGAAGTGGGCCCGTGCGATGCCATTCACAGTGCTGAAGAATCCCGCGATGAGCACCTGGCCCGCAGAGGTGATGGCAACATCAGTAACATGCGAGTCCGGACCTGTGCCGGGATCGAAGGTGGCATCCACCGCGCCCGTGGAAAACAGCCGCGCCGCGCTGCGCTTGTATACCCCGCCCGCGTTTACGAACGAACCCACCACCACCGCCTTCCCATCGGTCTGAATGGCGATGTCCTGCACCCCATCGTCCATGCCCACGCCACCAGGATGGTAGGCCGCATCGATGGCACCGGTGGAGCTGATACGCACGATGTTGCCCCGCGCCGTTCCGTTGTAAGCGGTGAAGCCGCCGCCGAGCACGAAACTGCCATCGGTCTGCAGCGCGATCGCGTTCACGCCGGAGCCGGTGAACCCGGTGCCTGTGACGAACGTGGCGTCAAAACCGCCATCCGCATTCAGACGCGCGACCTTGCCGCAAGCACTCCCGTTGTAGGCGGTGAACGTGCCGACGACGGCGATCTTCCCATCGGGCTGCAATACGGCATCCTCGGGATAGCCACCGGTGAAACCAGTGCCGCTGATGAACGTGGGATCGATGGCCCCGGTGGAAGTGAGCCGTGCGATGCCCACAGCAGCGGTTCCGTTGTAGGAGGTGAAATCACCCAGTGCGATGATCATCCCATCAGCCTGCACGAGGATCTTGCGCACGGTGCCAGCATTGAAACCGCTGCCGATCGCTAGTGATTGGTCCAATGTGCCGTCTGCGTTCAGCCGGGCGAGTCGTTTGAGCCCGATCGTGGTGGTGCCTCCACCCAAGCCGCTGTATCCGGTGAAATCGCCTCCGACCAGGACCTTGCCGTCGGCCTGGGTGGTGCCACATGAAAGGTAGCCGTAGAATCCATCGCCTCGGCCATAACCGATGTCCGAAGGGTTGAAGGCGGGGTCCACGCTGCCGGGCGTTTGCGCATGCAACGCACCGACGACAAGGATGATCGGCACTATCGCGAGGCGCTTCATGGCAATTGCTGTGTGCGCGTATTCGTCGGCGTGCTACCGCCCACGGTGGTCAGGATGATGTCGCGATCGTTGTTCGCGCCGATGTACTTGATCTGCCCATCCAGGTTCACATCCAGCGGGCTGTACACATTGCTCACCATGTTGGTTGGCGTGCTGCCGCCGATGGCCAGGAGGATGGGGTCGCGGTCGTTGCCGTTGCCCACGTATTTCACTTCGCCGTTGCACGTGGCATCGCCGGCCCAGAGGCACCAGACTGTTCCGCGTTGCACCCTGGCATTCGTGCCATAGGTCCCTGAGCTCTGCCCATAGAAATCCACCAAGGTGTTGGTCGGATTGAGCGCGAGTGTCCTGGGACTCGAGGTCATCACGCTCAGGTGATTGCGGTGCCTGAGCGCTACATGATAACTGCCCGGAGTCACTGGCATGTTGATGTAGGAATCTCCATCGGTATCGATCACAGCGCCGTCGCGTTGCATCAACGCGGCTTTGGAATGGACCACTGTAGATGGAGTGGCTGCACTGCGCAATTCGATGACCACCCAATCGACGATCGCATCGTTGCCGGTGACGGCGAGCAGTGCTGGAGGGACCGTGGCGCCTGGCGCTTGACCCACATATGAATAGCCCATGGTCGAGTATGGTTCTGCAGTCGGAATCAGCCCAGTTGTCCTCAGCGCATCGCTCATGATGACCCCTGAGGGCAGCGCGCCATCCAAACCGGCACGCAACCTGAAGTTCACGCCGCAATCAGCAGCGCTCACAGCAGGAATGGTGAAAGCGATCGATGGCGGTTCATAGCAGAAGGTCGGGGATGCGGGAGCGCTCGAGCAGGGCGTATCGCTCATCACCAATGTGTGCGGCCCAGGGGCAAGCGCGCCATTATAGCGGTATGTGCCAGGACTTACGTATGTCCAGTGTGCGAGAAAGACGAGCAGGGGGCCACCATCCAAGGAGAACAGATTCCCATTCGGGCACAATTGGGTGTAGAGGTCGACGGTGCTCGTGCCAGTGGTGCAATT
>DAORNP010000135.1:3621-3912 GCA_035441065.1 Flavobacteriales bacterium | reverse complement strand
GGAGGAACGTCACGAACACACCGAGGGTCTCCGTCCAAGTGGCCACGCAATTGGCGGCATCGGTGACCGTCACCCGCGCGCGATCGGTGTTGTCCCATTCGAACGGCCCTCCGAGCGTTACGTACGCGCCGGCCGTGTCATTCGTCACCGTGATGAGCTGGGAATAGGTCTGTGATATGGCGTCTCGCTTCTCGATGACGATGGTGTATGGCGGTGTACCGCTATTGGTGAACACCATCGCTTGCTGGTTCACGTGGCATCCTTGCGTGACGCCGATGTACGTGGTCATGC
>DAORNP010000135.1:507-3502 GCA_035441065.1 Flavobacteriales bacterium | reverse complement strand
GCCCACAGTGGTGAGGATGATGTCCCGGTCGTTGTTCGCGCCAACGTATTTGATTACGCCGTCGAGGTTCACATCCAGCGGGCTGTACACATTGCTCACGGTGTTGGTGGGTGTGCTGCCCCCAATGGCGAGCAGGATGGGGTCGCGGTCGTTGCCGTTGCCCACGTATTGCACCTCGCCATTGCCGGTGGCATCACCGGGCCAGAGCACTTGCCTCGCACCAACACTATTCATGGCATTCGTTCCGTAAGTGGCGAAACCCGATGCCGTGAAGTTGACAACCGTGCTGGTCGCTGACAAGGCCACCGGAGCGGCCGTCATGGCACCGAGGTGGTTGCGGTGCCGCACAGCCACGCGATAGCTGCCCGGAGCGACTGGTATCCATAGCGGCGACAAGCGATTCACATCCATCACATTCCCATTGCGCAGCAGCACGCCCCGCTTGCTCGCCACGATCACCGTAGGATCCACGGCATCGCGCAGCTCCACCACCACCCAATCCACCACCGCCGTGGTCGTGGCGTTCGCCATGGCCGAGGAAGTGATCGTGCCGTAGGCACCGCCGCTGGTGAAGGAATAGCCCATCGCGGAATACGGTTCGGTCTGCGGCACCAATGCGGCTCGCCTGAGCGAGTCGTGCATGGTGAGTTGGGCGCTCACATAGCAACCCTCCAGAAAGACTTGCGGCTGCACGCGCACCAGCGGCGGAGCCGGGGTGAAACTGGTGAAATTCAGCTGCTCGAACTGCATGACGGTGCTGAACCCGCCGCAAGCCAGCAAACGCCCGCCGCTCGCGGCCAGTGCCGAAACCGGTCCATTCACGCCGGGATTCCAAGCGGTGGCCGCGCCCGTTATTCCGTTCACCACCACCAAACGGGAACCATAGGATTGACCACCTGCACTAATGAAGGTCCCGCCGATGCCGATCTGCGTACCGATCTTGACCAATGCTTCCACCGTGTTGTTCGGAGCCGGGTTCCAGCCATGCAGGCTTCCACCAGCCAGCGCGGCCGCACGACTGCGCTGCACACCATCCACCTCGGTGAACTCGCCGCCCAGGTACAGGCGCCCTCCGGCGGTTGTCAGTGCCCGCACCACGCCGTTCGGTTGCGATACGAAGCTCAGGGTCGTCCCGGAGTTCATGTCAACGCCAGCGAGGTAGGGGCTGGGCAGGCCACCGGATAGCGTGGTGAAATGGCCGCCCAGATACATGGTGGTGCCGATCGGCTGCAAGGCCAGTACAAAGTTGTTTGGTGCAGGGTACCAACTGGTGATTGCGCCTGTGCTCAGATCGAACGCAGCGCTGTAGGTGCGCCATAAACCACCCGCGAAGAAGGAAAAGGTGCCGCCAACGAAGAGCTTGCCCGCAGCAATCGACATGGCCAGCACGTTCGGCCCTGGTGCAGGGTTCCACGATTGTGGGGCCCCAGTGACCTTGTCCACGGCGGCCAAGCCCGCCCGCGACTGCCCAGCGATGGTGTAGAAGCCGCCGCCGAGGTACACGGCATTCGCTGTTTGCGCGATGGAGTACACATGGTAATTCGGGTCAGGATTCCACGGAAGCGGTTCACCAGTAGTGAAAGGTGGATCCGGATCCGTGAGGCTCGTGAACAAGCCGCCGATGTACGCCACGTTGTTCGCGCTATCCACGGAGATGCACAACACCGTGCTGTTGGGCCGCCAAATGTGCAGCTCTGGGAGCATGTCCTGTGCGAAACCGGACAAAGGCACCAGGCAAAAGATCAATTGGGCAATTGTGCGCTGCATGGATCGATGACGATGAAAGGGTGAATCGGTGGCTTGGCGTTGATCGGTTCCGATCGCTGGCCCCATAGCCGGGATCGGACCATCGGCAAGCTAATCCTCCGCCTCATTCCCCTGCGCATCTTTGCCCGCACCCGCGAAACCGGGATTGAGACGCATGGCCCACATCCTCATCATCGACGACGAGAAAGCGATCCGCGCCGCGCTGCGCGACATCCTGGAGCACGAGAAGCACAAGGTGGACGAAGCCGAGGACGGCATGGCCGGTCTGGAGAAGGCCACCAAGGGCAAGTACGACCTGGTGCTCTGCGATATCAAGATGCCCAAGATGGATGGGCTGGAAGTGCTCACCAAGCTACAGGCGCACAACGAGGAGCTGCCGGTGGTGATGATCAGCGGCCACGGCACCATCGACACCGCCGTGGACGCCTTGAAGAAAGGCGCCTTCGACTTCATCGAAAAGCCGCCCAACATCAGCCGCATCCTGGTGAGCGTGCGCAACGCGCTGGACCGCGGCCACCTGGTGCAGGAAACGAAAGTGCTGCGCCAGAAGGTGGGCAAGGCCAAGGGCGGCACCGTGCAGATGATCGGCGAGAGCAAGGCACTGGCAGCGATCCGTGAGATGATCGAGAAGGTGGCGCCCAGCGATGCGCGCGTACTGATCACCGGCGGCAACGGCGCGGGCAAGGAAGGCGTGGCGCGCATGATCCACCAGAAGAGCAGCCGCGCCGAAGGGCCCTACATCGAAGTCAATTGCGCGGCCATCCCTGGTGAGCTCATCGAGAGCGAGCTCTTCGGGCACATGAAGGGCAGCTTCACCAGCGCCATCAAGGACCGTAAAGGCAAGTTTGAGCTGGCCGACGGCGGCACCCTCTTCCTCGACGAGATCGGCGACATGGCCCTCAGCGCGCAGGCGAAGGTGCTGCGCGCGTTGCAAGAAGGGCGCATCACCCCGGTGGGCGGCGACAAAGACGTGAGCGTGAACGTGCGCGTGATCGCCGCCACCAATAAGGACCTGCGCAAGGAAATCGAGAAGGGCCATTTCCGCGAGGACCTCTTCCACCGACTCAGCGTGATCCCCATCCATGTGCCTAGCCTCAGCGAGCGCCTGGAAGACATCCCCTTGCTGGCCGAGCACTTCATCAGCTTGGTGTGCCTGGAGCAGGGCATCCCGCCGAAGAAGATCACGGACAAGGCCATTAAGGAGCTTCAGAAGCTCCCTTGGACCGGC
>DAORNP010000135.1:0-377 GCA_035441065.1 Flavobacteriales bacterium | reverse complement strand
TGGCCGAATGCACAGCACGCTGGGGATAGAAGCCCGCGTTGGCAAGGCAACTTGACCCCGTTCGGGGCGTCTATTTGTAAGGAACCGCCTGCCATCCGGGGCCTTACCACCCCATAAAAACCTGCACGAAATGGATTACCTGAAGGATTTCCACGACTATTTCTACTACACGTTGCATCTGGGCAACGCCTTCTACTACGCGCTGGCTTTCATTGCTGCCATCGCCATCCTGGCGCAATGGCGCCTCTATGAGAAGTGCCGCCAGCCTGGCATAGCGGCCTTCGTGCCTGTTTGGAACGTGGTCGTCTTCATGCGCATCGTCGGTCGCCCGTCCAGTGATGGTTGGAAGATGCTCATCCCCATCTGGGGCCAGCTCT
>DAORNP010000134.1:0-10670 GCA_035441065.1 Flavobacteriales bacterium | reverse complement strand
CCCTCAACGGCTCGTGAAGGCTTGAGGCATCGCGCACATCGGCCGGGGGCAATCGCCCTTCTGTCCAGCCGTGGAGGAGATTGAGCGCGATGCTCAATATGAAGGCTGAGCGCAGCGCGCCGAAGGCGACCCCGGCCACTTTGTTCGGCAGGCTCAATTGCGCCAAATCGATGACCTTGGTGAGCAGGTGGCCGACGAGCACCACGAGCAACAGTACCAGCAGGAAGGTGATCAGGAAGGCAACGGCAGCATGCTTCACCTCCAGCTCTAATGCCTCGGTCACGCGGTCGCTGAAACGGATGCCTGTCCAGATGCCGAGCAGCAATCCCGCAAGCGAGGCCAATTCGATGATGAAGCCGCGCCGGAAGCCCTGCCAGCCGGCCATGGCCAGCAGGAGCACGATGAGGAGGTCGAGCCAATTCATGGGCGGGTGAAGATGGTGATTCGCGCTCAGCCATGCAGCTACATTTGCCCTATGGAGTGGAGGAGGTACATCACAAGTGATCCCGCTGTGCTGCAGGGCAAGCCTGCAGTGAAGGGCACGCGTCTTTCCGTGGAGTTCCTGCTCGGCCTCATGGCCAAGGGCTGGACGGAAGAGAAACTGTTGGAGAACTACGAACGGTTGAAGCCTGCCCACATCAAAGCCATTTATGCCTTCATGAGCGAGAACGTCGCTGCCGGCCGTTATCCTCAACCGCTGGGTGGCGCGAAATGAGATTCTTGCTCGATGAATGCGTGGCAAAGGCGTCGGCGATTCGATTACGTATGGTCGGACACGATGTGAAGCGCGTCGGCACGGATGTCCGCATACCGAACGACTCGGATATCCTGCAATACGCCTCGAAGGAGCACCGGCTCCTCGTAACCCATGATCAGGATTTCGGCGAGCTCGTGTTCAAGAAGCGCCTTAAAGCACCCAGCGGCATCGTGCTGTTCCGGTACGAGCCCAGCCACCCGGAGGAGGTGGCGCGGCGATTGATCATTATCCTTGCTTCCGGGCTTTGTCAGTTCGAAGGCAGTCTGACAGCGGTCGATGAGGATCGCGTCCGGCAGCGGCGCATTTGAACAAGCCCATGGACCTCACATTCGAAAAACGCTGGCGCGACCTGGTCTCTTCGTTGAGCAAGCGGTTCGATGCAGGCGCGCTCGACCTGAACGCCGTCATCTTCCTCATTGGCGTGCAGGAGCTGGGGCAGCACGCCCGCGAATTCAAGAAGGATGAGAAAGTGGCGCTGATGCACATCGGCATCTGCGTCCTGCTGCTTCCCTATGGCTATTACAAGGAGCTAGGCCGCGATGCGGATGGCTGGCCGCACTTCGAGCGGATCCAGGACTTGCCGCCTTTGGGGCCGGAGGAACAGGAACGTTTGATGAAGGAAGCGGTGCTCGCGTACTTCGAGAAGGCCTGAGCCTTATTCCGCAGGCAGCAGCGTGATGGTCTCGCGGTTGTCCTCCTCCTCTTCGATCTTGATGATGCCCTGGCCAACGAGCGTGTCCCAGGTGCAGATGATGTCGAGCACCGCGAAACCGCTCTGCCCTTTCTTGTAGAAGTCAGTGTAGTCGAACACGACCAACCCTCCGCCATCAGTCTTGCCTTCCTGATCAAGTCGGGTCGGGTCGCCCAAGGGATAAGCCGGATCGGCATAGAGCTTCACCAGCGCTTCGGGCACAGGTGTGCCGTCTTCCAGCTGAACCGTGATCAGGGCCTTGGTGGGCTTCTGCTTGTTGCATGCAGGCAGAGCGAAGACGAAGAGTGCCAGTACCAGCGCGCCGGTAAGAGCGCGGAAGGAGTTGAACTTGGTCATTGGTCTACTTTTGGGCGCTTCGTGAAGCGGATGTCAAATGTAAGGCGATGGTCCCAACGGTGGCGGCTCGGTTTCGTGGCCGCCTCGTGCTTATTGGCCACCACCTTGACGGTGGCACAGGCCCCGGCGGCGCCTGTCAGGCCCTTGGTGGAGGTCCGGACCACCATGGGCAACATGATCGTGGCTTTGTATAACGAGACACCGCAGCATCGGGACAACTTCCTCAAACTGGCCCGCTCCGGGGCCTACGACAGCCTGCTCTTCCACCGGGTAATCCCCGGGTTCATGGCGCAAACGGGCGACCCGGAGAGCAAGCACGCCAAGCCCGAAGCGGCCCTTGGCCAAGGCGGGCCAGGCTATACGCTGCCCGCTGAGCTGGTGCCGGCGTTCATTCACAAGCGCGGGGCTTTGGCGGCCGCCCGGTTGCCCGACGACCAGAACCCCGAGCGTCGCAGCAGCGGGAGCCAGTTCTACATCGTGCAGGGTCGCCCTCATGAGGCAGCCGATCTGGAACGCGTGATGGAACGGAATGCGCGCTATGGAACACCCGTGAGCTATACCGAGGAGCAGCGCCGCATCTATGCCACCATCGGCGGAGCACCGCATCTCGATGGCGCCTACACCGTGTTCGGCGAAGTGGTCGAGGGCCTTGAGGTGCTCGATGCCATCTGCAACGCCTTGTGCGATGGCCGCGACCGGCCATTGAAGGACATCCGCATCTTCGTGCGCCCGAAATCATGAGCCTGATTGATCGCATCGCCTCGCTCGAAGAGGACCTGGCCAAGGCCGAAGCCCGTACCGCCGAGGAAGTGGAGCGTTTCCGTGTGGCCATGCTGGGCCGTAATGGGGCGGTCACTGAGCTCTTCGAGGCGTTCAAGCAAGTTGCCGGCGAAGAGAAGCGTGCGCTGGGCCAGCGCATGAACCAGCTCAAGCAGAAGGCGCAGGCCCGTTGGGAAGAGCTGAAGTCCGGCCTGAACGGCAAGGACGAAGAGGCCGCATCAGCGATGGATAGCTCCGCGCCCGCGCTCATGGAGCCCATTGGCTCGCTGCATCCGATCACGATCACGCGCCAACGCATCGTCGATGTGTTCGCGCGCATCGGCTTCACCGTGAGCCAAGGCCCCGAGGTGGAGGACGACCACCACAACTTCACGGCACTCAATTTCCCGCCAGACCATCCGGCGCGCGATATGCAGGATACCTTCTTCGTGCAGAGCCAAGTCGGCCCGAGCGGAGCCGAGGGCATGGCTCTGCGCACGCATACCAGCAGCGTACAGGTGCGCGTGATGGAGAACCAGAAGCCGCCCATCCGCACCATCTCGCCCGGCCGCGTCTATCGCAACGAGGCCATCAGCGCGCGCGCGCATTGCATGTTCCACCAAGTGGAGGCGCTGTATGTGGACAAAGGCGTGAGCTTCGCCGAGCTGAAGGGCACGCTCGACTACTTCGCCAAGAGCATGTTCGGCCCCGACGTGAGCATCAGGCTCCGACCGAGCTACTTCCCCTTCACCGAGCCCAGCGCCGAGGTGGACATGAGCTGCACCATCTGCGGCGGCCCCGGATGCAATGTGTGCAAGCACAGCGGTTGGGTGGAGATCATGGGCTGCGGCATGGTCGACCCGGCCGTGCTCGCCAATTGCGGCATCGATCCCGAGGAGTACAGCGGCTTCGCATTGGGCATGGGCGTGGAGCGCATCGCGCAGCTCATCTACCGGGTGCCCGACCTGCGCCTGTACTGGGAGAACGACGTGCGCTTCCTCGACCAATTCACCGCTGCAACGGCGCGCGGCTGATCCGCACCATGCAAGCCGAGGTCTGCATCATCGGCGGCGGCCCCGGCGGATGCGCGGCGGCATTGCAACTGGCGAAGCACGGCATCCCGGCCATCGTGTTGGAGAAGGCGCACTTCCCGCGCGACAAGGTGTGCGGCGATGCGCTCAGCGGGAAGGTGATGCGCACATTGGAACGACTTGACCCTGCGCTGGCCGTTCTTGTGAAATCCGATGCCCGCGCACAGCCGAGCTGGGGCGTCACCTTCGTAGCGCCGAGCGGCCGGGAGCTGCGCGTGCCCTTCTCACGGCACACCGGCCAGGGCGAAGCGCCGGGCGCGATCATGCCGCGCTTCGACTTCGATGACCTGCTGTTACAACAGGTGAAACGCGCAAGCGGCATCCGCGTGATCGAAGGCGTCGCGGCGAAGAAGTTCGAGCGCACCGGCAACGGATGGTCCATCAGCATCGATCACGAAGGCGCGGCTCAATCGATCAGCGCGCGCATCGTCATTGATGCGAGCGGAGCGAACTCATCCTTTTCCCGGCATGTGGCGGGCCTGCCCATGGAGCCGCGCCACCATGCCGCTGGCGTGCGCGCCTACTTCAGCGGCGTGAAGGGCCTCGATCCCGAAGGCTTCATCGAGCTGCTCTTCCTGAAGGACCTCTTGCCGGGATACCTGTGGGTATTCCCGCTCGCGAACGGACGCGCGAACGTGGGCCTGGGCCTGCGCAGCGATGTGGTGCGGAAGCGCAAGGCCGACCTGAAGAAACTCCTGCTGGAACTGATCGCCACGCATCCGCAGCTCGCGGACCGGTTCGCCGGCGCAAAGATCGAAGGCCACGTGCAGGGCATGGGCTTGCCCTTGGCCAGCAAACGGCAGCGCATCAGCGGCGATGGCTACCTGCTCGTGGGCGATGCGGCGCATTTGATCGATCCTTTCACCGGCGAGGGCATCAGCCACGCCATGATCAGCGGCGTGCATGCTGCCGATCTCGCGCATGAGGCCATCGCCGCGAACGACACCTCTGCTGACCGGTTACGTGGATACGACGCGCGCGTGTGGAAGCGTCTGGGCAAGGAGCTCGCGATCAGCACGCGGCTGCAATCGCTCGCGCACAGGGCGTGGCTCTTCGACCTTGTGGTTGACCGCGCCAACAAGAACCCGGCCCTCGCCGATACCATCAGCAGCATGTTCACCGACATGGACCTGCGCGAGCGCTTGCGAAGGCCGGGGTTTTACATGGACCTTCTGCTCGGCCGAGCCATCAAGCCCAGGTGAATCACCGCACCCGCTTCGCCGCCACGAACCAGTCCCACGGATACGGCGCCTTCATCCACTTGGGAGGGGCCTCGAACTCCGTGCTCCAAGGGTATTCGATCTTCTCGATGTCGAGCACTTGGAAGCCGCGATCGCTGAGCAGCGCCTCCAGCTCTTCGCGGAGGTAGTGCTTGGTGGGCACGTTGTCGATGCTCACCAGGCCATGCTCCAAGCCGTGGCTGTTGAGCGCTGCGGCCTTCTGCGCCGCAAGGGGGTCCATGCCATCACGCAGGTTCCATTGCAGGTGCCGGTAGGCCGTGAGCAGCGTCGAGTTGAGCGAGGGCACCACCAATAGCAAGTGGCCACCCTTCTTCACGCCCTTGCAGGTGCGGTCAATCAGCCCCTCACGGATCTCGAGCGCAGCATTGAGCCAGGTGTTGATGCACAGTACCACATCGGTGGCGGGGTAGCTGTTCTTGTCGGCGCTCACATCGGCATGCACGTACGTGATGTTGGTGCGCCCGGAATTCGCCTTGGCAGCCACATCCAGGCATTGGCTGCTCACGTCCACCGCGTACACGCGCGCGAACCGCTCCGCGAGCATGGGCAGCGTGCGCCCTACGCCGCAGCCCAGGTCGGTGGCCTCGGCACCATCAGCGGCGAGGCTCTCCACCCATCCGGCAATGATGCCCTTGGTGTCGTTCGCCGGCACATTGAATATCTCCTGCTCGAAGCTGTTGGCCACCTTGTCCCAATCGCGCTCGTTCATGCGGTTGCGTGTTGTGCCGCTGCGCTTGCGCCAGATGGGATGCCAATGGGGCCTTGATGCAATGCAGCGGCGGTTGGTGTTGCGGGCAAGGTATCCGGGCACATTAGGCGCGCGCGTCGTGCCCAAGCAGCGGTTTCAACGATCGCGGGTTGAAGGCGAGGCCCCAATCCCCGGAGAGTGCCGTTGCATCAGGCATTCATGCGTCACAGCGCCCCGCCTATCTTTCCCGCAATCGGCAATCTGATGGCCATAGGCACCGCCACCGACACCCCGCTGCGCCAGCACTACAATGCCGCGCGCCTGCGCTCGCACACCTGGGATCAGTTGAAGCTCACCACCATGGAGCTCGATGAGGGGCGTGGTGCGCCGCAGGAGGTGGAGGCCATCCTCCGCGATCTGCACACCATCGAATTGTATTGGGCCTACCCGGGGCGCGAGACCGTTGGGCAGTTGCTGCACATGCTGCGCACGCGTGAGTACCACGGTCTGCACATCACCGTGAGCCATGTGGTGCGCATGCTCAGCAGTGGCGCCTTTCGCAGTGATCAGGCGGCCATACTCGATCCGCAGGCGGGCAAGAAGGAGCTGCTGGCCGAGGAGGATGACAAGCCGCGCCCCAACTACTTCGAGGTGCTCTTCGTGGACGACCTCGACGAGGAAGAAGAAGCCGCGCTGAAGCAAAAGCTGCAGAAGATCCGCGACAAGAGTGATGCGTTCGTCTATGACGCGCTGGTGGTGCGCACTGTGCAGGATGCGCTGATCGCCCTGCTCTTCAACCACAACATCCAAGCGGTGGTGGTGCGCTTCGGCGTGCCCTTCGCGGGCAGCAACCACAAGGGCGTCCTGCGCGAGTTCACGCGGGCCATCGATGCCCTCGATCCGGGTGCCATCGGCCGCGCGAACATGGGCCCCTACCTCGGCCGCATGTGTCGTTGGTTCCGCCCCGAAGTGGACCGCTATTACGTGACTGACACGCCTGTCGATGGCTTGGAGGATTCGACGCTCGCCACCTTCCGCCGCATCTTCTATCGCACGGAGGACCTCACCGAACTGCACCTCACCTTGCTGCGCGGCACGCAGGAGAAGTACGAGGCGCCCTTCTTCACCGCGCTGAAAGAATACAGCAAGCGGCCCATGGGCGTCTTCCACGCCATGCCCATCTCGCGCGGCAACAGCGTGTTCAAGAGCCGATGGATCCAGGACTTCGGCGAGTTCTATGGGCGCAACCTCTTCCTTGCGGAAACCAGCGCCACCACGGGCGGACTGGACTCCTTGCTGCAACCAACCGGCCCGCTCAAGAAGGCGCAGGAGCTGGCATCACGCGCCTTCGGGTCGCAGCGCACCTTCTTCGCCACCAACGGCACCAGCACCACCAACAAGATCGTGGTGCAGGCTTTGGTCGAACCCGGCGACATCGTGCTCATCGATCGCGATTGCCATAAGAGCCACCACTACGGTATGGTGCTCAGCGGGGCCTACCCGGTCTATCTGGACAGTTATCCGCTGAAGAAGTACAGCATGTATGGCGCAGTCCCGCTGAGCCATATCCGCGAGCAGCTGTTCAAGCTGAAGCAGGGCGGGCGCCTGGACAAGGTGAAGATGCTGCTGCTCACCAACTGCACCTTCGATGGCGTGGTGTACAACGTAGAGCGCGTGATGGAGGAAGTGCTCGCCATCAAGCCCGACATCGTCTTTCTCTGGGATGAGGCATGGTGGGCCTTCGCGCGATTCAGTTATGTGCTGCGGCAGCGCACTGCCATGCATGTGGCGGCCAAGCTCGCCCGTAAGTACCGCACGCCCGAATACCGCGCTGCGTACGAGGAGCACCTAAATGGCCTGAAGCAGGGCGAGGATCCGCGCATGCCCGATCCGGACAAGGTGCGGATCAGGGTGTACGCCACCCAGAGCACGCACAAGACGCTCACTTCGCTGAGACAGGGCAGCATGATCCACATCTGGGACGAGGACTTCGCGAAGAAGAGCGAGGCGTCGTTCCATGAGGCGTACATGACGCACACCAGCACCAGTGCCAACTACCAGATCCTGGCGAGCATGGATATTGGGCGAAGGCAAGTGGAGTTCGAGGGCTACGAGTTGGTGGAGAAGGCCATCGAATTGGGGCTGCTGTTGCGCCGCACCGTGCGCGAGCACCCCAAGCTGAAGCGCTGGTTCGACATCATCACCATCGGCGAGCTGATCCCCGGGGAGTACCGCCAGAGCGGATTGGACAGCTACTACCGCCGCGATCAAGGCTGGAACGAGATCGAGCGCGCCTGGGCCGAGGATGAGTTCGCCGTGGATCCCACCAAGATCAACCTATTCACGGGCCATACCGGCATCGACGGCGACACCTTCAAGAACCAGTTCTTGATGGACAAGCACCAGATCCAGATCAACAAGACCTCGCGGAACTCGGTGCTCTTCATGACCAACATCGGCACCACGCGCGGCTCGCTGGCCTACCTCACCAAGGTGCTGCTCAGCATTGCCGAGGAACTGGAGCAGCGCAACTCGGGCTTCGAGCTCGACGACAAATTCGCGCATGTGGCCCGCATCCGCGCGCTCACCGAGGAGATACCGCCGTTGCCTGATTTCAGCAGCTTCCACCGCAGCTTCCAAGGGCAGCCAGGAGTTCCCGGAGGCGATTTGCGCGCGGCCTACTTCCTCGCCTACAAGGAGGAGCGCTGCCGCCACGTGATGTTGCACGATGCACTCAATGAGATGCGTGGCGGTGCAGAGCTGGTCTCCGCCAGCTTCGTGATTCCTTATCCGCCCGGTTTCCCGGTGCTGATGCCGGGCCAGGTGATCAACAAGGAGATCATTGAGTTCCTCATCGCGATCGATGTGAAGGAGATCCACGGCTATCGCCCGGAACTGGGCCTGCGCGTATTCACCGATGCCGCATTGGGCAGGCAGATGACCACCACCGCGATGGGCCGGATGAAAGCGCCTACCGCCATGGCCGCAAGGCCTATGGGCAAGAAACGCTGAGGCGCCCCGATCCTGCTATTGAAGCACCACGCGGCTCTTCCGTTCCAGATCGGTGCGGCTCTGGAAACGCAGCGTGAAATAGTCGGCGCCATTCGCTGCCAGTGCCACTTCGGCGCCGGCACGGCCATACTCGCGGCCATCCTTGTCAATGGCAATCGCGGTAACCGGACTGTTGAATTCCTTCGAGGCGATCACATACAGCACGAGGACATTGTCCGCTCCGGCGCTGTCCTCCTCCACCATGGTCTTGCCCAAGGAGATGCCGCTTGCTTTCAATTCTTCGGAGAGCGCCACGTCGATGCTCCAGGTCTTCTCTACGCCACTGGCCATGCCCTCCACCACCTCGGTGGCTGCCGCACCTGCGAACTCGCCGCCCTTGTTCAAGGCGCTCTTGGTGCCTTCGGCCACGCGGCCACATGCAACAAGGGATGCGCATGCAGCAATGAGTGCGAGCTTCTTCATTGCACGATGAATCGGATGGTGCGCACATCATCACCGGCCTTGGCGCGCACGAAGTAGGCACCGGGGCTGAGGCCCGAGAGCGGCAGGTCGATGCGCTGCTCTCCTGCAGGGCGTTGGCCCAATGCGCGGCTCATCGCAATGCGGCCGGTCATGTCAATCACCTCAAGGGTGAGCGCTCCGGCCCGGCTCTGCTGCACTACAGCCGTGGCCTGGTCCTTCGCGGGGTTCGGGATTACGGCGAGACCGGTGTTGTTCCCGGTCAGCTCCTCCACACCCACAGGCTGGCCATTGATGTTAATGTCGTCGAGGTAGATGTTGTTCCCGCCATCGCTCTCGAACTCGAACTTGAAGCGGAAGTTGGGCACGTGGCTGGTGCTGCTGATGGTTGTGATCTCCGCGAAGCCCCATTGCGAAGGGCCGTTCGGCACGAAGCTGCTCGTGGTGTTGGGCGCGGTGGGCAACGTATTGCTGCCGCGCATGATGCGGCGCAATGTCCAGGTCTGCCCGCAGTTGGCGCTGGTCCAGATGCGGAGCACGTCGTCGTTGGCGTTGGCCCGCTTGGCGAAGGCGTAGCGAAAGCTCAAGGTGATCTGCGTGGCTGCGCTCATGTCGTAGGTGCGCGATAGGAGCTCGTCTATCCGACCGTCCATCGCAGCGGCATTCACGATGCGCGCGCTCTTGCTCCCGGTGTATGCGGCAGCGTTGGTCACTGTCCAGGTATTGTCGCCATGCACGTTCGATACGAACCAATCCGGGGCATTGAATGCGCTGATCGACTCGAAGCCTTCTTGCACGGGCGGCTGCGCACCGGGCGAAGCGAGCACGGTGATGTACTCCGTTTGGGTGCTTGTCATGGAGTTGCTTCCATCGCTGGCAACAAGCGTCACGGTGTAGGTGCCCGGTGCGTTATAGGTGACACTCGGACTGGCTTCGGTTGATGTTGAAGGCGTGCCGCCAACGAAGCTCCAATTACGCGAAGCCACGGCATTGAAGCTCTCATCGGTGAAGGTGACCGATCCTCCGGGGCAGACCACCCGCGTGTTGCTGCTGAACGATGCTGCGCAGAGCACTTCGGGCAGGTTCACGCCGGTGGCGGTGAGGTTGCTGGCGGTGGTGAGCTGATTGCGCTGCGCGGTGCTGCTGTTGAGGGCGGCGATCATGCGCGTCTTCTGGCCATTGGTGAACATCTTGGAGCAATAGCTGTACTCCATGAAGTTCTCCACGTTGTCGAGCGAGCTGCAAGTGGTGCCGTTCAGGTTGCAGCTGGTCCAGCCGATGGTGTTGGGCGTGTCGCTCACGCCATCGTCGGTGTTGCAATTGCTGGCCACCCCAGGCGTGTTGCTGCCGCCCCATGTGTGCTCCAGATTGATCCAGTGGCCCACTTCATGGGTGAGCGCACGGCTGCGGCTCACGCTGCCCGTCCCGATGCTGCCCACATAGCTGTGCTGCATCACAATCCCATCGGCTGCGGCAAAGAGCGCAGCTCCGCCCGGCGTGAGCGTGTAGCCGGCCGCACCATCGGCGCTTGCGGCCACCCATACGTTCAGGTACTTGTTACGCGGCCACTGGATCAGGTTCTTCATGGTCTGCGTGCCGTCGTTGGTGAGCGCGC
>DAORNP010000133.1:7862-10881 GCA_035441065.1 Flavobacteriales bacterium | reverse complement strand
GTTCATCTTCGCTGTCATGGACCCCAACGATGAGCGCTTCCTCCGCGAGGCCATCGCCTTGGCGCGCGCTGGCATGTACCGCAACGAGGGCGGCCCCTTCGGCTGCGTGATCGTGAAGGATGGCACTGTCATCGGTCGCGGGAATAACCGTGTCACCAGCAGCAACGACCCCACGGCGCATGCAGAGGTGGTGGCCATCCGCGAAGCCTGCCAGTCGCTCGGTTCCTTTCAACTTGAAGGATGCACACTCTACACCAGCTGCGAGCCCTGCCCCATGTGCCTTGGTGCGATTTACTGGGCGCGGCCGGACCGCATCGTGTTCGCCGCCACACGCGCCGATGCTGCGGACGCCGGCTTCGACGATCAATTGATCTACGATGAGCTGCCGCTTCCACCTGAGAAGCGCCGCATCCCCACAGAGAGCGAGGCGCTGCGCAACGAGGCACAAGCGGTTTTCGCCGCGTGGAAAGTGAAGGCCGACAAAACCGCGTACTGAAGCGTGCTCCCCGCCATCGCGCTTAAGTCCGGCGAGGTGCCGTCCATGGAGTTCCTGCTGATCGTGCTGGCAGTAGTGGTGGTGTACGCGCTGCTGCGTGACAGGAAACATACACGCCGTCTGCCGCGTGAAGGCTTGAAGCCCGGCCACAAGGCCATCCTTGCCAAGTACGCCATCCACTACCAGCGGCTGCATGATTCGGACAAGCAACGCATGGAGCGCATCACGGCCGCCTTCCTGCGCGAAAAGGAATGGGTGGGCGCGGGCATCACCGTGAAGGAGGAGATGAAAGTGATGATCAGCGCATGTGCAGCGCAACTGCTCATGGGCCATCCGGACCTGTTGCTCGAGCACTTCGAGCGCATCGTGGTGTACCCCGACACCTACCGCTCGCTCAAGACCGGGCGCATGCATCAGGGCGAGGTGCGACCCAAGCCGGGCATCATCATCATCAGCTGGGAGGACTTCGTGCACGGCTATGCCCATAGCCGCGATGCGCACAATGTGGGCCTGCACGAACTGGCCCATGCGCTCTGGTTCGAGGACATGATCGAGAACAACGAGCACAACTTACTCGACCGGCGGCTCCTGGCCCAGTGGAATCGCCTGGCATCTGCGCATGTGGCGCGCATCAAGCGGCGCGAGGCGCATTTCTTCCGCGACTACGCGGGCACCAATCAGGCGGAGTTCTTCGCGGTGGCCGTGGAGTACTTCTTCGAGCAGCCGCTGGATTTCAGGAAGGCCGAGCCGGAGTTGTTTGCTACCCTGGCCGGATTGCTGAAGCAGGATCCAACGGCGCAGCAGTCCGTTTGACCCGCCAACATGTAGAACCCTGCTCTTGGGGGGCGCTTTTCCTGTTGGCCGACCAGGGCTCCCCTCATAGCACACAAGCCCCACGCTCAGTCCGTGCGGTGTGAACTTCTCACCTGGCGCCCTTCGGCGCCGCCAAGCGCTGCGCACTTGGCAGTCGGCCAACAATAAGCCCCGCTATTCGCGGGGCTTCTTAGTTGGCCGACTAGGGCTCGAACCTAGACTCTTCTGAACCAAAATCAGACGTGTTGCCAGTTACACCATCGGCCAGTACCGCTCTGCTGGCGCAAAGCGGGGGCGAATGTAGCAAGATCCTTCACCACAACAGTTCCAAACCAGCATGTTGGGCAACAGCCGTTGGGTACTTTCGCCGCTTCGCGAACGAGACCTACGCATGGACTACAAGAAGCTCAATGTCATCACCGGCTGGGTGGTGTTCCTGGTTGCCGCTTGGACCTACATCACCACCATTGAGCCCACGGCAAGCTTCTGGGACTGCGGCGAATTCATCGCCACGGCCTACAAGCTGGAGGTAGGGCACCCGCCCGGCGCTCCCCTGTTCATGATCCTGGGCCGCGTGGCCAGTGCCTTCGTGGGGCCCGAGAACGTGCCGGTGGCCATGAACATCCTGAGCGCGCTCGCCAGTGCTTTCACCATCCTCTTCCTCTTCTGGAGCATCACGCACATGGCGCATAAGCTGGCCGTGCGGGACGGTCGCGAGCTCACCATGGGCGCGGTGTACGCCATCCTCGGCAGCGGGGCGGTGGGTGCCTTGGCCTATACCTGGAGCGACAGCTTCTGGTTCAGCGCCGTGGAAGGCGAGGTCTATGCGCTCTCAAGCTTCTTCACGGCCATCGTGTTCTGGGCCATCCTCAAATGGGAGAGCGTGGCCGACGAGGCGCACAACATCCGATGGCTCATCCTCATCGCCTACCTCATGGGCCTGAGCATCGGCATCCACCTGCTCAATCTGCTCTGCATCCCGGCCATCGCCTTCGTGTACTACTTCAAGCGCTACCCGGTGACCCCCTGGGGCGTGGTGCTCACTTTCGTGGTGTCGGCGGTGATCCTCGGCGCCATCCAAGCCGTGATCATCCCCGGCCTGGTGAAGGTGGCCGGTTGGTTCGAGCTCCGCTTCGTCAATGGCATGGGCCTGCCCTTCAACAGCGGCGTGCTGGTGTACGCGCTTCTGCTGATCGGCGCGATCACCTGGGGCTTGATCTGGACCCAGCGCCGCGGCCAAGTGCTGTGGAACACGGTGATCCTGGGCGTTGCGGTGATCCTGGTGGGCTACAGCAGCTACGCCATGATCGTGATCCGCTCCGTGGCCAACCCGCCCATCGACGAGAACAACCCCGAGAACGTCTTCAACCTGCTGAGCTACCTGAACCGCGAGCAGTACGGCGACCGGCCACTGCTCATCGGCCAGTTCTGGGATAGCCCGATGACCAACGAGCGCAAGGATGGAACGCCGGTGCATACCGCCACATACGTGGTGGAGAAGAATGGCAAGCCCGCGCAGAAATTCTACGACCGCTGGAGCGCCGACCACTTCGTGGAGCTGAACCCGGGCCATACCATCCGCCACGAGTACATCGTCACCGATGCGCGCAAGGGCTCCGAAGTGGTGTACGACCCGCAGTTCACCATGGCGTTCCCGCGCATGTACAGCAGCAGCCCCAGCCATGTGTCGGCCTACAAGAGCTGGAGCGA
>DAORNP010000133.1:7529-7803 GCA_035441065.1 Flavobacteriales bacterium | reverse complement strand
GACGCAGGGCGAGAACCTGCGCTACTTCACGGCCTACCAGCTCGATTGGATGTACTGGCGCTATTTCATGTGGAATTTCGCCGGTCGCCAGAACGATGTGCAGGGCCATGGCAACATCATGGATGGCAACTGGCTCACCGGCATCAAGGCCATCGATGCGCAACGCTTGGGCAATCAGGACGTGCTGCCATCGAGCATGACGCTCAACAAGGCGCTCAACCGCTTCTACCTGCTGCCCTTGATCCTGGGCCTCATCGGCTTCGTGTACCAGCTG
>DAORNP010000133.1:6828-7375 GCA_035441065.1 Flavobacteriales bacterium | reverse complement strand
GCTTGGGCGTGTTCGCGCTCTACGATGCGGCCCGTGGCTTCGCCATGCGCGACCTCGGCATCGTGGCGGCCAGTGCGGTCGGCCTGGGTGCTCTGAAATTCATCGTGGAGAGCATCGCCGGCGACCACCATGCCGTCTCCTACATCCTCTTCTTCATGGCCGTTGTGGGCGTTGGCGCCGTTGCCGCCTTCGCGCTGCTCGGTCGCTTCATGCGTTCCGATGCCGCGCATGGGCTGAGTGCCTCGCTGGTCGGCCTTGCCGTCCCCACAATCATGGTGGCTGATGGATGGGATGACCATAACCGGAGCAACCGCTACCCCGCGCGCGACCTCGCCAGCAACTATCTGGAGAGCTGCGCGCCCAACGCCATCCTTTTCACCAATGGCGACAACGACACCTTCCCGTTGTGGTACGCACAGGAGGTGGAGAACATCCGCACCGATGTGCGTGTGGTGAACCTCAGCCTGCTGAACACCGATTGGTACATCGATCAGATGCGGCGCAAGGCCTACGAGAGCGACCCGGTGCCCTTCACCATACCGCCTGA
>DAORNP010000133.1:2280-6799 GCA_035441065.1 Flavobacteriales bacterium | reverse complement strand
GCGATGCCGTGTACCTGATGCCGCGCGACGAGAAGAACCCCGTCCCCATGGACCTGCGCAAGGCCATTGCCTATGCCATCAACGACAAGACCATGCAGAGCGCGGGCGGTGACCGTTATGCCATCCTTCCTTCAGATGCCTTCACCATCCCCGTGAACCGTGATCAGGTACTCGCTAACAACGTGGTTGAACTCAAGGACACCGCGCGCATCGTGGATGCCATCACTTGGCGCATCAGCCGCAGCGCAGTGATGAAGAACCATTTCCTGGTGCTCGACCTGCTCGCCAACAACGATTGGTCGCGCCCCATCTACTTCGCCGTGACCACCGGCCCCGATAGCTACATAGGCCTGCAGGACTACTTCCAACTGGAAGGCCTCACCTACCGCGTGGTGCCGCTGGTGACTCCCAGCGATCCGCGATCAGGCAGCGTTGGCGCCGTGGCCACCGATCGCATGTTCCGCACCGTGACCGAGAAGTTCCGCTGGGGCAACATGGAGACCGAGGGCCAGATCTACCTCGACGAGAATATCCTGCGCATGACCACCAACCTGCGCTTGCAGCTGAGCGCGCTGGCCGAAGAACTCATTAAGGAAGGCCGCACGGAAGATGCACGCACCATCCTGGACCTGAGCATTGAGAAGATGCCCGACCGCAACGTGCCTTTCGACCGGGTGCTGCTGCCCACGGTCGAGGCCTACTACGCCATCGGCGACACGGCGAAGGCGAATGCAGTGGCCGGACGCCTCTTCACCATCATGGAAGAGAACCTCGCCTGGTTCATGAGCCTGGAGCCCCAATTCGTGGCCCCGCTCTCGAAAGAGGCCGAGATCACCCACGCCGTGATGGGAAGGCTCGCGCAGGTGGCGACCCAAATGGACAGCGCCTATGGCGAGAAACTCGAGGCGCGCTTCCAAGCCGCCGATGAGCTATTCCGCATGAGCAAGGCGCAGAATCAGCGGAAGAATTCGCGGATGAGGTTCTGACAATGGTGCCGGTGAGGCCGCCCGTGCTGCTCCGGATGTGCTGGCCGGGGCTGCTTTGGCGCATGGACCCGCACGAGCGCACGCTCTACCTCACGTTCGACGATGGGCCTGCGCCTGAGGTGACCCCTTGGGTACTTGATACCCTTGCGCAGCACTGCGCGCGCGCCACCTTCTTCCTTGTCGGCCGCAACGCAGAGCGCCATCCCGGGCTCGTGAATCGCATTCGGTCCGAGGGCCACTCCATCGGCAATCACACCTACGGCCACGTGGATGGCTGGTCGACGCCAACGCAGGACTACATCACTGATGCGGATCGCGCGCAGAGGCTCACCGGCACTCAATTGTTCCGTCCGCCTTACGGCCGCATCACCCGAAAGCAATCCGCCCTGCTGCGTCAGCGATCCAACGTGGTGATGTGGGACGCGCTGAGCAAGGATTACGACGCGCGCACCTCTCCTGAAGCCTGCCTGCGCAATGCGCTGCGATACGCGCGCAACGGATCCATTATCGTGTTCCACGATAGCATAAAGGCGGAAACGCGTCTGCGCTTCGCGCTACCGAAAGCATTGGAGGCCTGGCGCGTGCAGGGTTATCGCTTCGCAGCGCTGCCTGAGAACGGCATCATTGCCCCGCGGAAGTGACCACGTACTCATTGCGGCGGTTCATGGCATGCTCCTCTTCGGAGCATTGCACGCCGGGCACGCAATGGTTCAGCAGGCGCGTGGCCCCGAAGCCCTTGGCCTTGACCCGCTCCCTGGCCACGCCTTTCTGGGCGAGGTAGGCCGCGATGGCATCAGCGCGCTTCTGTGAGAGCTCCTGCTGCTCCTTCTGGTCTCCGCGCGAATCAGCATGGACGCCCACCTCGATCACCACACCGGGATTCACTCCCAGGCGCTCCGCCAACAGATCGAGCTCGGCCCGTGCGCGAGGATCCAGCTGAGCGCTCTTATCCGCCCAACGGATGTGCTTGAACGCGATGGGTTGGCCCAGTGCGATCGGTTCCATCACCAGGTCGCGTGCCTGGCCCAGATCGATGATGCCAGTGCGCATGCCGATGGTGGAGATGGGAATGCTCAGGCTGAAGTAACCGGACTTCTCCACCACCACCTCGAACTCCTCATTGGTCTGCAGGCGCATGCTCACATCGCCACCGGCGCCCGTGAACCGGCAATCCGAACTGAAACTGCTGAGGTTCACCGCGCACACCTTGGCGCCGCTCACGAAACCGGGGCCATCCTTCTCGCGCACAGCGCCGCGCATCCAAACGCCCGCATCGGCCACAAGGTGGACATCGCGCGAGGCGATGAGCTCGCGCTCGATGGAAGCCGTGTTCAAGTGCTGCTCGCCCTCAAAACGGCCCTTCATGCGCGCGGTGATCTTGTAGGTGCGGCCCTTGCGAACACTGAAGGTGTATTCGCCTTTGGAATCCGTTGTGGTGGTGAGGGCCATTCCACCATCAAGGTCCGTCAGGCGCACTTCGATGTCGGCGACCGGGGTTTCGTGCTCATCGTCGATCACGCGGCCGGTAACCAGGAAGCGCTCTTCCAAGGGCGCGAGCATCTCGAAGGCATAAAGGTCATCGTCGCCCACGCCGCCCGGCCGGTTGCTGGTGAAGAAGCCGCGCTTCCCGGCGGCATCGATGATGAAGGCGAAGTCATCGCGGGCACTGTTCACGGGCGCACCCAGGTTCAGCGCTCCGGCATAGCGACCATCCTGGCCCGGGGTGGCACGCAGGATGTCGAGGCCACCGAGGCCGGGATGTCCGTTGCTGGCGAAGAAGAGGCTGCCATCGGCAGCGATGAATGGGAAGCTCTCGTTGAACGGCGTATTGATCGCAGGGCCCAGGTTCCGGGGCTCGCTCCATTGGCCGTCGGTGAATTCGCATACATACAGGTCAGTGCCCCCATGGCCGCCGGGCATGTCGCTGGCGAAGAAGAGGCGCTTGCCATCGGTCGAAAGCGATGGGTGCGCGATGCTGACCTCGGGGTTATTGTACAGGAACTGCTCCTCGTTGGTGTAGGCTCCATTCGCCCTGCTGGCGCGATAGATCGCGAGCCTGCTCACACCGCGTTGACTCCGGCGGGCGCGGCCCTTGTAGAAGTTGTTGCGCGTGAACCAGAGCACATCGCCTGAAGTGGTGGCCGTTGCAGGCCCTTCGTGAAAACGTGTGTTCACCGAGCCTTCGAGCGGAGCCACATTCGTTAGATCGCCGCTCGCGGTCACATCGGCGGTGAAGAGATCGAGGAAGGGCTGCGCGTTCCAGGCCGCCTGGCGCTCGATCATCCCGGTTCCTTGGCGCGAGCTGCTGAATACCACGCGCTGCGGGCCGACCCATGCCGTTGCAAGATCCGCTCCCGGCGTGTTGATCGAGAGCCGCCGTACATTGAAGCGGTCCTGGTCCATCTGCAGCTTGCGCGCGAACAGCGCGATGTTGCTGCGGTGCTCAAGGCCATCGGTATCGCTGAGGGCCAGGTAGCGGTCCATCCAAAGCTCCGCCTCCTCATAGCGCGCATTGGCCTTCAATGCTTCGGCGTAGTTGTACAGGTCGATGGGCTCACGGTTCAGGAACTTCACCACCACCGCATACCACCGCTCGGCCTCGACCACATCACCGAGTTTGGCGCTGCAAATGGCGAGCCTCTTGGTCACATGCTCGTTCACCGCGCCCAGTTCCGCAGCGGTGCGATACAACTCAGCGGCGCGGGCGTAGGCCATGTTGGCATAATAGCGGTCGGCCTCCCTCACATAAGGGTCGGTATTGCGCTGCGCCGATGCGGCGGCCATGAGCCCGAAGACGAAAAGGAGGATCAGCAGGGCGCGCATGGTTTCAGAAATAGCGCGGCGAAGAGGCGCGGCCGGTGAAGAAGCGCAAGTCGTAGTTGAGCATCAGCTCGTGCGTGCCGGCATTGTATGCGCCGATCCGTGTAGTGGTTAGGTCGAATGCGTAGCCGATGCGGAACTGATCGTTGATCTGATACTGGCCGAGCACGCCGAAGGCGTTGCCCACCCGGTACATGCCGCCCAACCAGATGCGCTCGCGGAAAAGGAAGTTGGCGTTCACATCCACCGAAAGCGGGGCGCCCTGCACCATGCGCAGCATCATCGAGGGCTTGAACTTCACGCTCCGGTCGATATCGATCACGTAGCCCGCCGTGAGGAACCAGTGCCTGCGCTCCACGGCGGTGACGATGCCCGCAGCGGGTATCGCGTCGATCTCGTTCTGCAGGAGTTTCGGAGCGCTCAAGCCCACATAGTAAGTGGGCGAGTGCCAGAAGACGCCGAACCCGAAGTTGGGCAACAGTTCGCCGCGCACGCTGGCATTCGCCGCATCCGGATCCACGGTGCTCAGCGCGGCCAGATCGGCTTGGTAGAGATTGGCGCCGCCCTTCAGTCCGAAGGCCAGTCGGGAATCCTTCCCGGTGCGCATGCGGTACGCGCAATCGAGGTAGAAGCCCGTTTGCCGCGAGGGGCCGATGCGGTCGTTGAGCAGGGAAAAGCCCGCGCTCAGGCCTTGCAGCTTCAAAGGCGTATGG
>DAORNP010000133.1:0-2137 GCA_035441065.1 Flavobacteriales bacterium | reverse complement strand
CAGCGGATCCTGCTGCGCGCGCGCGGGATTCAGCGCCAACAAGACGCTCACGACTACGGCTATGCGCACATACGCCCTCATCGGTTCAGGTAGATGAAGCCCGTGAGCGCATCCTTGCCATTGCCAAGGTCGAGCACGTAGAAATAAGTGCCCGCAGGTGCTTCCCCTTGGTCGGTTGAGCCGTCCCAAACCACGCTGCGGTTGTCATATCCGGAAGCATCGTAGAGCTTGGCCCCCCAGCGGTTGAAGATGGTGATGCGGTTGGCGGGATAGCCCTCGATGCCGGGGATGATGAAGCGGTCGTTGGTGCCGTCGCCGTTGGGCGAGAAGCTCTCGGGCACGAACACATCGTTGGCGAAGTCGCATGGCGTGCTGCCTGTCAAGCGCAGTTCGGCGCAGCCGTACTGGTCGCGCACGAACACCTCGAAATGCTGGCTGGTGAGCACGGGTTCACTGGTGAACACATAGGGCGCAGATGGACTGATCGTGCCCGCCAGGCCACTGACCTCATACGTGGCCGCATCACCATCGCTGATGGTGAACGAGACCACATACGTCCGGTCGCGGGCGATGCATGTAGCCGTCAGATCTCCCACCGCCACGCCTCCCACGACGGTCACACTGACCTCAGAGGAAGCTGAAGCGCACCCAGGAACGCTCACGGTGTAGCGGTAACCGTACACGCCGGGTGAGATGGCAGTGGTATTCAGTGATCCGCCGCTCAAACCACCCGTGCCGTTCACATCCTGCCAGGTGCCTCCTGGCTGCGGGCTACCCTGCAACGCCTCGAAGAGACCGAGCGCCTGCACGGTGTCGCATGCGAGCACGCTGCCATCGCTGCCCGCATTCGGAGGCTGGTTCACCACGATGGTGATCACGGCCGATGCATCAGCACAAGGAGGCACCCCAGCAACGGTGTACGTGTAGCTGCCCGGCGCATGCGTTCCCGGCACGAAGAAGTCCCCGTGCGCTTGACCGCTCGGATTCGTCCACGAGCCATCCACATCGGGGTTTCCGGTCAATTGCTCGAAGAGGTTGATGGCGCTTGTATTCGTGCAAAGGGTGAGGCTTGCACCGCTTCCAGCGATTGGATAGGGCGCTGCGGTCACGCGGACCACGGCGGTCACCGGGCCGCAGGTGGGATCGGTGATCGTGTAGGAGAATGGATACTGCGCGCCGACGGGAAGCAGGCTTGGATTGAGGATGCCGCCCGCACCCAGTGCCCCAGTTCCAGCGCCATCAGACCATGTGCCACCGGATACCGGGTTGCCTCCCAGTGCGTTGAAGAGATCGAACTCCGCAAGGTTGCCGCATACCGTAACGATGCTGTCCTCGCCAGCACTTCCACCCGTGCCGATCTCAACGGTGATCGTCGCGACGGACACGGAGCAAGGCGGCAGTCCGGGAACCGTGTATTCGAATTCCCAAGCGCCGTTTCCTGCAAGCGAGGGATCGAGTATGCTTCCCATGAGCGCGCCGGTGCCTCCCACATCCTCCCAGAATCCGCCTGATTGCGCATTCGCACCAAGCAAGGGGAAGAGATCCAAGGAGGTCTGGGTGATGCATGCCTGCACCGTTGCGCTTTGCCCGGCGTTAGTGGCTTGGTTGAGGTTGATGGTCAGGAATGCGGAGTCCGCAGCACATGGAGCGGTACCTGTCACCACGTACAGATACACACCAGGCTGGTCGGAAGTTGGATTGAAGAATTCCACGTGCGGGGAGTAGCCTCCTGTTACGTAGAACCATGAACCACCGGCATCAGAGATTCCTCCGAGATGGCTCCGCACGAGTTCAAGAACGCCATTGCTGCAGAATGTGGCGCTCGCATCACCGCCGGCTTGGGGCGCAGTCGGCTCCGTCACTGTGATGATGGCGATATCATTGCCGCAAGGCGGCGCGCCAAGCACCGTATAGCGGTAATTGCCGGGTGCATCCACAGGCGGATTGTAGACGTTGTCGGTAGCAACCGGTGGCCCACCGCTGCTGTAGGTCCAGGCTCCGCCCAATTGCGCATTCGCTCCGAGGAGCGCGAATAGGTCGACCGGGCCATCGCTGGAGCAGATGGCCAGATTCGCGTCGACGCCTGCATTGGGCGATGGCGTCACGTTCGCCTCGACACTGGATGTGTCGGATGGAC
>DAORNP010000132.1:0-11019 GCA_035441065.1 Flavobacteriales bacterium | reverse complement strand
TGATGTTCTCCGGCTCCAGCAAGCGGTAGGCGACCTTGGTCGATTCCTCCCCGGGTATGCCAAGTTTCCGAGGACTGCCCCGACGGCCGATGGCGAGCAGGACATTGTTGGCGATGTAATCCTTACCCACATTGGTGGACAGCTTGAAGGTCCCATCCTTCTGCGGCACGATGCTCTCGACCTTCACACGCTCGGTGATCTCGATGCCGTGCTTGGCAATCACCGTTTGCCAGAGCTGGAGCAGTTCATCCTTCGAGGTGTCATAGAGCTTCACCTTGCCGTAGAGCGGGAGATCAACCGGAGCGGTCATCACCAGTTTGGCGCGCGGGAAGGTGTACACCGTTCCCCCGAGTGAATCCTGCTCCAAGGTGGCGCTGGTGAGGCCGTGCTTCTTTGCTTCCAGCGTCGCAGAAATGCCGGCGGGTCCGGCGCCCACGATCACCACATCGAGCACGCCTTCCGCCTTCGGTTTCTTGTTACGCGCGATGCTGTTCATCGCCTGCTGGCCTTGCTCCACGCTGTTCCGGATCAAGCCCATGCCGCCCAGCTCGCCGGCGATGTAGATCCCCTTGATGTTGGTCTGGAACTCTTGGTCCACATGCGGCAGATCCACACCGCGCTTCTCCGTGCCGATGCGCAATGAGATGGCCTCCACCGGGCAGGCATGGAAGCATGCGCCGTGCCCCACGCAATTCGAGGCCATGATTACCGTGGCCTTCCCATTGACGATCCCCAGGATGTCCTTCTCCGGGCATTCCGCCACGCAGGCCGCACTGCCGATGCAGGTGTTCAGGTCGATGTAGGGATGCAGGGAGACCGGCTCGAACATCCCTTCGGCTTTGGCCTTCTCCACCTTCTTCTCCACGATCGCCGACTTCTTGCTGAGGCTGCGCATGTAGAAGAAGACCACCAGCCCGCACAGCAGGATCACAGAGCCGTAGATCGCTATTTGCTCAATGAGCACTTCCATCAGAAGATCCATCGGTATCCGAAGGCCAGCGTAACGGCCACGTGGATGATGAGCACGATGAGCATGATGAGGGCGAAGGGCAGGTGCGCCACATGCCAGTATTTGAACAGCTGCTGCATGGTCTGCAGCCTGCCGATGCGATGGCTGATGGCGAATTCGTCCTTGACCGTTTGGATGACCCACTGGCCCTCCTCCTTGGCCACCTGCCGTTGGCGGAGGTTCGCGCGAATGGTGGCCAGCACCTTGCGCTCTTCGGCGTAGCGCGCCAGGAAAGACTTCCGCACGGCGCCGGGGCCCGGTTCTTCCTGTGATCCGGTGATCAGCGCGATGAGGGACTCATCGAGGTGCGCCCGCCCCTTCAAGGTCTCCACCAGTTCGTTGCGCAGGCCCTTCACCTCATTCAGGCTGAGTTCACGGCCTTCGATCGTGCGCGGGATCTGGATGTAGATGAAGCGCCCGATCACTCCGCTGGCTACCACCGCCACCATGCTCCAGAAGGCCACGGAGACCAGCCCTCCGAATTTGAATGCGGTATGGAAGAGGATCAGGATCGGCCCCAACGTGCAGAGGAAGATGTGGAACTCCAGCAGGTACTTCAGCCGCAGCTGCTTGGCCATGAAGTTGTACCGTTTGCGGGCGATGTAGATCGACACACCGAACAGGATCATCAGGGTCCCGAGGATGCCGATGCCATGACCATACGCCCCGCTGGGCTTGAACCACGCATGCTGAGGGTGGTAGAATCGTTCCTCTTTAGGAAGCTCGTAGTAGGAGTACCCGGTGTAGGACATGTAGGCGGTCACGAGCACGACCACCGCAACCATGACGCCGATGTAGATGGAATGGGTGATCCGAGTCATCCGTCTTGAACTGATTGGTTCAATGCTTCATCGAAGATGCACAGACGATTGGCAGCGTGCCCGAAGCAGCTCCTGCCACACTTGAGCGCCCAGATTTGCCCACCGAATGTGCGAACTCGAACGAATCGAAGCTCCGTAACACGCCGGGTCGGGGCAATGGGTCGGCGAGTGGCGGAGGCTCCGCGTCGAATGGGCATGAACACAGCACTGTTGGTGGTTTCGTGAAGGCGGCTCATCTGCTGAAGTACAACTGCCCGGGAAGTTTCCCGGCTCGGCCGTTCCGAGATCTGAGTGAGGAAGCCGATCACCATTCGCCATTTCATGGGGCCGTAATGAACACGTTCCTGGTGGATGAGCTGCCATCGATGTAAACGGTTCTCAGCAGGTATATCCCCGTGGCCAGCGAGCCCGGGTCGGCCGGCCAGCTTCCGCAGTCACGGCCACTCGCATCCATCATCCACTGCCGGACCACTTCCTTCCCAGCACAAGCAGGAACCGCAACGACAGATGAGTAGGTGGTCGCGCCATCGTAATCGGTCTGCCGGAGCCGGTAGTAGCGGGTGGTCGCTATCGGTTCCACATCGCGCAATTCGTACTCTGACAGGGAAAGCGAGTTGCCAGCGCCGTGGAGCTCCCCAATCGGCGTCCAAGTGCTCTCGTCCAAGCTCCGTTCCGCGCTGAACATGCCGTTGTTCCGTTCCGATGCCGTGCTCCACCGCAGCACAACTTCTTCATTCTCGCAGGTTGCTGTGAAGTCGAGCAATTCTATCGGCAACACCGGCATGCAGGAAATGGTGGCGGTCCCGAAGAAATCAAGCGTGACGGTGGTGGTCACGTAGCTCCAGTTGCTCATACAGATGATGAACTGCTGGCCCGCGATCACCGGCAGTTCCGGAGCGTAATTGCCTGGATCACCCCCTGGCGGAAGGGTATTGGCCAGCCCAGCCCCGCCCCACGGGACCGCGTCCCATACGCAGCGCACAGGGGGCAGCGTGTTGCCCATGATGGCAGCGCACGTGCTGGGCCCGGAATAGGCCCACATCGCCCAGTCATAGAAACCCACCTGTTCGCCACCTGCGCCGAAACTGAAGCCCAGGCTTCCACTCGTCCCGATGGTGAAGAGCATCCAGCTGCTGTTGAGCTCAGCCGCAAGCAGGCAACCATAGTCCGTGCCTCCCCAAGGAGGCGGCGGTATGCCGCCACCGAACGCTGGATTGGAGATCGAGCCGGGCGATGGTATCTCGTTGATGCTCCCGAAGCCGCTGGGTGTAATCGGGAAGGTGAACGGATCGCAAACGCACATCACGTTCGGGCAATCGCCGCTTGGATCACCGCTGTTCACCACGGTGCTGCAACTGCCGCCAGGGCCCGGACCCGGCCCGCCCCCGCTGTTCCACGAACAAGTGGCGCCACCGATGGAAATGAGCGCTGAATCCAGGCTTCCGGTGCTCAGTGTGCCGGAGTAAAGCACAGCGCCACCGAAGTACTTCAATGTGTACGTGGCCCCATTCCATCCATTGGCTGCGGCGTCCATCATGTACAGCACATAGCAGCCCTCGCCCAAGCAGAGCGTGTCGTTGTACCCTGCACCACCGCTCTGCAGCAACGTGCCATTCCAGGTGAAGTCCCACGACACTTGAGCTGGCGCGCTTCCATTGGTGACGATGAACTGCAAGGTGCTGGTCCCCAATGGGCATCCGCCACTGTTGGCTGGATCGCACGGTTGGTCTTCGCCCAGCACGAAGGTGTCGATGCCGTGCGGACCATCGGGCAAATTGGTATCCCAATCGAAATCGCCGGTCCAATCCTCGATGAACCAATCGATGTCGTCCCAGCCATCGCTGCTGCTATCATACATCAACAAGGTGTAGCAGCCATCGGGCAGGCAGATATCCTCGTCCCATGGAGCGCTGCCACTGGCCCATGTAACCCCTAGGGCATCAATGAGCTCCCACGTGACATCCGGAGCGCCAGCGCCATCGGTCACAGTAATGGTGTACCACGTGCATTGTGCGTATGCTGCGTTCACGGCACTGGTCAATGACAATAGCAGGATGGCTTTCCAGGCATACGCCTCAAGAACCCGCATGACAGAAGACTGAAAGGTTGACGAACGCTCAAGGAACCGCCGCTTAGCAGGGGCTCTTGTCCGCGCGGCGGGCGTTCCCGCTCACGCGTGAATCAACCGTTCAGCTTGGGAGGATGGAAAACGGAGCGACTGGGCCACTCGCCTACTTCGACCACCTCGCGTGCAGCCTTGATGGCCGGAGCCAGAGGTGCAGGAATCATATTCGGCAAACCAGCTGGCGGAAGGAACATGTGAAAGGCCATGGTGGCGCCATGGAACGGCAAGGCACCGTGCCGACCGCCATCCTTGCGCTCATGCTCCGAATCCGCGAAATGGAGCAGGAGGAATTCACCCCAGCCCATGGCACCGTCGCTTTCAACAAGATGCTCAGAGTAATGATGCTGCAGGGAAGGCAGGCGTGCGAACTCCGCAATCCCACCCGGCGCCCACATGCTCAAGAGCATATGGACGATGATCATGGATGCAGCAACCTGCCTCATTTCGGCCATGAAAGTAAGCTGTCGGCCAAGGCAGGTACATGACATTGCTCTGGAAACGGCCGCCTCTCGACAGAACCGTGAAAATCCCACCCGGACACCGGCAACAGGAGTTCATCCCGGAAAGTGCAAGTGGACCATTTTGCAAAGGAGCACTGGGATAAGACCGCCTGGTCAGGCGCCATGCCCCCGCTTCCTTGCTTCTGGAACCAGCTCCATGGTGGTGTTGGTGTGATGACAGGTCAACCAGATGTTCCCTGGCCGGTTCGTTCAATCGTCACGCCCTTCTCGGCTCTGGCGTGGTCGCGCACCCTCCTTGCCCATCGGCCCGGATCGTCCATCCATCCTGATATCATCCTCGTCCCCGCTCCGGTGGCATCGCACACAGTCGTTGATGTTCGTGATGCCCTCTTCCCGGTGCTCGCTCATGATCTTGCCTGGGGTGTGCTCATGGCATCCGTAACACGAGTAGGTGCTGTAGTCTTTGGTTTTGTGGCAGGTGGCGCACTTGGCGTTGTGGTCGCCATCCAGCCTGAAGTAGCGCGTATGGTCGAAGGTGGAAGGCACCCATGCCTTCACGCTATGACAGCTGGCGCAATTGTCCTTCCGGTTCTGGTGGAAGGCCTCCCCGGGCGGAACGTGGCAGCCCATGCACGCGTTCCGCTGATCAGCGGTCAGGTTCGCGTGTTCGAATGTCGCAGGTGACCAGCCTTGCACGGAGTGGCAGTTCGCGCAATCATTCTTCACCCGCTCATGCATCACATCCATGGGGTTCGAATGGCAGCTGGCGCAGTCGCCTCGGCGGTCCACAGCGAGCAGGTCATGATCGAACGCCCGGGCCGGCTTCCAACCCGCTGTGACGTGACAGGCATTGCACTTATTGGGCAATCCGCCATGCAGATCATCCTCAGGTTTCGCATGACACCTGTAGCAGTCCTCCGTGATGGACATCGCAAGCATATCGTGCTGGAAACCACCTGGGGTCACGTCCGCTACACGGCCCTGGTGGTCCGTATGGCAAGCCACGCATTCCATGGCACCGAGCGCCTCATGGAAGAGCGCCGGTTGCTTCGCGAGCAGGGTATCCTTCCCGATATCAGCAACGGAATGGCAGGCGATGCACTTGGCGCTGGTCAGGCCCTTGAAAGGCGTGTGGCAGGAGAAGCAATCGCTGCCTGTCCGCTGGTGCGCCTCCACCAACTCGCCGGGCTCAAGCATGCTGTGCGGGAAGAGGTACACCATCCCGATGCACAGTCCGACCAGCCCGGCAACAATGAGCTTCTTCATTTGCCGAACATCAGGACAGTGAGGATGTGCAGCAGCGTAAAGAAGCCGAGCGTGAATGCGATGGGCAGGTGCACCACGCGCCACTTCTCCATCGCCTTCACCGTCACCGCATCGAAGAAGAGCTCCCTGTCCACTTCCTGGGGTGTGGATCCAGTGGTGGTCAGCTCCTGACGCCGCGTCTCCAAGGCATCACCCGACTTCTTTAAGAGGTACTTGCCCACGAGCCCGCTGGCCACAGCGATCAGCAGCATGTACGTGGCCAGCCAGGGAAGGCGGGCGTTGAAGTGGATTCCCGCATGCACCAGGATCATCACCGAGCCGGCCCAAGCGAGGTACTCGTGCACCGTGAGGTAGGTCCGGGGCGAACCGGTGGGGATGATCTTCCGCTTGCGCAGCGAATACACGAAGGACAGCGCGATGACGACCGTTCCGACGAGGCCGAGATGGCGCCCTACGTGGCCCCATTGCATCGCATGCAGCCCGCGATCCAACAGTATCGCTGCGGCGATCATCATCGCGTACATCGCTGCGAAGGGCAGCACATGCTTGATCAGCAAAGGCGATCTCATCCGCGGTAGTTGAAAAGCAATGTATGGCGTCCGTTCGGGATGGAAACCGACATCCAACATAGAGAGCATTCTACCATGGCCCCATTGGGGAGCTCCATTTTCCTACCGACCTTGTGCTCATGTCCGCCCCCTCTCACCGACTGCGCGTCGAAAGCCTTCGCACGGAAGTGGACGCTGCCTTCCTCTACGAACGGATCGCCGCCAGCGAGGCTGATCCACAACTAGCGAAGCTCTTCCGGGAAATGGCCGGTATCGAACTCGGTCATGCCGAACATGCCTTTGCGCAGCTGAAGGCGGACGGGATGCTGGTGGAGATGCCGGGCCCTTCGTGGCGGGCGCGCATGCTGGACAGCATCGGCAAGCGAATGGGTTACGGCCATGTGATCGCGCAGCTGATGGACGTGGAGAAGGGGCTTGCTTCAGCGAACGAGTCGTTGAAACGGAAAACCGGCACGCCGCTGAGCGGGGCAGAGCACAACCATGTGCGCATCCTGCAATCGCTGATGGCGAACAAGCGCGGTGTGGAGGGCGAACAGCTAGGGCGCATCGAAGGCAGGCACAAGACCGTGGGCGGCAACGCCCTGCGCGCGGCGGTGCTGGGTGCCAATGATGGATTAGTGAGCAACATGAGCCTCGTGATGGGCGTAGCCGGTGCCACCGATGGGAACGAAGGCGTGCTGCTCGCGGGCCTCGCCGGATTGCTCGCAGGCGCGCTCAGCATGGCGCTCGGCGAATGGATCAGCGTGAAAAGCTCACAGGAGCTCTATGAACGGCAGATGGCGCTGGAGATGACCGAGCTGGAAATGAACCCCGAGGGTGAGCGCAAGGAGCTCGTGCTCATCTTCATGGCGAAGGGCATCTCCGAAACGGAAGCGGAACGGCTCGCCACGGAAGCCATGGCGGACAAGGGGAAGGCGCACGCGCTCCTCGTCAAGGAGGAGTTGGGCATCAACGCCGAGGAACTGAAAGGCTCGGCCTGGGAAGCGGCCATTACTTCCTTCCTCCTCTTCGCCGTTGGCGCCGTCTTGCCGGTGATTCCCTTCTTTTTCACCGGCGGCATGCACGCGATTTCAATCAGCTTGGGCTTGAGCGCTGCCGGTCTCTTCATCATCGGCAGCGCCATCACGCTCTTCACGGGGCGCGGCGTGTGGCTCTCCGGGATGCGGCAGGTGCTCTTCGGCCTTGCGGCGGCAGCGGTCACCTTCGGGATCGGGAAGCTGATCGGGGTGAACGTGGCAGGGTGAGCCAAACCGGCTACAACCCCAACAGCACCTCCCCCGGCTCCTTGTTCCCGAACAACATCTTGTCCGGGTTCTCGATCATCTGCTTCACGGCCATCAGGAAGCTCACGCTCTCCTTGCCGTCGATGATGCGGTGGTCGTAGCTGAGCGCCACGTACATGATGGGACGGATGACGACCTGGCCGTTCACGGCCACTGGGCGCTCAACGATGTTGTGCATGCCGAGGATGGCGCTCTGCGGTGGATTGATGATGGGCGTGCTGAGCATGCTGCCGAAGACACCGCCGTTGGTGATGGTGAAGGTGCCGCCGGTCATCTCCTCGATGCTGAGCTTGCCGTCGCGCGCTTTCACCGCCAGTGCCTTGATGCCCGCTTCGATCTCGGCGAGGGTCAACTTCTCGGCGTTGCGCAGCACAGGCACCATGAGGCCCTTGGGCGAGCTCACGGCGATGCCGACATCGGCGTAATCGTGCATCACCAATTCATCGCCGTTGATTTGACCGTTCACCGCTGGGAATAAGCGCAGGGCCTCTGTGACCGCCTTGGTGAAGAAGCTCATGAAGCCCAGGTTCACCCCGTGCGCCTCCTTGAACTTGTCCTTGTACCTATCGCGCAGGGCCATCACCGCGCTCATGTCCACCTCGTTGAAGGTGGTGAGCATGGCGGTCTGGTTCTTCACGGCCACCAAGCGCTCGGCCACCTTCTTGCGCAGGGTGGTCATCTTCTGCCGGTTCTGGTTGCGTGTACCGCCCCAGCCGTTCAGCGCGATGGCATCGGCCTTCACGCCGCCCGCGACATAGGCAGCCACATCGCTCTTGGTGATGCGGCCGTTGGGACCGCTGCCCTTCACCTTCTCCGCGCTCAAGCCCTTCTCATCGAGCATCGCCTTGGCCAAAGGCGTGGCATGCGCCGCTGCCGAAGCGGCCACTGGTGCAGTCGCCGGTGCTTCCCTCTTCACCTCCTTCTCAACCTTCACCTCCTCCACCGGAGCCGCCTTCGCTTCCGGCTTCACGCTCGTATCGATCGTCACCACCACGTCGCCCACCTTCACCTCGGCATCTGCGGCGGCGAGCAGCTTCACCTTGCCGGCCTCCTCCGCGATCACCTCCAGCGTGGCCTTGTCGCTGTCGATCTCGCCCAGCACCTGGTCCTTGTTCACCACGTCGCCGTCCTTCACGTTCCAGCGCGCGATGCGCACTTCGCTGATGCTCTCTCCGGGGCTGGGTACCTTAATCTCGACTATCGCCATGCTTGTTCGTGATTGAAGACTCAAGTCACAAGACACAAGACTTCAGTGTCAAGGTTTGAGTGCTTGGTGGTTCTGCTTGGGTCTTTAGCCTTGAGTCTTGTGAATTGAGTCTTGCTCAGGCTTTTGCTTTCGCAGTTGCGGGCTTCTTCGGCTTGGCGGCATGTGGGCCGAAGGCCTTCTCGATGATCTCAGCCTGCTGCTTCGCGCTGCGCTTGCTGCTGCCGGTGGCAGGGGCGCCGCTCGCGGGGCGCGCGATCACCTCCCACTTCACCTCGGGGAAGCGCATGGCGATGTGCGACCACGCCCCCATGTTCAGCGGTTCTTCCTGCACCCAGAGCCAGCGCTCGGCCTTGTCGTATTTCTTGATCACGGCGCGCATCTGATCGGCGGGCAGCGGATGCAACTGCTCGATGCGCACGAGCGCGGTGTCGGTGATGCCTTTCTCCTCACGATGCGCGGCGAGCTCGTAGTGGATCTTGCCCTGCGTGAAAATCACCGTGCGCACCTGCTTGGCATCCACGGAAGAATCGTCGATCAGCTCCTGGAAAGAGCCGGTGGTGAGTTCTTCCAGCCTGCTCACGCACTTCGCATGGCGGAGCAGGCTTTTCGGCGAGAACACCACCAGCGGCTTGCGGAAGTTCCACTTCACCTGGCGGCGCATCGCATGGAAGAAGTTGGCGGGCGTGGTGCAGTTCACCACCACCATGTTCTCGTCCGCGCAGCTCTGGAGGAAGCGCTCCATGCGCGCGCTGCTATGCTCTGCGCCCTGGCCTTCGTAGCCGTGCGGCAATAGGAGTACCACGCCGTTCTGCGTGCCCCACTTCTCCTCGGCGCAGCACAGGTACTGGTCGAGCACGATCTGCGCGCCATTGACGAAATCGCCGAACTGCGCCTCCCAGATGGTGAGCGCATGCGGCATGGCCAGCGCATAGCCGAACTCGAAACCGAGAACCGCATACTCGCTCAGCAGCGAGTTGTAGATCTGCAGCAGCGCCTGCCCTTCGCGGATGTGCTTGAGGTGAATGTATTCCTCCTCACTGTCTTCGACCTTGACCACGGCATGGCGGTGCGAGAAGGTGCCGCGCTCCACATCCTGGCCGGTCATGCGCACGGGATGGCCCTCGAGCAGGAGCGATCCGTAGGCGAGCAACTCGCCCATGCTCCAGTCGATCACGCCGGTCTCCATCATCTTCTTCCGATCGGCAAGAATCTTCTCCAGCTTGCTGAAGAACTTCTTGCCATCGGGGTGCAGCACGCTCAGCTTGTCGCCGATGAGCCGAAGGGTCTCCATGGGCGCGCCGGTTTCCGGAGAGCGCAGGAAATCCCTGGCATCAGAACGCTTGAATCCCTTCCAGCGCTCCTCGAGGAAGTTGGTGATCTTCCCCACGCGCACCTGCTTGGCCTCATCGAGGCGCGCGTTGAGCATGGTGGTGAAGGAGGCCTCCATCTCGGCGGCCAATTCCTCGGCTTCGTGCACGCCGCTGCTCTTGAGCTTCGCGATATAGATGGCGCGCGGGTCAGGATGCGCGGCAATGGCCTTGTAGAGGACAGGCTGCGTGAACTTGGGCTCGTCGCCCTCGTTATGGCCGTGCTTGCGGTAGCAGAGGATGTCCACCCAGATGTCGGTGCCGTACTTCTGGCGGTAGTCCATCGCCAGCTTCATGGTGTAGGCCACGGCCTCGGCATCGTCGCCGTTCACGTGGAACACCGGGCACTGGGTCACCTTGGCCACATCGGTGCAATAGGTGCTGGTGCGCGCGTCGATGTAATTGGTGGTGAAGCCCACCTGGTTGTTCACCACGATGTGGATGGTGCCGCCCACCTCGTAGGCCTTGAGGCCCGCCATCTGCACCACTTCGTACACCACGCCCTGCCCGGCCACGGCGGCATCGCCATGGATGAGGATTGGCGCGGTGAAGCCTTTGGCGAAGTTGTCGTCGTGCTCGATGATGGCGCGCGAGATGCCCTGCATGATGGGGCCCACGGTCTCGAGATGGCTGGGATTCGGCGCCAGCGTTAGGCGCACCTCCTTCCCGGTGTTGGTCTTCAGCACGCTGCTGTAGCCCATGTGGTACTTCACATCGCCCTCCACCAGCTCATCGTCGTAATCCTTGCCCTCGAACTCGGAGAAGATCTGGTCGTAGCTCTTGCGCAGGGTATTGGCCAGCACATTGAGGCGGCCGCGATGCGCCATGCCGATGACATACTCCGTGATCCCCAGCTCGGCGCCGTGCTCGATCACGGTGTCCAGCGCGGGTATCAGCGCTTCGGCGCCCTC
>DAORNP010000131.1:7073-11163 GCA_035441065.1 Flavobacteriales bacterium | reverse complement strand
ACGCTCGTGGGATCTCGGTCTGCAGGACCGCTTGCTCGCCTTGCGCGGATTGCCCAATGGCTTCATCGCCAGCGGCCGCTCGTTCGGCGCGTCCTCGCAGCAGGTACTCGTGCTCAGGCGTGATGCCAACGGATTCTGATCCCACGCTGCGCTGTTCACGGTTGCGGTTCCGATTACCATGATCGAGGTATGGCAACGAGGGTTCGTGCAGGGGAGCTTTGGCCTTGCACAAAGCCTCCATGCCATGACCACCGGGAAACGTTTCGCCAAGCGCACCAACGATCACAGCGATGAACGCGTGCTGGACACGCGCGCCAAGGCCCTGCTCAATGCACTCTGCAGCGAACCAAGAGGACGGGCCCTCGAAGGCTACCTGCGCGCCATGGGCAAGCGAGTTGCCTAAGGCAATTGCTCCGTCCGGATGCTATTCGGCGAGTTGCCGCCGATGTTCACCAGTATCGGGTCACGGTCGTTGCCCACGCCCAAGTACCTCACCACGCCATCCATGGTGACATCGGCCATGTGATAGCCCATGACCATGTTGTTGGGGTTGGAGCCACCGATGAGGGTGAGGATCGGATCGCGGTCGTTATTCACCCCGATGTAGCTGAGCCTGTTGTCACGGAGCACGTTGCCGCACCACAAGCCTCGCTTGCCGTTGCTGAAGGCGATTCGCGCATCGCTGCCCCATGTGCTCGTTGCGCCCAGTGTGAAATCAACACCGGCCTCGTTGGCGCCCAATGCGATGCTTGTCTGGGTCATGGCGCCCAGATGATTCCTGTGGCGCACCGTCACGAAGTAGTCATCGGCAGCCACGTTGAAGATCAAGCGACCGTATCCATCGGTGCCCACGATATCGCCATCGCGCTCAAGCAGGGCACTGCGCGTGGCCACAACCTGCGTGGGGTTGTTCTTGTTGCGCAATTCCACGCGCACCCAATCCACCACGGCGTTCTTGCCGGACTGGGCCAGGCGCGAAACGGAGGTGGCCTCTCCTCCCCCGCCCACTTGCGGGAAACCGAGCGCTTGGTAGGGCTCATTGATGGGCACCAGGCTCAGCGTGCGCAAGTCGTCGCGCATCAGTCCATTGGCGGCATTGTATGCGCCTTGAAGGTTCATGCGCAGGCGCACGCTCGGCTGACAATTCTGCCAACGCACCAGCGCAGTGCCGGGAATGATCGTTCGCGTGCTGTTGCTCGGCGTCTGCCAGCGCACGGCGAAATGGTCGCTGCCGCTGCCTTCTTTGTGCAGCAGCTCCACGTAGTAGTATCGGCCTGCCACCATCGGGATGGAAGCGCTCACCTGCGAGGGATATTTGGTGTACTCCGTCTCGCCCGTGAATCCGGGCACATTGCAGACCACCTGCATGTATTGCGGCTCCGCATTCGGGCTCAGGTACAATACGCTGGCATCGTCGCTGGTGAGCGTGAAGGTGTAGTTGCCAGTTTGGGGCGCGACGATGTAGCCCCTTACACGCGTGCCATAGTTGTTGGCGGAATTGGTTGGGCCTTGGAAGGTGGTGAGCGATGAACTGCCCGACGGGCTGTTAGGATATGCCGGGCTGTTGATCAGGTCGGCTACCATGCTGCCGGCGATGTTGCTCCAGAATTCGCGGAGCAAGCTCCCCGAAGCGCCAGGGCACTGCGGCGGCATGAAGTCGAGCACATTGATCGTCTTCACGGCGCTGCCCGTGAGTCCGTCGTTGTCCGTTACCATGAGAGTGACCTGGTACGCGCCGGTCTCCGTGAAGCTCTTCGAGGGGGTGGGACTGGTACTGGATGTTCCATCACCGAAGTCCCAGAGGTAACCTGTGATCTGGCCGGGGTCGAAGGATTGCGTGCCGTCGAAGTTCACCGCCAAGGGCGAGGCCCCATTGCTCACGCTTGCAAGGATGATCGCCGTTGGTGCAATGGCATGGCAGCGGGGATGGATCTCGCGCTCAACCGTTGTGCTCAGCCCGCCAGCATCCGTTACCCTAAGCGATACCACGTAGTAGTAGGTCTCACCATCGCAGCCAACTCCGCTGATCATGGTGCTCGTGCTCATGTTATTATCGGCTGGTTCTGGGTGCGTATGCGTATTGTGATGAAGGGTGGTCCGCCACGCGTAAGTGAGTTGGGCCGGGCCGTGCTCCGTATCGCTCACGGCGGCTTGCAACTGCCACGTAGTATCGATGCCGACCGGATAGAAAGCGGGATTCGGGATGCTCGTGATGTTCACAACCGGCGGTGTGTTGTTCACCGAAACGATCAGTTGCGTGCTCGCTGACTGACCCGCGTTATCGGTGACGGTGAGCGTGACCGTATAGGTGGTGGGCACTCCGGGAGGCGCTGTGAAGGTGCGCGAGGGATTGGGCAGAGAGGAAGTGGAGCCTCCATCGCCGAAATTCCACAGGTAAGTGATGGCGCCGTTCTCGGGATCGCTGCTGCCGCTGCCATTGAAGTTCACCGTGAGCGGGCCGGGACCGTACTGCGCACTTTGCGCGGCCACAGCTACCGGAGGAAGATTCACCGCCAGCGTGTAGCAGATGCGGCGCAGTTCGTTGGTGTTGTACTTCATGTACCACACGCAGCCATCGGGCCCAGCGCCGATCCAAACCACGGCGCCCAGTCCAGTAGCGAAATTGTGGACACTCACAGGCTCGTTCTGGTCATTGAACATGAAGCGACGGATCCAGCCGCTCGAATAGTCGCCGTGGAAGGTGCTGTTCTGATAGCCAGCGGGCATGTTCTGACCCGCCATCCATGGACCGCCAACAGCGCAATTGCCACCGAATTGAGGACCTGAGACCGGCGAGCCCGCCGCGCCCAGGTTGTAAGTCACTGCTGTGCTGCCATCGAAGCCACCGCAGCGGCTCTGCGTACCGTGCAGCCAATCGACCACTGGGCGAGCGTGGAAGTACTTGGGTATGCCATTGGGGATCTGCACGGCAGGATTGCATGGGTTCGGATGGCCATTCAAGTGGATGGGGGTGTCTTGCTTGAGCAGATCCTGGAAGCGCAGGTACTGATTGGTGCAATTCACGCCATCGTAGAGCGGATTCGGCATGTCGAGGTTCGCGGTGAGCGCATTCATGTAGCCGGTGTGCGGTGTGAGGCCCTCGAACATGGGCCAACCGAAGTTCATTCCGCCCTCCGTGCAAACGTTCAAGTCCTCCCACGTGCCCCACTGCACGTCGCCGATATAGATCACCCCGGGGTTGGCATCGGCCGGATTGGTGCTGCCGCTGTTGGGCTTGATGGTGGCGCGGTATGGATTGCGAAGGCCCATGGCGAAAGCGCGTGAGCGTGGTGACCGCGGGTTGGCCGCATCGTACCACGGATTGCTCGGCACACCATCGCCCGTGGCCGGGTCCATGCGCAGTAATTTGCCATTGAAGGAATTGAGCAATTGGGAACGGAAGGCTCCAACATTCTCCGCCGGTCGGATGATCCCATCGGCCAATGCCTGCGTCCAGTAGGTGTCGCTGCTGCTGCCAGCATCAACGAGATTATAGCTGGCACCATCCCCTACCGTGGCCAGCAAGGTGCCATCGCTGCCGAACATGAGCGAACCGGTGCTGTGGGACTCGTGCAGCAAGGGCACGCCGGTCTGCCGCGTCTCACCCAGCAGCACATTGCGGCTGGCATAGTTCACGGTATTGAAGCTGGGACCGATAGCCGTCCACCGCGTGATGCGCATGATGGTGGCCGCGTAGTACTCGTTGGTGTTCGGGTTATAGTTCGGCGTGCCATGGTTCATCAAGTGGTGGCGATCAACCAGGTACATGCCGTAGATGTGGCCATTGCTCAGGAAGTTGGGATCGAGCGCGAAGCCCAAGAAACCGTGATCGCGCCAGTTGCCCACTTCGTCACTGATGTTCAACAGGGGATTGGGCAGGCGGACACCATTATCCACGATCCATACCTGACCGCGTTTCTCCCACACGTAGAGCCTTCCGTTGGCGTCCCATGTGGCACCAACGGGCTCCGTCCATCCGCCCAGAACCAAGGCATCGGCGAAATTGGCCGGGAGCGATTGCGCCTTCAGTCCAGCGTTGAATGCCAGTGTTGCGAACAACAGAGGAAGAGAGGCGTGGAGCGCGCGTCGA
>DAORNP010000131.1:5040-7043 GCA_035441065.1 Flavobacteriales bacterium | reverse complement strand
CGGATTGGCGTTGTAAGCCGACGAAACTATAAATTGGCCGCTTCAGTGTCAACAGCGCCCCAGCTCAGGGCAACTGCTGGGTGCGCGTTTGCGTGGGCACATTCCCGCCCACGTTCTGGAGTATAGGATCCCGGTCATTGCCTCCCCCCGTGTACATGACGATACCGCTCAGGTTCACATCCTCGAGCCGGTAGCCGCTGACCGTAGCCACTGGATTGTTGCCACCTATGGCCACCAGGATAAGGTCGCGATCGTTGTTGCTGCCCACATAGCGCAGCACGCCATCCCGGTTCACATCTCCTGACCATAGTGCCATGCGTCCATTGGCCACGGCGCGCCTAGCATCAACGCCCCAAGTGGAAGTCGTAGCGAAGGTCAGATCGAGCAATCGCTCCATTGCATCGAGCCGCAGCGGAGCCGAGGACATGGCCGCCAGATGGTTTCGATGGCGGATGGCGACGAAATAGTCGTCAGGGACGACATTGAAGTTGAGCCTCGCAAAACCATCCACGCCGACCACATCGCCATCCCGCTCGATCAGCGCCGCGCGCGAGGCTATGATCTGAGACGGGGTGCTCTTGTTCCGTAGCTCCACCACCACCCAATCCACCACGGCATTCGGTCCGGTCTGCGTCAATCGGCCCGCCGTTGTGGTCTCCCCGCCGCCACCTGCTGTAAATCCGTAGCCCAGAACAGAATAAGGCTCAACGAGCGGAACCAGTCCCGCACCGCGCAGGTTGTCGCGCATCAAGGTCTCGGCCGCATCCATCGGCCCCGAAAGGAATGCGCGCAGCTTCAGCCCTGGAGCGCAATCGGCCCATTGCACTAGCGCCGTACCGGGAACCACCACCCGATTGCTGTTCGATGGTGTTTGCCAATAGAGTGCGAAATGATCGTTGGCTGCCCCCTCTTTGTGCAATAGCTCCACATAGTAATGGGCACCTGCGACCAATTGCACAGGTTGACTCGCTTGTGTGATGAACTTGTCGAACTCTGCAGCGAGCGTATTGCCGGGAACTGAGCAGATCAGCTGCTTGTGCTGCGCCTCGGCGTTCGGGCTCAGGTACACCGCGCTGGCATCGTCGCTGGTCACCGTGAAGGTGTAAAGGCCGGTCTGCGGCGGCACGATGTAGCCCCGCACCCGCGTTCCGTAATTGTTACCGAAGTTGGTAGGACCTTGGAAGCTGGCGAGCACGCTGCTGCCGCTCGGGCTGTTCGGGAAGCTTGGATGGTTCACCAGGTCGGGTATGCTTGTGCCTCCGATTCCATTCCAGAACTGCCTGCTGATACCGCCGCTTGGGCCTGCGCACTGCGGTGGTGCCAGAGCCAGAACGCTGATGGTGCGCGATGCCATGCCGATGAGTCCGTCGTTATCGGTTACGCGCAAGGTCACCACGCGATCGCCGGTTGCGGTGAAGGTCTTGCTGGGCGTGGGTGAGGTGCTGCTGGTGCCGTCGCCAAAGTCCCACTGGTAGCTCACGATGGTTCCGGGATCGAAGGAGCCTGTACCATTGAACTGCACGGCGAATGGGGCCAGGCCGGCTATGGCAGACGCTTGGATGACGGCCACGGGGGCGATGGCATGGCAGCGCGGGAACAACAGGCGGGAATCACTAGCGCTCAAGCCATGCGCATCGGTCACGGTAAGGTCCATGCGGTAGTGATAGGCGGAGCCGTCGCAGCCTTCGCCGCTGAGCAAGGTGCTGCCCGAAACGAAGTTATAGATGGGGCCTTGGTGCTCGTGATTGTCATGCACGAGCGTGCTCTGCCACGCATAAGTGAGCTGCCCTGGGCCATGCTGCGCATCGGTTACGGATGCCGTGAGCTGTATGGTGGAATCAACGCCGACGGGATAGAATGCGCCATTGGCAAAGCTGCTGATGGCCACGTTCGGCGGCGTGTTGTTCACGCTCACCAACAAGGTCTTGGTGGCCTGCTGGCCGATGTTGTCGGTAACCGTGAGCGTCACGGTGAACATGGCCGGTTGCCCGGCAGGCGCGGTG
>DAORNP010000131.1:4686-4913 GCA_035441065.1 Flavobacteriales bacterium | reverse complement strand
GCTCTGGCTCGCGGCGGCCATGGGCGGCAGATTCACCGTGGCGGTATTGCAGATGCGGCGCAGCTCGGCGCCCGTCCCGTACTTGGTGTAATAGAGGCAGCCATCCGGCCCTTGGCCAAGCCAACTGATCATCCCCAGGCCGCTGGCGAAGTCATGCACGCTCTGCACATCGCCTTGGTTGTTGTACACGAATCGTCGGATCCAGCCTTGGGCATAGTCGGCATGGA
>DAORNP010000131.1:0-4553 GCA_035441065.1 Flavobacteriales bacterium | reverse complement strand
TGGTTGCCGTTGAAGGCGCCGCAGCGCGAGCGGTTGCCGTGCTGCCAATCGGTGGATGGCCGCGAATGATAGAACTTGGGGATGAAGTTGGGGACCTGCAGGCTCGGATTGCACGGATTGGGATGGCCATTCACCTGCACCGGCGTGTCTTGCTTGAGCAAATCGGTGAACCGGAAATGCTGCAGGGTGCAGCTCACGCCGTCCCATAGCGGATTCTCGCAATCGAGGTTCTGCGTGGTGGTGCTTGGGTAGCCCGGAGAAGGATCGAATCCCTCGTAGAGCGGCCAACCGAAATTCTGACCAGGGCGGGTGCATACGTTCATCTCCTCCCAGGTGTACCAGCCCACATCGCCGATGAACAAGGTGCCCACATCACCAGCCGCTGGATCGGTGCTGCCCGTGTTGGGCTTCAGCGTCATCCGGAATGGGTTGCGCAGGCCCATGGCCCATACCCGCGATTTCGGAGCGCGTGGCCGCGCAGGATCATAGAAGGGGTTGCTTGGGACGCCATCGCCGGTGTTGGGGTCCATGCGCAGCACTTTCCCGCTGAACGAATTCACCATCTGTGAACGGAAGGCGCCCACATTCTCGGCCGGGCGGATGATGCCATCATTCAACGCGGCGATGTAATAGCTCTCGGACGCGCTGCCCACATCGGCGCCCGCAGCACTGGCCCCTTCGCCCATGCTCGCCAGCAAAGTGCCGTCGCGGGCGAAGAGCAGGGTTCCTACCCCGTGCGTATTGTAAAGGATCGGCTGGCCCGTTGTGATGGACTCGCCGAGCAGGACGGTGCGGCTGGCTGGGTCGGCCGTGGTGAAGTTCGGCCCGATGGCCGTGTAGCGCGTGATTCGGCCTATCGTGGCAGTGCCGTAGTCGTTGATCTGCGTGCTGTACTCCGGTGTTCCGGAATACAGCAGGTGGTGACGATCCACCACGTACATCACGTAGAAGCGGCCGTTCACCGTGAAGTTGGGGTCCAATGCGAAGCCGAGCATGCCATGATCGGCCCAATGGCCAACCTCGTGGTTGATGTCGAGCAAGGGCGTTGGCAAGCGCACGCCGTTCTCCACGATCCACACTCGGCCGGCCTTCTCCCAAACGAACATGCGGCCATTCGAATCCCAAACCGCACCTAGCGGACTGAACCAACCGTCGGATACCAACGAAGAGACGAAGCCAGCGGGAAGCGTTTGGCTACTCGCGCCGATGAATGACCCGAGCCAAAGCGCAAGCGCTAGACAAGGACGAACGAAACGGGAGGGACTCAAGTGACGGGATTGCTGGTGTGCAAAAGTGAAGCTGCCGCCCATGCCGCGCCATGCGAATTCTCAACCGCCGAACAAATCCAGTTGCCCTTGGGCCGGTCGGCTGAAAAGGTCGCAACGCAGCGTTGGCAGCCCGGGCCCCTTGAAGTACCTGCGTTTCATCACCGCAACGAGCCTGTTGATATTCTCCGCGAAAGGCCCTTCGCCCCGCATGCGCCGCCCTGCCCGGCTATCGGTAACGCTTCCGCCGTGCAAGGCCCTTGTTTGCGCCAACACCCGTTCAGCGCGATCCGGGAAATGCGCGCGCAGCCATTCCTCGAAAACGGTCTGCACGGCCCCGTTGGTCCGCAGCACCGTGTAGCTCATGGTCTGAGCACCGGCCTCAGCGGCGGCCTTCATGATTGCAGGCACCTCTTGGTCATTCAGCGCCGGAATGATGGGCGCCACCATGGCCATTACGGGCACTCCAGCAGCGCGCAATTCGGCGATGGCGCGCAACCGGTTCGCGGCCGTGCTGGTGCGTGGCTCGATCACTCGCCGCAGGTCTTCATTCAGAGATGTAATGCTGATGGCGACCACCACCAAGCCCAATGCCGCCAACTGGCTCAACAGATCAATGTCGCGCAGGATCAATGCGTTCTTGGTGATGAGCGCAACGGGTTGCTTGAATTCCAGCGCCACCTCGAGCACTTGCCGGGTGAGCAGTTCTTTCCGCTCAATGGGCTGATAGGGGTCGGTAGCGCCGCTGATGCTGATGGGCTCCACTTTCCAGCGCGGGCTCACCAACTGCTTCCGCAGCAGCTCTGGTGCGTTGCGTTTCACCAGGATAACCTGCTCGAAATCGAGGCCCGCACTGTAGCCCCAGTACTCGTGCGTGGGCCGGGCATAACAATAGGCGCAACCGTGCTCGCAGCCTTGGTACGGGTTCAGGCTGTATACGAAGGGCAAGTCGGGGCTATTCACAGGGTTAACGATGGTGCGCGGCTCCTCGATCAGGTACCGCGTGGGCTGGGCCGGCTCCAAGGGCTCATCGATTCCCTCGGGATGCATGATTGCGTATGTGCGGCGCAGAAATCGATTGGCCGGCTGCCCGGCCGCACCTCGTCCCTTGACGGATTTCCCATCGAACGCCATGCGGACAATGTATCGCTGACGATTGCCTGACACGCGGCGGGTAGATTCGCGGCCCTCCAGTTCGCCACCATGCGCATCGCTCTTCTCGCCCTCCTGCCCGGCTTGCTCCAATGCTCACAGCCCAAGCACATCAAGACCCCAGCCGACCCTTCACAAGCCACCACGGGTTGGGATACTACGCTACGGCACCCGAAGGAGCGCCACTTCAAGCGTATCAAACAACTCACTTTCGGTGGCGACAACGCGGAGGCATACTGGAGCTTCAGCGGCAACCAATTGGTTTTCCAGAGCACCAATCCAGCGTGGGGCGAGAGCTGCGACCAGATCCACGTCTTCAATCCGTTCACAGACGACATCAAGTCAAGCGCACCCGCACTCATCAGCATGAGCGGTGGGCGCACCACATGCAGCTTTTTCCTGCCCGGCGACAAGCACATCCTCTACGCCAGCACCCATGAGCACGATGCAGGCTGCCCCGCAGTGCCGCAGCGCCGCGACGATGGGAAGTACGTCTGGCCGATTTACGAGAGCTTCGATATCCATGTCGCCGATCTGGAGGGGAACCTGGTGCGCAAGCTCACCGACAACCCCGGCTACGATGCAGAAGCCACCGTTTCGCCCAAAGGCGACCGCATCGTTTTCACCAGCATGCGCGATGGAGACCTCGAACTGTACACAATGAAAATCGACGGCTCCGATGTACGGCGCGTAACCAACACCCTCGGCTATGATGGCGGCGCCTTCTTCAGCCCCGATGGCAGCAAGTTGCTCTGGCGTGCATCGCGGCCAGCAACCGAGGACGAAGCGACCGAATACCGGGCCCTCCTGAAGGAAGGGCTGGTGATGCCGACCAACATGGAGCTATGGGTGGCCAACGCCGATGGCAGCGACGCCAAGCAGATCACCAAACTCGGCCAAGCCAATTGGGCGCCTTACTGGCATCCCGATGGGAAGCGAATCCTATTCGCGAGCAATCACCAGAGCAAGCGCGGCTTCCCCTTCACCCTGTTCATGATCAATGCCGATGGAACCGGTTTGGAGCAGGTGAGCCACGGCGACACCTTCGATGCCTTCCCGGTATTTAGTCCCGATGGGCGATGGCTGGTATTCAGCAGCAACCGGAACAACGGAGGCACCCGGGATACGAACCTCTTCCTGGCCGAATGGGCCGACTGAGCGCTGCCATGATCGCGGTATTCCCAAGCTGATGCACACTCCGGAAACGCTACCGGACGATCTTCGCCGCCCATGACCGAAGGGCGCGAGAACAAACCTGGTTGGGTGCAGCGCCTTGCGAAGCGCTGGAATGTTTCGCCGGCGAGTGTGGGCATCATATTGCTGGTGTTCGCATGCACGGGATTCTCGGTGCTCTTCCTCAAGCGCCCTTTGGTGGCATGGGCCAGCGGTGATGATGGAACTCCTCCCCTGCTCTTCTCCGTGCTGTACTACATCCTGATCCTGCCGGTTTACAACCTCTTGCTGCTCTTCTACGGCGCAGTATTCGGGCAGTTCAGCTTCTTCTGGGCCTTCGAGAAACGCTTTTTCGCACGGCTGTTCGGGCGTCGTAAGCCCTGAGCACGCGAGCCACCTGCTGTTCCGGCGATTGTTTGATGGCGCATTCCCAGAGCGTCACGACACGCCATCCCTCCTTCCTCAGCGCGCTGGCCTTCTCGCTGTCCCGCTCCTTGTTTCGCTCCAGCTTCGGGCCCCAATACCACGTGTTCCGTTTGGGCTTGGGTGGTTGGCAATGCGGACAGCCGTGCCAGAAGCAACCATGCACGAACACGGCCAGCTTACGGTTCACGAAAGCGATATCGGGGCGACCGGGTGCTTTGGGAAAATGCAAGCGGTAGCCCGTGAGGCCCGCCGCGCGCAAATGCACGCGCACCAACAGTTCCGGCTTCGTGTCCTTGGCCCTGATACGGCTCATGGTGGCGCTCACCTGCGCATTGGCGGGCTTGGGGCGTCGGCGCGGCATGGCTCAAAGGTGGGCGGTGAGCGGCTACATTCGCGGCCCTTCACGCCAATCGTAGGGCAGTGGAGGAATACAGCATGAAAATCAAGGTGACCCTCCCGGACGGCAGCGTGCGGGAAGGCGGCGTGGCGGGCTTTGGCCGCGTGATGGCCCGCGCCGGCCAGTCGCAGCATGGAAGG
>DAORNP010000130.1:2304-11209 GCA_035441065.1 Flavobacteriales bacterium | reverse complement strand
TCAGCATGAGGAAGAAGGCGATGGCTAATGCAGCCAAAGAGAGCGCGGTTGCCACGGGCCGCTGCGCTGCCCCGCGCATGCGCACCAGCAGCATCAGCGCCCACACGCTGAGCAGATGCGCACCGGTATAGATGCCGCGCAGGAAGGGGAGGTTGGCGCGGCCCTCGAAGGCGTGGCCAATGGCGCGAACGCCCCCGAAATAGCCCAGCACGTTGATGGCCAGTAGTGCGCTGAGCCCAAGGAAAAGCACCTTGCCAAAGTCGAAATCCGGGTCCTGCCGACCGTGAATGCAGACCACCACGGCTGCGGCGAATGGCATGATGTACAACAGGCAGCTCAGCAGCACATTTCCGGTGAGCACACCGGGTATGCCGCCGCGAAGCGCCACGAACTGCGACACCATGAGCGTGCCGATGTAAGCCAGGCCCAGCCAACCCGTTGTGGTGAAGGCTCGCCGCACATCGTGCCGATAGACCGCATCGATCCAATGCATGAGCACGATGGCCACGAAGGGCGCAACGGAGATGATCATGCCCTGGCTGATGCTCCCCTTCAGGCCGTAGTACGTGCCGAAGCCGAACACGGGGAAGCCCAGGATGAACAGGGCGGTGAAGAGCTGGCTCTTGCGGATCACGGCTGCGCGCTGCTCGGTTTCAGTGTCCTTTGATCCTGCGCTTCAGCTTGATGATGCCTTGCACCACCGGGCCTTCCTGGCCGCCCAGCGCATCCTTCACCGTGTTCTTCATGCGCTCCATCGGGGTGAAGCCGATGTATTTCTTGAAGTAGGCCAGATCGCGCTGCTCATCGGGCATGATGAGCAACGGGTGATTCAGCGGGAACCCGATCGGTCGCGCCGTGCGCTTGTTGCGCGGGTCGTCGGGACCGGTGGTGTGCGTGCCATCGCCATCGAAGCCGATGTTGTCGATCTGGTTCGCATGGGGCACGATGTTGAGCCCATGATTGGCGATGCGCGTAAGGTCCATCTGGTAGCTCCACGAGTTCATGCGCCCGTCGTGCACGCGCGTGAAGATCTCATGTGCGAGCTCTTCCTCGTGGCGGTCGAGGAAGAAGTCCTTGAGCAGCGGGCTCTCCTTCATGGCCGGCCATTGCTTCATGTCCACATCATAGTGCCGCCACACGCGGCGCCAGCTGGCCCAGCCCCAAGGCGCGCCGTAGCCGTGCGCGCTGAAGTAGTAGTCGCCCTCTTTGGCGCCGGTCCAATCGTCCAAGAGGTTGTTCCCCATGATCACCCAGATGCGCTCATCGTGCCGGTACCGCTCGAGCAGGTCCTGCGCAAAGCGGAAGAACGTTGGCACCGGCAAGGTGTCATCCTCCAGAACGATGCCTTCTTCCTCATGCTCGAAGAACCAGTTGATGGCACTGCTCACGCCCTTGCGCAGGCCCATGTTCTGCTCATTGAAGCGCGTGTGCAGCTCGCAAGGCCAATCGACGAGCCCGGCTAGGGCGCGCACTTCTTCGCAGCGGGCGCGTTCGGCATCGTTGCGTGGGCCATCGCAGGCGAAGTACAGGCGCGGCGGACGAGCATCACGCACGGCGTCGAATACCTGGCGCAGCGGACCCACGCGATTGAAACCGATGAGCAGCACGGCGGTTTGCATGCGGAAGGGCGTATCAGCGGTCGTCATGCTGGGGCGGGTTCACGATGTTGTTGCGATGGAAGAGCTCGAAGTCATGCAGCATGCTGATGGCATGGCGCGCAACATGTGCGGGTCCGGCGAACTCGTCCAGGAAACGGTACAGGAACAAGAGCATCGCATCGCGCCGGCGGTGGGCCACATCCTGCGCAAGGTTGCCGAGGCGGTCGTTCGGGAGTATCTCGATGCATCCGCCGGCGAGCGCTGTGGGCAGCAGCATATTGCTGCCATGCACGCCGATCACGAATTGGCTGCGCGCATAGGCACGGCACCAGGCGCGCTCGGTGTCGGGGTTCATGGCGCGCGTGCGCAGGTCTTCGATGCCTGCGGGCATGGATGATGAATCGCCTAGGCCCACCAAACTGGCCGTGCATGCAGGGATGGCTTTGCGCACCTTGGTGAATGTGCGGAGGGCCATGCGCTGCTGGTCCGCTATGAAGTAGGCATCGGCCATGCGCTTCATGCCCAGACGGCGAAGGATGCGATGCTTCTGCTTGTGCAACGGTGCTCTGTACCAGAGGCGGTCCTCGCGCAGCACGAAGGTGATGTGCGGCGGGACCGAATCGAATCGCTCGATGTCGAGGCCGCTCTTATCGGGATGCGCGTAGCCGCGGCCCAGCCACACTTCATCGAAGCTCTCGAGGTACGCCTTCACCTGCCGGTCGATGCTGGGGAACCAGCCATGCGCCTGGCTCAGCTTCTGGTCCACGAGCCACACTTCGGCCGTGCCCGGCGGTACCAGCCACTCAAAGGAGCGCGGTATCAAGAGCACCAAGCCGAGATCAGCATGCTTGTCCAAGTAGTGCTGTGCGTTCCACAGTTTCAACAGCACATGCCCGTAAAGGAAGTCGAGCGTATTGAGAAGCACCACGCGCTTGCATTCGCGCAGCACGCGGCGCTCGATGCGCACTTCGATATCGCTGGGCGAGCGGTAGCCCTCCATCAGCGGTGCATGCACCCAGTCACGCACCTGCTTCGGGTTGTGCAGCACGCCATCATCCATGCCGATGGCCAGGTCGTAATCCACCGCGAAGCCTACCGGCAGATCATGGTAGAAGCGGTAGCCGCAGCTGTTGCACGCATACGCGCCGAGGATGTGGATGCCGGGAAAGACGACGTCGAGCACGCGCGGATCCGGACTGCCGCATTCCGGGCATGCGCGGTCAGCGAATGGCGTCGGCTTCAGCGGGACGAGGTGGCGGGATGGCGCGTTCATGCTGCGCGGTGGAACTTCCAGAAGGTGATTATGCCAGTGAGCATCAGGCGAAGGTTCTCGCGGGTACGTACCGTGATCAAGTCAAGGACGAAGATGCTAACGGAGAAAGAGATGATGGTGGCCCAGATGGCACCGATGGAACGGTAATCGGGTATCAGCAGCCAATTGATTCCAACATTGAGCGCCACGCCCACCAGTGCCGTGAGCAGCGAGTAGCGGAAGAGGCCCTCGTTGGTGATGAAGCCGCGCTTACCGGTGCCCATGTTGGTGAAGAAGAGCCGGATGGCGAAGAGCCCGAGCAGCACCCCCGCCGGCTCGAATTCAGCACCGAAGAGCAGCACTACGATGGGTTTTGCGAGGAAGTAGAGCGGGATGGCCGTGACGAGGAAGAGGCCGAACATGAGCCGGTATTGGTTGAGCAAGCGCTCGTTGTAAAGCGTGTGCGAGGTGGCTTTCGCCTACGTGATCGCGGGTGCCAGCGTGCTCTGCACGATCACGGGCAGGAAACCGAGCGCTTCGATCATGCGCAGCGCCACGCTGTATTGTCCCACTTCCGCAAAGGCTGCATCCTCGCCGTCGGTAGCAGTGAGCAGATCCTTGATCATCACTTGATCAATCCGTGCCTGCACGAAGAGCGCCATGCCGTAGATCAGCATGGGCCACGATTCGCTCAGCAGCCGAAGGGACATCTCCCGTGTGGCCTTCCAGTGGCGCCATTGCAGCCCTTCGCGCTTGAATACGGTGAGGTATCCTGAAGAAAGCACGACATACTCCAGGGCGTACATCCACGCGAAGCCGATGAGCGCGGGCCGGCCTTCCACATGACCGGCATGCACCGCCCATGCCAACGCGAGCTTCGCAACGGAAGAGACGAGGGCCTGCGCCATCTGCACCTTGGCCACCGGTCCGGCTTTCACCTGTGCCATGAACCAATGCTCGATCACGCCGATGGGACGCATCAGCTCAGCAGAGGCGATCACGATGATGAGCGTGACGGTGAGGCCGTCCATGCCCTTGAGCAATGATCCCACTGTGGCGAGCACGACCATGAGCAGCGCTCCGAAGAGCTTGAGCAAAGCTGCGCTGCCCAGCAGTTCGTCGCGCTTATCGGGATGGCGCACGAGGTCGCGCACCAGGATCTCATCGATGCCCATGGCGCCAAGCGCGAAGAAGAGGCCGACGAAGCCTGTGGCATAATTCAGCTGGCCGAAGAGCTCATCGCCCAGTGCGCGCGCAACCACGACGCCAGTGAGCAGCACCAGCCCCAAGCGGAGCACGCGCTCCACGAAGAGCCACGAAACGTTCTTCAGGATTCTCTGCGCGCCTTCTGATCGGAGCATGCGCTGGGCTACTTGGTGTAGTAGCCGTAGCCGTTATTGCGATCGGCCCGCACGTTGTTGAACAGCACGTCCACGCGGCCGAGCTGCCCGGACTTCACCAGTTCGTTCACGGTGCGGAGCGATGCGCGGCGCGTGTATCGTTCGCGCACCACGTACAGGGTGACATCGAGGTGGACCATGAGCACCACGAATTCGCTCACCAGGCCGAGCGGCGAGGAATCGACGATGATGTGGTCGTAGCGCGTGCGCATGTCGGCCATGAGCTCAGCCATGCGCGGGCTTTCGGCCAACTCGCCGGGGTTAGGCGGAATGGGGCCAGCCCCGATCACGTCCAATCCGGGCACATCGCTGGGCACGATGATGCTTGACGCATTGGCTTCGCCGATCAGCCATGTGCTCAGACCTGGTCCTTCGGGCAGGTCCATGGTCCGGTTCACGTTGGGCCGGCGCATGTCGGCATCGATCAGCAGCACGCGCTTGCCGGAGAGGGCCAGCACAGTAGCCAGGTTAACGGCGCAGAAGGTCTTGCCCTCGCCGCTGGTGCCGCTGGTTAAGCCGATGACCTGGCGTGGCGCGTTGGCCTGCAGGTACTGCAGGTTGATGCGCGCGGTGCGGAACGATTCGGCCAGGAGGCTCTTGGGCTCATCGGGGGCGATGCGACGGCGTTTGCTGCTGGGGATCACGGCCAGCACGGGCAGGGCGGTGTGCCGCTTCAACTCATCGAGGTCCAGGATGCGGTCGTTGAAGAAATCGAGCAGCACGATGAGCAGCGCGGGAAGCAGGAGGCCGATGAACAAGGCGCCACCGAGTATCACCTTCTTGTCTGGCCCAATGGCGCCACCCAAGGCAAGGCGCGCCTCATCCACGATGCTCTTGTCAATCTGATCCGATGCGATGGCGATGCCTGCCTCGGCCTTCTTCTCCTGCAAGTAGGTGTAAATGCCTTGGCTCAGGTTCAGCTTGCCTTGCGAGATGTTGATCTGCATTTCCTCACGCGGGATCTGGCCGAGCTGGAAACTGATGCCGCCCACCCGCCGCGAGATCTCGTCGTAATCGATCTCTGCGCGCTCCACCAAGCTGGCAGCCGTTTGCTCCAGGGAAGCCGTGAGGTTCTTGAGCCGCCGCTCCATGGCGATGGTGGCAGGGTCGTTCTTGGTGCCCGCCCCCACGTTGCGCGCTGAGCTTGGTGATCTCGAGCACCAGGTTGTTGAGCACCGGGTCGTCGATTCCACTGGAGGAGGGCGCCGGCACGTTGCGGAGGTCGCTCTGCGAACGGATCTTGTCGAGCACGCTCATGCAGTAGGTGCGGCGGCGCTGGATCAAGCTGCGCTCGTTCTCCAGCCTGCTGCGCTCACGTGCCAATTCGTCGGCGGCACCAGCAGCATTGAAGATCCCGGTGGTCCCGCGCACGCGCTGCATCTCGTTCTGCGCGCGCGTGAGCGAGTCGCCGACCAGCCCCAGCTGCTCATCAATGAAGGCGATGGTGCGCAGGCCCTTCTGCTGCTGTTTGCTGCGCGCTGTTTCGATGAAAGCCTGCATCAGGGTGTTGATGAAGGCGATGTCCTTTGAAGGCGTCGCACCCACCATGGAGAGCGATATCACATGGCCATTGCCTTCCGGCTCGCTCACGCTCAGGCGCCCGCCGTAGTTCATCACTTGCGCATCAAGGCTGTTGATACGGAAGAAGTAGTCCGTCTCTGCGCTGTATTCACGGTCCTCGGGGAACTCGATCCGGAAGCTGAGGTGGTTGCCAACGAAGGGCTCTCCGATGGGCACGGTCTGGTCCAAATCGAACTCTGGCACATAGGCTTCCACGATCTCCTGCTTCTGCACGTTGTAGAGCATCACATTCTTGCCCTTGGCCTGCACGCGGTAGGTGCCTGCCGCACGGTCCACCTTCACGTGGATGGGGATCCCGGTCACCTGCACGCTCACCGAATCGAGCTGCACCCGGAAAGGAGGGAAGCTGTATGTCTCTTGGGTGAGGTATCGCTTGGTGGTGTGGTAGCTCACGCCGAAGTCGAGGCGGTTGAGCGTTTTCACAAGCATGCTTCGCGAGGTGAGCAATGCGATATCGTCCTCGATCTGCGAGTTGCCGCGCACCAGCGACATGCCCTTGAGGAAGTCCTCCTGGCGTGCGCCGAAGCCTCGCTCGCCTTCGCCCATGAGCATGCGAGCGCTCACCATGTAAGTCTTCGGAGTGGTCTTCAGGTAGGCCACCCCAAGGCTTCCCGCGATGAGGCCGGTGATGGCGAACCACCACCAGCGGCGCATGATCTTGCGCACCACGGCGCGCAGGTCGATGATGTCGGATGCTGGCGCGGCCATGCCTATTGGGAGTTGTTCTTCACCACGGTGAACACCACCGCAGCGGTGCTCAGCGTGGTCAGGATGATGGAGAGGATCTCGAGGTTGATCCGTGCCGGGCGCGCGCGCAGGTGCGGCACGAAGACCACATCGTTCGGCAGCAGGTAGTAGTATTCGGAGCGCAGCACATCGGTGGTGCTCATGTCAACGTATAGCGCCTGCACGCCGCGGTCGCTCTGTCGCATGAGCGTCACTTGGCCCTTGTCGGCCAATTCCAGCGGCCCGCCGGCCATGCTGAGCGCATCGAGGATGGTGATCTGGTTGTTATAGACCATGTAGGTGCCCGGCCGTCCCACGGCGCCCAGCACGCTCACCCGCCAGTTCACCATCTTGAGGATCACCGTTGCGGTAGTGAAGTACTCGTTCACCTTGCGCTGCACGAGGTCCTGCGCTTCGCCGACCGTGAGGCCCTGCAATTTCACCTTGCCCACCTGCGGCAAGTGCACGTTGCCGGCCTTGTCCACCGAGAAGCCGTTCACATAGAGCATGGCATCGTTCACGCCCATGCCGCCGCCGGGGCTCTCCACGTTGAAGTACCGGTGCGTCTGGTCGTCGAGACCCAGTACACGGATACTGAGCACATCGTTCACCTGCAGGCGGTACTCGAACTTCTGGTTCTCGAACAGCTTGCTGGCGCCTGGCGCGAGCGAAGGGTCGTTGAGGTAATTGACACTGCGGCGGCTCACGCAGGAGGCCATGAGCGGCACGGCCAGCAGGAGCACGAGCTTGGTGGTTGTTCGCATGTATGGAGTAGGCGCTGCCCGCGCCAGCTATGGTCGGCCAAAAATAGGTGGGGGCGCACGCAGGCGCCTACAGGCCCGACGATTGCCCATCAACAATCGGTGGGTGATGGCCGGTGGCCGTCCGTTCAGCCTTTCAGCAGGCTGCGGCTGATCACGATGCGCTGCACCTCGCTGGTGCCCTCGTAGATCTGGGTAATCTTGGCATCGCGCATCAGGCGTTCCACGTGGTACTCTTTCACGTACCCGTAGCCGCCATGCACCTGCACGGCCTCTACGGTTGTGCGCATGGCCACTTCGCTGGCGAAGACCTTGGCCATGGCGCTGGCCTGGTCATAGTTCAAGTGCTGGTCCTTCAGCCAAGCGGCCTTGAGGCAAAGCAAGCGTGCGGCTTCGATCTCGGTGGCCATATCGGCCAGTTTGAAGGCAATGGCCTGGTGCTCGCTGATCGCCTTGCCGAACGCCTTGCGCTCCTTGCTGTAGGCGAGAGCCAGCTCGTATGCGCCACTGGCGATGCCCAGTGCTTGTGAGGCGATTCCGATGCGGCCGCCGCTCAACGTCTTCATGGCGAAGGTGAATCCGAAGCCATCCTCACCGATTCGGTTGGCCTTGGGCACCTTCACATCCTGGAACATCAGGGTGTGCGTATCGCTTCCGCGGATGCCAAGCTTGTCCTCTTTGGCGCCCACCACGAAGCCGGGCATGCCTTTTTCCACGATGAGGCAGTTGATGCCCTTGTGGCCTTTGGCCGCATCGGTCTGGGCCATCACCAGATAGGTGCTGGCGCTGCCTCCATTGGTGATCCAATTCTTGGTGCCGTTGAGCAGGTAGTGGTCGCCCATGTCAATGGCGGTGGTGCGCTGGCTGGTGGCATCGCTACCAGCCTCGGGCTCGCTCAGGCAGAAAGCGCCGATCACTTCGCCTTTCGCCAATGGCACCAGGTATTTCCGCTTCTGCTCCTCGCTGGCGAACTGCTCCAGGCCCCAGCACACGAGGCTGTTGTTCACGCTCATCACCACGCTGGTGCTGGCGTCCACCTTGCTGATCTCCTCCATGGCCAGCACATAGCTGATGGTGTCCATGCCGCCGCCGCCGTATTCGGGGCTCACCATCATGCCCAGGAAGCCGAGTTCGCCCAGCTGCTTGATCTCGTCCTTGGGGAAGCGCTGCTCGCGGTCGCGGTCGATCACGCCGGGCTTCAGCACATTCTGGGCGAAATCGCGTGCTGCATCGCGCACGGCGAGTTGTTCTTCACTGAGTTCGAAGTTGAGTCCGGCGAGGGTGTCGGTGACTTGCATGGTAGGGGTCCGTCTAGGGCTGGCGAAGGTAATTGAAGCTTGCCCCATCGCCGCGCGACCGTCAAGGCTTCGTCCTTGGAGGCGCATCCGCCTACATTTGGCGCCTTCAACCCCAATCACTCATAACCACATGCCGCTCACGTACATCACCTCCGCGCTCCTGGCCCTCTCCGTGATGGCTTGCTCCAGCAGCGATGGAGCGTCCGCGAACGACCAACAACCCAAGAAGAACGTGGAGACATTACCAGAAGGCGTTTACGCGCGCATCACCACCAACAAAGGCACCATC
>DAORNP010000130.1:651-2277 GCA_035441065.1 Flavobacteriales bacterium | reverse complement strand
CATGACCGTGGCCAACTTCGTGGCATTGGCCGAAGGCAAGATGAAGAACACCGCGAAGCCCGAGGGCACGCCTTACTTCGATGGATTGATCTTCCACCGCGTGATTCCCGGCTTCATGATCCAAGGCGGCGACCCCACGGGCACCGGCATGGGCAACCCCGGATACGCCTTCGCCGATGAGATCCACCCCGACCTGAAGCATACGCGCGCCGGCACCTTGAGCATGGCCAACGCCGGCCCTGCCACCAATGGCAGCCAGTTCTTCATCACCAACGGGCCTACACCCCACCTCGATGGCCGCCACGCCGTGTTCGGTTATGTGGTGCAGGGCCAGGATGTGGTGGATGGCATCGCAGGCGTGCCCCGCGGCCGTGGCGATAAGCCCAATGAGGATGTGGTGATGCAGAAAGTGGTGATCGAGCGTGTGGGCAAGAATGCTAAGGCATGGGATGCCGTTGCCGTGCTCAACGCCAACAAGGACAAGTTCACTCAGCGCTAACGCCGGCTTCCTTTGCCAGGCCCACGGCCACTGCTCCGGCGGTGGCCGTTCCTGTTTTCGCGCTTCTTGCTCTGCGGGTCGTAGGCAGGGCCTGGCGGCAGGCCCGCAGGCATGGGCATCTTCTTCACCTCGTAGCCGATCAGAGCTTCGATGCGGCCGAATTCCCGCATCTCCTTCTCGTTGACGAAAGTGATGGCCGTGCCCTTGCGCGCGGCGCGGGCCGTTCGACCTACGCGGTGCACATAATCCTCAGGATCCTTGGGCACATCGTAATTCACCACCAGGTCGATGTCGTCGATATCGATGCCGCGGCTCACCACATCGGTGGCCACCAGGATGCGCAGCTTGCGGTTGCGGAAGGCCAGCATGGTGGCCTCGCGCTCGCTCTGGTCCAGGTCGCTGTGCATGCCGCTGCAGCTGAAGCCGCGCTTCAGATTCTTCACCTCCACCTTGCGCCCGGCGAAGATCACGATGCTCGTGGCATCGATCGAGCGAAGGATGTGCTCGAGCACCTCGGCCTTCTTCATGTCGTACACCACATAAGCCTGCTGGTCCACGCCCTCGGCGGGCTTGCTCAGCGCAATGGTGATCTCCACCGGATCGTGAAGCACCTGCTTGGCCAGTTCGCGGATGGCAGGAGGCATGGTGGCGCTGAACATCAGCGTTTGCCGTTCGGCCGGCAGGAACTTGATGATGCGCTTGATGTCGTCGATGAAGCCCATGTCGAGCATGCGGTCGGCCTCATCGAGCACGAGGAATTCCAAGCCCTTCACGTAACCCAGATTAAGATGGCTGAGCAGCTTGCCCGGCGTCGCGATCACCACCTCGACACCACTGGTGAGCGCTTGCTTCTGCTGATCAAAGGTGTTGCCGTCGCTGCCGCCGTAGAGCGGTATGCTGGTGATGGGCGTGTAGTAGGCGATGGCCTGCAGCTGCTGGTCGATCTGCAGCGCGAGCTCGCGCGTGGGCACCACCACCAAAGCGCGGATGCTGCCTTCTTCTTTCGGGCTGTAGCCCGTGATCACATCGATGAGCGGAAGCAGGAAGGCGGCGGTCTTGCCGGTTCCGGTCTGTGCGCAAGCGATCAGGTCGCGATGCCCGAGTGCGGCAGGAATGGCCTGCTGCTG
>DAORNP010000130.1:0-609 GCA_035441065.1 Flavobacteriales bacterium | reverse complement strand
GGCATCGAGGCCCTGCAAGAGGTCGTCGCTGAGGCCGAGGGAATGGAAATCCATGTGGGGAAGGGGGCCGGGCGTTAGCCTGATCGGCGCGAAATGGTGCTCTTGATTGAGCGGGGCCGAAGATAGGCGGCTCTTAGGAGGCCTTGCGCAGCGCGATGCTCTCGGGCGCTAATTGGATGCAGAAGGTGGTCTGCAACCCCGCGATCACTGCAATGCTACCGTTCAGCTGGCTGGCTAGGGCGCGCATCAGTTCCATGCCGAAGCTCCCTTCGTTCAGGCCTTCTGGTCGCACCGTGCTGTCGTCGCAGAACCGGATTTCCAATGCATGATCGAGTTGTTTGACCACGATGCGGATGGTGCCATGCGCTTCGGAAGGGATCGCGTGCTTCAAGCTATTGGTGAGCAGTTCGTTGAGCAGCAGGCTCAGCGGCAGAAGGTCCGCAGCGTTCAGCTCCACGCCATCGCCATCGATGAGCACGGAAACGCGGTCATGGCGACCGTGCGCGACCAGTACGTTTCGAGCGAGTTCCTTCAGATGCTGGAGCAAAGGCAGCGCGTTGTCATCGCCCATGCGGTAAATGGTCTGATGCACCACGGCCATGGCGCGCA
>DAORNP010000129.1:9020-11428 GCA_035441065.1 Flavobacteriales bacterium | reverse complement strand
GCGTGGGTTTCGCGCCTCGGCTGGCCGGGAAATTCCTCCGGCTCGCTACCAAAAACTATTTTGAGATGGCTTCTGGCCTGAATCCGCAGCAGGTTCTTACCGGTCTCTAGGCCCCTCGGCGGTCTCGGCGCGCGTTGGCCATGTGCATGGCGGCGGACCCTGCGTCACCGGCAGCGGTCGGTGCAGGAGTCACCGCAGCGCATTCTCTGTTGCCGCAGGCAGCGCGCTGCGCGCACTTGCTCATGGCCGCAATCGCGGATTGCTGGGAGCTGATCAGGCCATGTTGGTCCTGCCCTGCTCAGCTCGCTGCATGCACCTTCCCGAGCAAGTAGCTCTTGCCCACGATCTCGGCGCAGGTGCTCACCGATCCCACGGTGACGCCGAGCAGGCCGTGCATGTTGAGGTTCTGGCCGGTGAGCAGCAGGTTGGGCACCTTGGTGCGCGGCGAGAGGAAGGTGCGCAAGGGCGATGAGCTGTCCTTGCGGATGCCGTACATGTTGCCGTCGGGCGTGCCGATGTAATCGCGGAAGGTGAGCGGCGTGCTGCTGTGCACGGACTTGATGCCGCTGCGCAGATCGGGGTAATGCTCCTCGAGCACCTCGATCATCTGCTGCTCGCGCGTGTGCTTGAATTCGAGGTAGCCGGGGTCGCGTTCGGCAGGCGTGGCGATCGTGTTGGGGTGGCCCGCCCATTGCGCCACTTCGCTGTAGCGCATGTAGCTCATCACGGTGATGCCGTCGGCGTGCGTGGTGGTGCGGTGCGAGGCCGGCGTGGAGAGCATGTAGGCCGATGGCCAAGTGCCCTCGGGATAATTCACCGCGTCCCATACGCCCTTCGAGCGCATGCGATAGACATTGTGGTTGAGGTACGGGAAGGCGCCGGGCTTCATCACCAGGTGCAGCGCGTGCGAGGCCACGGTGTTCTCCAACGATTTGATCCGCGAGCGGTACGCGGGCCGCACATGGCCGGGACCGATCATATCCATGAGCACGGCGGGATGGATGTTGGCGATGCACCACTTGCAGGTATAGGCCTCGCCATCGGCGGTGCGCACGGCGCTCACGCCATTCGGGCCGAAATCCAAACCGGTGACCTTGGTGCGCGGATGGATCACGGCGCCGGCCGCGCGCGCATTCATCGCCAAGTGCTTCGCGATCTGCGATCCGCCATCGATGCAGCGCCACGAGCTCTCCACGTAGGTGTTCACCACGAGGGCATGCACATAGAAAGGTGATGCATGATCGCCGGCGTAAAGTGCGTTGCTGCCGGCGAGCACCTGTTGCAGCGTCTCGTTCTGGGTGAGCGAGGCGATCACCTCCTCTGCGTTCCAGGTGAGGCGATCGTCCATCCACTCCTGCGTATTGGAGTCGCGCAGGCGATAGAGGGGGAAGCGGTCGCAGGTCTCCACCACCAGCTCGGCATAACGGGCAATGGCGCCGCGCTCACCGGGGAAGTGCTCGGCCAAGCGGTTCACGAAGTTGTCCCAGCCCTGCGCGTAGGGATATTGGTGCGGGTCGCCTTGCAGCTCCACGCGGTCGAAGGCATCCATGTCCATGCGCTTCAGCTTCAGCTTGTCCATGATGCCGTAGTAGCTGAAGTACTGGTGCAGGTTCTGGCCGGGGCACAAGCCACCGATGTAATGCACGCCGGTATCGAAGACGGTCTTGTCGCGGCTGAAGACCTGCAGGCTGCCGCCCAGTTGGCTGTTCTGCTCCAGCACGCACACCTTCATGCCTTCGCGCGCCAGGGTGATGGCGCATTGCAGGCCGCCGAGTCCGGCGCCGATGATCACCACGTCGAAATCACGATCGCTCATAGTCTGTTCAGGATGGCCAGGGCGTTCGAGGTGCGGCGCGCATCGAGCGCCCACTCCAGGTGCAAGCCGCTGCTGGCGGCCATGCGCTCGAACTCCTCCCGGCTGATGAATTCCATCGGTTGGTCCGTCTTGTTGAATCCGATCATCACGGCGATCCGCTCGGTCCAGCGCGTGCGCGCATGGCGCTCATCGCCGGTGCGGAAGCCGTCGCGAACATAGATCGCGCCGCCGGGCGCCAACGCAGCGGCGCATCGGGCGAGCAAGGCTTGCTGATGGTCGGGCCGCATGTAGTGCATCACATCCTTCAGGATGATGGCATCGCTCTCGGGCACGGCAGCGTTCAAGAGATCGCCCTGCATCACCTCGACGCCGGGGCAATGTTTGGCCAGCTGCTTCGCAAGGGCCACTTTGTCGGCATCGCGCTCAATGGCGGTGATGCGGCGTGCGGGAGCGCACCAGTGCAGCAGCAAGGACACCATGCCATGGCCGCTGCCGAGGTCGGCCACGCGAGCATCGGGCGCAATGCGCGCATGCAGCAGCTCGTGCAGTTCTTCATCCATGCGCGATTTGATGCGCGTGTGCCATTCGAGCG
>DAORNP010000129.1:7734-8848 GCA_035441065.1 Flavobacteriales bacterium | reverse complement strand
CTTCAATAGTGCATCGCCCTTGCTCATGGCCTCGCCGAAGCCGTGCAGCAGCACGGGCACGATGGGCGCACCGATGGTCTCGGCGATGTGGAAGGCGCCTTTGTGGAAACGGCCGATGCTGCCGTCTCGCGAGCGCGTGCCCTCGGGGAAGATGATGACGGAGATGCCATTGGCGATGTGCTCGCGCGCGCGCTCCACGTTGGGCTCGGTGCCATCCTCGCTGCGCAGGTAGCCGGCGTAGCGCACCACGCGGCCGAAGAAGGGGCTGTTCCACACCCAGCGGTTGGTCATCATCACGGCCCTTGGCGTGATCATGAGCATGGCGAGGATGTCGATGAAGGAGGCGTGGTTGGCGATCACGATGGCGGGCTTGTCCTTCAGCAGCGGCGCGTAGGAGCGGATGTCCTTGCGCACATTCACCATGATGTACACGAGCGATCCGGTGAAGAGCCGGAGGATGCTGCGCGTCCATTGCTGCTTGATGCGCTTTGGCGCGGGCACCCCCATGAAGAGCAGCCAGCCCACGCTGAGCAGGATGCAGCCCAGGAGGAAATAGCAGAACGCGAAGAGCGAGATGAAGAGCGCGAGCAAGGTGAACGGCTGCCGACCCTTCGCGGCACGATCGCCGATGAAGAGGCCGAAGAGCGCGGGCTGCACGGTGAGCGCAACAGCCAGCAATGCCGCCATGCCGGTGACGGACAGGGCGGCGATGGAGCGCAGCGCGGGATGCGCGGCCAGGAAGAGCGCCCCGGTGCCGATGATGGTGGTGATGGCCGAGAGCACGATGGCGCTGCGGAACGAGCGCGTGTGGTCGGTGCCGGTGCGGTGCTTGGCGAGCAGGCCCTCGGTGGTGAAGATGCAGTAGTCGTCGCCGAGGCCGAAGATGAAGGTGCATACCATGATGTTCACCAGATCGAAGCGGATATCGAGCAGGCCGCAGAGCCCGAGGATCCAGGTCCAGCCCAAGGCCATGGGCAGGAAGGTGAGCAGCGCGAGCTCGATGCGGCCGTAGGTGATGAGCAGCGCGAGGAAGACGATGCCGACCGTGCGCCAGAGGATGCCCGAGAGGTCCTCGTCGATCACACGGGCCACATGCGCTCCGAGCATGCCGCGG
>DAORNP010000129.1:6684-7707 GCA_035441065.1 Flavobacteriales bacterium | reverse complement strand
GAGCCGCTCCGTCAGCGCATCCACATCGGTTGGTGGCACCATCACGCGCGCTGCAACCAGCACTTCATCGCCGGCCTTGCCGGTGAATTCACCGGGCATACGAGCTTCGCCAGAGGCGCTGCCATGCTGTGAAAAGCCCGTGACCTGCAATAAGAACCCATCGAAAGCGTCGGGCGTGAATCCATTCCGCACAGCCGCGTCACGGATGCGCTTCGCCATTCGATCCGCGTTTTCCGCCGTGAATGCATCGCTCCATGCCAGCAACCTCCATTGTGCTGTGCGCTGCGAAGGATTCAGATCGCATGGCATCGCGCTTTCCGATCGGCCTGCGCTGCGCTCCAGGCCAATCGCCTCTTCCAACCGCTGCCGCGCTATTTCCTGCGTGCTGCCCACACCGGCGATGAAGACCGGCACGGCGCGGTCGCTGCTGCCCTCCATGCGATCGCGCACCTGGCGCATGTCGTCCGGGATCAGGCTGAGCCGCTCCGGATCGGCATCCTGCTGCACGCGACTGGCGAATGGCAACAGGCCCGCTGTAACGATGACGATGCCGAGCAGCGCGATCCATCGGCCTACGCGCGGACGCGGCAGGGCACGCCGGTCATCCCCGTCGGTGCTGGAGCTTCCGCGCGCATACACCGCTGGCACGAAATGCGGCAGCACCAACAGCACCATGAAGAGCGCGCCGGCGAGCATGAAGCCCGCGATGACACCAAGGTCGGCGAGCACGCGGCTGCTGGCGAAGGACAAGGCACCGAAAGCGAGCACCGTGGTGATGCAGCCCAGCAGCATGGGCGCAGTGACCTCACGAAGCGTTGCCGCCACATCGCGGCGGTGCCGCAAGTGGGTAAGGAAATGGAAGGAGTAATCGAGCGCGATGCCGAGCAGTGCCGAACTGGCGCCGATGGCCAGCCCCGAAATGCTCCCGCGCATGAAGGCGAGCGCGCCCACGCCCAACACGAAACCGAAGAGCGGCGGCAAGAGGAAGAGCGGCATGAAACGCAGGTCGCGGTAGTACCAGAG
>DAORNP010000129.1:1011-6674 GCA_035441065.1 Flavobacteriales bacterium | reverse complement strand
TGTTCATGACATCGGACAGCGTCATCGTGACGACCAGCACCAGCGTGAGCGCAACCGCCGATGTGCGCATGGAATCGGCGCTGATGGCCGATCGATTGGCTACCGCCATGGGCGCCGCGCCGAAGGCCGCGACCGTGATGCCTGAGGAATGCGCGGCGCTCATGCACCGGTCGATCACGTCCATCAATCGACCCGGATCCGCCGTGCCTTGCGCGGTGGGCCAGAGTAGCGCAACGGCCATGCTGCTATCGGGGCTGAAGAGCACACCATCGATCAGTGCGGCACTGCCGTCCGTGACGCTCGCCAGCAAACGGTCGCGCAAGGGCTGCGTGAGTCCGAAGGGATCGGCCAGCAGGCGTTCCGCATCGAATTCACCGCCCGGCGCTGCGATGGCGGTGCGCACCGCCGCTACCGCACTATCAAGCGCACGGTCATCGGCCGCGGCCAGCCAGTGGAGCCGTTGGGCATCGGCATGCAGCGGGATGCGATCGGTGATGCCCGCAAGGAGCTCTTCGGCCATGGCGGCATCGGGTCGGCAGAAGACGCTGTCGATCACGCCCTCCGCATCTTCCTGCGCCAACACCACGAATCGATCGGCGGCGGCGATCAGGCTGTCGCGATGAGCGCCTTCGCCGAAGAAGCCGACCGTGATAGGGCCTTGAGCCCCGCCCTGTTCCAGGAGCACGCGGTAGTGCCTGAGCGTGGGGTCATCGGGAAGGGCATCGAAAAGATCGGTGCCGAACCGTGCTTGTGAGGCCGACCAGATGGCCCCCGCCGCAATGGCGAAAGCGGCCAAGGCCCACGCCCAACGCTTCCCGTGCGTTCGGGCATACATCACTGCCGCTGCTCCACCCATCTGGCCTGCGGGTAAACATAGGTGAACTACATTCGTCGCCCCTTAGAAAAATGGCATCGGAAACCGCAACAGCCACTGTGGAAGGATTGGATCTGGCCGCCTTCGAGCGCATTGTTCGCGGTGAAGGAAGCCTGGCCGTCCCGGAGTCGGATTGGTCGCGGGTGCGCCGTGCGTTCGACTACCTGAACGGCGTGGCGGCCAAGCAGGTGGTGTACGGCATCAACACCGGCTTTGGGCCCATGGCCCAGCACGCCGTGAGCGCCGCCGACCAGTTCGCCTTGCAGTACAACCTGGTGCGCAGCCATGCCTCTGGCGCTGGTGACGACCTCCCGGAGGAGGCCGTCCGCGCCATGATGCTCGTTCGCGCCGTCACCTTCCTGCACGGACGGTCCGGTGTTTCCGAGCCGGTTGTGCGGCAGCTGCTCGCTTACCTCGAGCGTGGCATCTGCCCGCGTGTTCCTCGCCTCGGAGGTGTTGGTGCCAGCGGCGATCTGGTGCAACAGGCGCATCTGGCCTTGGGCCTCATCGGCGAAGGGCGCGGAACCTACCGTGGCCAAGCCGGCGATATGGCCTCCATCCTGAAAGCCTGCGGCCTTGAGCCGGTGGAGCTGCAACTGCGTGATGGCCTCGCCCTGCTCAACGGCACTGCTGCCATGACCGGCATCGGGCTCCTCAATGTGCATCGGGCGCATGAGCTCGTGCGCACCTCGATCGACCTTTCGGCATTGATCACCGAAGCCCTTGGCACCTGGACCGACCACTTGGGCGAGCCGCTCAATTCGGCCAAACGCCACGCCGGTCAGCGCGAAGTGGCCCGCCGCATGCGCGAAGCGCTGGAGGGCTCCAGCTGCGTGCGCGACCGCATGGACCACCTGGCTCCGGGCCGCACGAGCGCCAACGGCACCTTCAGCCACATGGTGCAGGAGCACTACAGCATCCGATGCGTACCGCAAGTGCTCGGCCCCATCCTGGACCAAGTGAACCACAGCGAGCGCGTACTGCTTGACGAGTTGCACTCCATCGACGACAACCCGCTCATCGACCCGGACAACGGCATCCACCACGGCGGCAACTTCCATGGCGATCAGGTATCGTTGGCCATGGACACGTTGCGCCTCACCATGGTGAAGCTGTGCATGCTGTGCGAACGCCAATTGAATTTCCTGCTGAACGACAAGGTGAACCTGCGCTTCCCCCCCTTCCTCAACATGGAAGCGCCCGGTCTCACCCTGGGGATGCAGGGCATGCAATTCACCGCCACCAGCACCACCGCCGAATGCCAGGCGCTGGCCACTTCGCTCTACGTCCACAGCATCCCGAACAACAACGACAACCAGGATATCGTGAGCATGGGAACCAATGCCGCCTTGGCCACCGCACGGGTCATCGGCCATGCCCAGCGCGTGGCATCGATCCTGGCCATCGGTGCTGCGCAGGCTGCTGACCTTGCTGAAGCGGGTCCACGGCTCTCGGCTGGCGGCAAGGCAACGCACGCGCGCATCCGCAAGGCTTCGGCTTCCATCCGCTCGAACAGCGATCCGGCCGCCGCCATCGAATCCGTGCATGCCGAGCTCTTCGGTAAATCTCAATTGGCATGAGCAACGCGACGAAATGGGCCTTGGTCACCGGTGCATCGCGCGGCATCGGAAGAGCCGTTGCGCTAGAGTTGGCGCGCGCGCACGGCCTGAGCATCGTCGTGAACTACGCATCGAACGAAGCCGCTGCCCGCGAAGTGGCCGATCAGATCCGCGCCCTGGGTGTGGATGCCCACTTGGCCGCGTTCGATGTGCGCGATGCGGATGCCGTGACGGCCGCAATCGCTGCATGGCGTGCTGCACATCCGGAGGCACGGCTCGAAGTGCTGGTGAACAACGCCGGCATCACGCGCGACAACCTGCTGGTGTTCATGAAGCCCGAGGATTGGCACGATGTGGTGAACACGCACCTCAACGGCTTCTTCAATGTGACCACATCGGTGCTGCAAGGATTCGTGCGGCAGCGCGGGGGGCGCATCATCAACGTGGTCTCGCTCAGCGGCGCCAAGGGCGTCCCCGGTCAGGCGAACTACTCCGCAGCCAAAGCAGGCGTGATCGGGGCCACCCGATCGCTCGCGCAGGAAGTGGCCAAGCGCGGCATCACGGTGAATGCCGTGGCCCCGGGCTTCATCGAGAGCGACATGACCAAGAACCTGCCGGTGGACCAACTGAAGGCGCTGGTGCCCATGGGCCGCTTCGGCACACCGGAGGAGGTCGCCTCAGTGGTGAGCTTCCTGGCCTCGCCCGGTGCAGCCTACATCACCGGCGAAGTGATCCACGTGAACGGAGGACTGCACTCGTAATGGAACATCGCGTCGTCATCACCGGCATGGGCCTCTGGAGCTGCCTGGGCACCAGCCTGCAAGAGGTGGAAGCCTCATTGCGCGCAGGTCGTTCCGGCATCGGCTTCGCGCAAGGCCGCAAGGACATGGGCTACCGCAGCGCCCTCACGGGTATCGTGCCCACGCCCGATCTGAAGAGCCGCCTTACGCGTCGTGAGCGGATCGGCATGGCCGAGCAGGCCAACTACGCCTTTGCCGCAACCGAGCAGGCCATGGCGCAGGCCGGCATCGACCGCGCATGGCTCGAGGCCAATGAGGTCGGGATCATCTTCGGCAACGACAGCTCCGCACTGGCCGTGATGGAATCGGTGGATACCATCCGCAAGAAGAAAGACACCACCTTGGTGGGCTCCGGCGCCATCTTCCAGGGCATGAACTGCACGGTGACCATGAACCTGAGCACCATCCTCAAGCTCAAGGGCATCAACTTCACCCTCAGCGGCGCTTGCGCGAGCGGCTCGCACGCCATCGGCATCGGCTACCTGCTGATCAAGCAGGGACTTCAGCGCATGGTGATCTGCGGCGGCGCGCAGGAAGTGAACGACTATGCCTTCGGCAGCTTCGACGGTATCAGCGCCTTCAGCACCAAAGAGGACGATCCGGCAGGCGCATCGCGCCCCTTCGATGCCAACCGCGACGGGCTGGTGCCCAGCGGAGGCGCGGCTGCGCTCATCGTCGAAAGCCTCGAATCGGCCAAGGCGCGCGGCGCCACCATCCTGGGCGAGATTACCGGCTACGGCTTCTCCAGCAACGGCGACCACATCTCGGACCCCAACCTCGACGGCCAGGTGCGCGCCTTGCGCATGGCCCTCAACATGGCAGGCATCACTGCCGACGACATCGACTACGTGAACGCCCACGCCACGGGAACACCCGTAGGCGACCGCATCGAGGCGCAGGCCATCGACGCTGTTTTCGGCCAGCGCAGGCCCTTCGTGAGCAGCACCAAGAGCATGACCGGCCACGAGTGCTGGATGGCCGGCGCGAGCGAAGTGGTGTATTCCATGCTCATGATGCTTGGCGGCTTCGTGGCGCCCAACGTTAATTTGCGCCAGCCGGACGAGGACAGCGCCCGCCTCAATCTGGTACGAACCGCAATCGACGCCCGCATCGAACGCTTCCTCTCCAATTCATTCGGTTTCGGTGGCACCAACTCCACCTTGATCGTGCAACGCTATCAGGACTGACCCCGCGCCATGGCCAACACCGCCCTCCGCCAAGAGATCATCGAGAAGACCAAGAAATTCCTCAGCGAGGAGTTCGAGGTTGACCCGGCCACCATCACCCCGGAGGCGCCATTGAAGGAGACCCTCGCCCTGGACAGCCTGGATTACGTGGATCTGGTCGTTGTGATCGAGGAGAACTTCGGCTTCAAGGTGAAGGGCGAGCAGTTCATGACCATGACCACCTTCAACGATTTCTTCGACCACATCGAAGCGAACGTGGCCGCGAAGGCGTGAGCGAAGAGGCCGTCACCTGGAAAGGCACCAGCCGGGGCACCCCGCTCGGTTATCGATTCTTCATTCTGATCCTGCGCACGCTAGGGCCGCGCATCGCGCACGGTTTCCTCTGGTTCGTTGTGCCATGGTACGCCATCACCGCGCGCGCCAGCAACAAGGCCATTCGTGGCTACTTCCAACGGCTCCGTGCTACCGGCCATCGCGAAAGGCTCACCGTCATCGGATCGTACATCACCTTCGGCAAGTCGCTGATCGACCGCGCCGCCATGCGGGCCGGCCGTGCCAGCGATTACACCTGGGTGAAGCTCGGCACGGTGCAGCCCTTGAAGGATGCAGGCGCGGGCGTGGTGATCAGCGCGCATGTGGGCAATTGGGAACTCGCCGGCAACCTGCTCGGCCACCAATCGAGCATGCCCATCCATGTGCTCATGCAGGATGCTGAAGTGGAGGCCATCGCGCGCGCTCAGGAGAAGGGGCAGGAGCGCCGCGCGTTCAACGTGATCGCCATCAAGGACGACTTCTCGCATGTGTACGCAGCGGCCGAGGCCATGCGCGCTGGCGGCCTCTTGTGCCTGCATGGCGATCGTTTCCTGCCCGGCGCACGCACGGTGACACGCTCCTTCCTCGGTGCCGACGCGCAATTCCCGGCGGGCCCATTCGCACTGGCCCGATCGCTGCAAGTGCCCGTGACCTATGCCTTCGTGGTGAACACGGCCCCGCTCTGCTATTCCTTCCATGCCACCGAACCGTTGCCCGCTGGTTCAACCGTCGATGCGCTCATCGATGCGTATGTGAAGGCATTGGAGGACGTGGCGCACAAATACCCGCTCCAGTGGTTCAATTATTATGACTTTTGGCGCCATGACAACCCCTCTGGCGACCGGCGATGATGCGCTGGCGCTGATCCCGCAGAAGATTCCGTTCGTGCTGGTGGATACACTGCTCGAAGCCACCCCTTCCCTGTTCCGCA
>DAORNP010000129.1:0-991 GCA_035441065.1 Flavobacteriales bacterium | reverse complement strand
CGACCATGTGCTGCTGAACGCCGCTCGGCTCAGCGAGGCCGGCCTCATGGAGAACGCCGCGCAAACCGCTGCGCTCGGCATGGGCAAGATCGCCAAGGACCACGGCGCGCCCCCGCCGCTGGGCTTCATCGGCGCGCTGTCGAAAGTGGAAGTGCATGCGCTGCCCGGCGTGGGCGACCGCATCGAGACCACCGTTGACCTTCGCCATGAAGTGATGAACGCGCGCATCCTGGAAGCACGCATCGAGCGCGGCGCCGAACTTCTGGCCAAGCTCGAACTGAAGGTCTTCCTCATGGATCAGATGCCATGAAGCGATTGGAGAGCACCACCGAATGCGTGATCCGATTCGGCGATCTGGACCCGATGGCGATCGTATGGCACGGCAACTACATCAAGTTCCTTGAACTGGGCCGTGAAGCATTCGGCCGCGAGCACAACATCGATTCCGTGGAGATGTACGGCATCGGCTACTTCACGCCCATCGTTCGGGTGAACGTGGAGCACAAGGCCATGCTGAGCTACGGGGATACCGTGGTCATCAGCGCGTGGATCGTGCCCAGCCCTGCGGCCAAGCTCATCTTCCAGTATGAGCTGCGCCGCAAATCAGATAGCGCCATTGTGGCTACCGCCGAAACGGTGCAGGTGTTCCTGGACCGCGACAAGAAACTCATGCTCGATGTGCCGGATTTCTTCCGTGAATGGAAGGAACGGCATCAGCTCGTGTGACCGCATGCAGCGCTTACCCGTGTGGATCGGTGCCGCGCATGGCCTGAGCGCCTTGGGCGAAGGGGTCGCCGCGCACGTGGCCCGCATGCGCTCTGGCGGCACCGCGCTGCGCGAATGGCCAGCACCCGCGAGCAAGCCGCTGATCGCAGGCCGCTTACCGGAAGCATTGCTGCCCGATGGTCCGCACCGCGTGCAGCGCCTGCTCGACCTCTGCTTGACAGCCATGTTGACGGAGATCGCCCCGCTGCCAAACGAACGCTGGATG
>DAORNP010000128.1:0-11433 GCA_035441065.1 Flavobacteriales bacterium | reverse complement strand
GGCTGGTACCACCGGCGCATGACGGCGATGGAGGCGGTTGAGCCGGACCCGCTCAGCCACGGGTGAACCGAACCATGCCCCAAGGCGTTGCCGGTATCTTCGCGCGCTACGTAACCGCACATCAATCGCATGTCTGAAACAGGAATCGTCGCGCCTTGGCAATACTGCCCCAGCCTAACGCGCTACGAGCGCTGGAAGACCCGTGCTGTGCGTATCGGCGGCATCGGCATCGGCGGCTCCAATCCCATCCGGGTGCAGAGCATGACCACCACGGATACCATGGACACGGCCGCCACCGTGGCCCAGAGCATCCGCATGATCGAGGCCGGCTGCGAGCTGGTGCGCATCACCGCGCCGAGCAAGAAGGACGCGGAGAACCTGGCCGTCATCAAGAAGCAATTGCGCGCGGCAGGCTTCGAGACGCCTTTGGTGGCCGACATCCACTTCACGCCGAATGCCGCCGAGGTGGCCGCGCGTATCGTGGAGAAGGTGCGTGTGAACCCTGGCAACTACGTGGACAAGAAGAAGTTCGATGTGCGCGAGTACACCGATGCGGAGTACGCCGCCGAACTGGAGCGGATCCGTGATCGCTTCACGCCACTCGTGAGGATCTGCAAGGAGCACGGCACCGCCATGCGCATCGGCACGAATCATGGCAGCCTCAGCGATCGCATCCTCAACCGCTACGGGGATACGCCGCAGGGCATGGTGGAAAGCGCTTTTGAGTTCCTCCGCATTTGCCGCGACGAGGACTACCACGACATCGTGCTGAGCATGAAGGCCAGCAATGTGCAGGTGATGGTGCAGGCCTACCGCTTGCTCGTGCACCGCATGATGGCCGAAGGCTGGGACTACCCCTTGCACTTGGGCGTTACAGAGGCTGGCGATGGCGAGGATGGCCGCGTGAAGAGTGCTGCGGGCATCGGCGCGTTGCTCGAGGACGGCATAGGCGATACCGTGCGCGTGAGCCTCACCGAGGAGCCAGAAGCGGAGATTCCCGTGGCGCGCGCGCTGGTGGATCGATATGCGAAGCGCGCACAGCATGATCTGATCGCTGCCATCGAACGAGTGCAGGTTGATCCGTTTTCGCATGAGCGCAGGAAGACCCGCGAAGTGCTGAACATGGGCGCGCGTCATGTGCCCGTGGTGATGGCCGACCTCAGCAACCGGACAGAGATCACGCCTGCCGCCCTTTTCGCCTGGGGCTACCGCTACAGCGTGCCATTGGACAAGTGGAACATCACCGATCAAGCCTGCGACTACGCGTTCATCGGTAAGAATGCGATCGACTTCGAGATTCCTGGCACGCTCGGTATTGTGCAAGAGCATGCTGTGTGGCTGACCAACAGGGCAAAAGAGCGGCACTATCCCTTCATCCAGAAGCGTGAGTACCTCGCTGGGGTGGAGCTGCATCCGCAATTCAATCTGGTCTATTCAACGCTGCAAGAACTGGATGCTGCCTTCATCGCGAGGCTGAAGGGCGATGCCACCGCAGTGCTGCTGATCGACACGCACAACGCGCACGGCATGGCCGAACAGCGCCGGCTCCTTTTCGAGTTGATCGCGAATGAATGCCCGGTGCCGGTGATCATCGGCCGTGCCTACGGCGATATCACCAACGATGCCCTCGTGCTCGAGAGCAGCACCGACATCGGCCCGCTGCTGATCGATGGTTTGGGCGACGGCATCTTCATCGCTGATGAAAGAGGCGGAAGAGAGGACCTCGTTTGCCGCACAGCTTTCGGCATCCTGCAAGCCACGCGCACGCGCACGAGCAAGACGGAGTACATCAGCTGCCCCAGCTGCGGACGTACGCTCTTCGATCTGCAGGAGACCACGGCGCGGATCCGATCGCGCACCAGCCACTTGAAAGGAGTCAAGATCGGCATCATGGGCTGCATCGTGAACGGCCCCGGCGAAATGGCCGATGCCGATTTCGGATACGTGGGCACTGGCAACGGCGTGATCACGCTCTACCGCGAGAAGGAAGTGGTGAAGCGCAACGTGCCCAGCGCGCAGGCCGTGGATGAATTGATCGCGCTGATCAAGGGACACGGGATGTGGGTGGAGGCGGCAGGGACTCAGTAGCGGGAATGCTTGGTTTGTTTGATGTTGTCATTCTGATGGAGATTGCCCCGATCCTCATTTACTTGGTCGTTCCCGCTATAGGGCTTGGCGCATTCGCATGCGTGCTAAAGACAATGCGGAGGCGTGCGATTCCTGAGCCACCGGTAATATCCTTGTTCGCTCTGTTCTTCTTGAATGGAAGCCTATTGCTTGTTGTCCTCACTGCACTTTTCTGGCATTGGTCCGGGTTGGCATCTTTGGGCGCCGCCTTTCTGGTTCTTGTTGGTCCGGTTATGGCCGTTGTTCTTCTTGTGAAGGGTCTCCGGACAAGCACGATATCACCGTTTCATCAAGCGGTTCCGATCATGTCGGTGGCATTCATGGTCGCCCTGGTCGTTTATTGTTGGATCAGCATAGTTTAGAACCATGGCCACAATCTCCAGCTATGCCCTGCCGTTCCTGTGTGCAGCATTCTTGCAGGCTGTATTCTCGAATTCAACAACCGCACAACGCACACGCGCGCTCGAGGCCCTCGCGATGACCATGGAAGGCTCCTACAGCAGCGCGGAGCAGGCCGCGGCCGATACGAGCTACTTCAACATCGAGTTGGAGATGGTGCGCATCTGGGCGAAGCGCAAGGATGGCGCCTGGTTCTATGTGGAGCAGGCTGCAGCCGAGAGCAAGGCCAAGCCCTATCGCCAGCGCGTCTATCGGCTCACCGAGGTGAACGACAGCGCGTTCCGCAGCGAGATTTACACCATCCGCAGTGGCGAGCGCTTCTTCGGCGCCTACAAGGACCTTATGCTTCTGGCCCAGCTATCGCCCGACTCCATCGATGTGTTGCAAGGCTGCGCCATCACCTTGCAGCGGTACAAGAGCATCTATCAAGGGAGCACGAACGGCCGCGATTGCCCCAATTCGCGCAGCGGCGCGACTTACGCCACCAGTGAAGTGACCATCCGAAGCGATCGCATGATCAGTTGGGACCGTGGTTATGACGATGCGGGCGAGCAGGTGTGGGGCGCCACCAAGGGCGGCTACATCTTCATGAAACGGATGCGCTGAAAACACTGAAGCCGCGCCTTACGGGGCACGGCTTCAAGCGTATGGTGTATGGAATGTGGTTCACTCTTGGGCAGCCACAACAGCGGTGGCCTTCTCCTGCTTGGTGTCGCTGCCATTGCTGGCGGCCACGCATACGAGGAGGATCAACAGAACGGCGGCTTGCAGTAGGGTGCGGTGCTTGGTCTCCATGGTTCGGTGCGGTATGGCCCTGTGAACGGGCCACTGCCGCTGTGGTTCCCCGTTTTCGACAGACAGCTACTGGTCATCGACGGCTGCTGTCAAGCACCACGCCCTAACCCGTCTCAGTTCTTCAAATAGCTTTTGATCGCGGCCACATAGACCTCGAACGCGGCCAGCCCGTGCTGGGATACACGGCACGCAGTGTTCGGGTAATTGTCCTTGAAGCTCTTCGTTACCTCGATGTAGCCCGCCTCCTTCAGCTTGCTGATCTGCACGCTGAGGTTGCCGCGGGTGGCGCCGGTCTTCTCCAGCAGGTAGTTGAAGTCGGCGCTGTCAACGGCTACCAAGAAGCTCATCACCGCCAGCCGCAGCTGGTTGTGCAGCAAGGGGTCAAGCGGCGCGAAGGCCATTCTCTTGGCGTTTGAGCAGGATCCCGGGAATGATGTAGCCCAGCAGCATGGCGCCGCAATAGAGCGCGGTGAGCGTGCCGGCTTCAGCGGTGAAGTGCATCGTGATGCCCGCTGCCCAGAAGAGCAGTCCGCCAAGGATCAAGGGCCTGAAACGCATGATCTGCCCGGTGAGGAAGGTGGGCAGTCCGGTGAGCAGTGTGATGCCGGGGCCAGGGTCGATACCGTTGCGCAAGGTGCCGAAGAGCAGGAGCATCATGGTGATGATGAAGCTGCCCCAGACCCAGCCCACAATGCGGTCCATGGGATTGGCCACCTGCTCCTGGCGCGATTGCCGTGCGCCATGGATCGAACTGATGATGCCGCCGCCAATGCCAGCGATACCCCAAGGCATGCCGTGCCGCATGGCCGGTTCGATGTCTGCGAGCAGATAGGTGGCCAGCATGGCCCCGGTGAGCAGGATGCCCCAAAGCAGGAAGTAGAAGCTGAGGCGGCTAAAGCTGCGCTTGGCCTGGCCGATCATGCCTTCGATGACCTTCAGGCTCTGTTCTGGTGTGAGGTGCTGTTCCATTGTTATGTGAATCTGGCGCCAAACATAGATAAGTCTATAGGATAAACCAAATAAGTCCTTCACTTTGGTCCATGCGGATACTTATTGCAGGGGCTTCGGGGCTGGTGGGCAGCGCGGTGCTGGAGCAAGCGCTAGGGCCGTTTTGCCCTTACGAAGTGGTATCGCTGGTGCGCCGAAGCACTGGCTGGCAGCACCCCAAGCTCACCGAATGGCTCAGCGCCGATGGCAACCTGCTCTCGGGCCTTCGCTCCGAACCGTTGGATGCCGTGATCTGCTGCTTGGGCACCACCATCCGCAAGGTGGGTGGCGACAAGGCCAAGTTCATCCACGTGGATAAAGACCTTGTGCTAGGACTTGCGCGCTGGGCCAAGGGTGAAGGCGTGCGGTGCTTCGCCGTAGTGAGCGCTATCGGCGCCGACGCCAAATCGAGCGTGTTCTACAATAAGGTGAAAGGCGAGATGGAGCAGGAGCTGAAGGCCATCGGTTTGCCCGAGCTGCACATCTTCCATCCGTCCATCCTAACCGGCCCGCGCCAAGAGAAACGCACCGGTGAGCGCATCGGCATCGTGGTGATGAGCCTGATAGCGCCGCTGTTGCCCGCCAAGTACAAGCCGATGCCGCATGAGATCCTGGCCAAGGCGTTGCTCAAGTGCATCGGAACGCCCGGCGGTACGCACAGCTATCGCGCGATACGGGAGCTGGCCAGCAATTAGAAGTTCGCCATGCGGCCTTGCGCCAGCACCAGCTCGGCCTCGTCGAGATGAGCGCTCAAGCTGTCGCGCAGGGAATTGAAGGCAGGGCGATCGACAGCGGCGATCGGCTCAGCGCTCGGGAACTCCTCGCGACGGTGATCCACCTGGGTGCCGTTCTTCCAGAAGCGGAAACACACATGCGGGCCGGTGGCAAGGCCTGTGCTGCCCACCTCGCCGATCACATCGCCTTGCTGCACGCGCTGGCCCTGCTTCACCAGGATCTTCTGCATGTGCAGGTATTGCGTGCTGTACACGCCGTTGTGCCGGATCTTGACGAAGTTGCCGTTGCCACCGGTGCGGCCCGCTTGCTCAACCACGCCATCGCCCACGGCGAGGATCGGGGTCCCGTACGGCGCGGCGTAATCCGTTCCGAGGTGCGCCTTCATCACCTTCTGCACCGGATGCAAGCGCTTGCCGCTGAAGCCCGATGAGATGCGGCTGAACTTGAGCGGCGCCTTGAGGAAGGCCTTGCGCAAACTGTTGCCCTCATCATCGAAGTAGGTGGCCTCTTTGCCCTCGCCGAAGCGGAAAGCGGCCTTCACCTTATCGCCGCTCACGTAGCGCGCGGCCAGAATGCGCGGTGTGCCCACGCGCTTGCCCTCCACCGATTGCTCGGCATACACCACGCTGAACACATCGCCCTTCTGGATGCGGTAGAAATCGACCGTCCACGCGAACACCTCGCTGAGCAGCACGGCCAATACGGGGTCGGCGCCTGCGCGCGCGAGGTCGTTGTACAAAGCACCGGTGACCGTTGCAGCGATGGCCTGTTGCGTGAACACGCTCGGGCGCTCGCCGAGCGTCACGTACTCATGGCCTGCGAGCAGATGGAAGACCACGTACTGGATCGGATCGGCCTCGTAGATGAAGTAGTGCGGTGCGCTGCCATCAGCCTCCGGCACGATGAAGGCGTACGGATGCCCCGCGCGCAGCTTGCGCACATCGAAGAGCCCCTGCGCCTTTGCGACCAGCGCCTCGATCACGCTGGCCGAGACGCCCTCCGCGCCCAGCAATCCGCCGAAGCTTGCGCCGGCTTTCACGCGCCCCTCGCGCAGCACCATGCCTTCCATCGTTACGCCGAAGGCCATGGGCGGTGGCATCGGCACCGTGATGGTGTCCTCCACGACGGGCTCCTCCACGTACTGCTCGCGCGGCCGCAGATCGACACCGATCAGCATGTAAACGATGATCGCAACGGACACCAATCCAAGCCCCCAACTCACCCAGCGCTTCATGGTGGGCAAGAAAAACCATCGCAACAATGGTCGGGTCCATACAACGGGAAGCGTTTCAACGATGCCGTGTTACCACTGCGCTTCTGGAACGAGGAGAACGTCGCATCCATCGCCGTGGGCATGCGCTTCGTCGCGTGCGTGTGAGCGGAACCTGCCGGACGTGATTGCTGCTGACCCATCCGAATTCGCGGGTACCGCGGGGAAGACCCCTTGCCAGCGAAATCAATCCCTTCGGCCCTTTGGCGAAGCGGGGACTTCAGCGATGCGGGAGCAAACGGGGTGGAATCATGCGTTTCCACCCGTATCCGCAACGAGAGGTTGCAACACTTCATCGGAGCGCAACGGTCGTGGCGAGCTACGCTTGCTTGAAACGGATCGCTTGACTATCGAGCGGCTCGGCAATCGGGGTATGGTGGCTGAGGTTGCAGGGCAACGGGTCTGATTGGTCGGCGGTGCTTGCTGTGCAGCATGGAGTGAGATCATCCCTATCTGTCCAGCAAGCCCCACTTGTAAGCGAAGATCACCAGGCCGGCTTTGCTCTTGATCTCGAATTTGTGGAAGATCTTTTCGCGATAGCCGTGAACAGTGTTCAAGGTGACGCTCATCTGCTTCGCCACCTCTTCGTAGGTAGGTTCCGTTTCGTGGCACACCATGCGGATGAACTCCGTCTCGCGCGGGCTCAGGCTCGACACCACGCCCAAGCGGGCCGCTTCATGGGCGCTTGAGGTCACGGCACCGCCCCGTTCCACCAGGTCTTCGTTGATGTAATGGCCGAGCGTGGCCACCTGCTGCAGCGCCTCGGAGAAGAGGCCACGCCCCACATTCTTTGGCAGGAATCCGCAGGCGCCGGCCCGCAGGGCTTTGGCCAGGGTGGCCTCGTCGTTGTCGAAGGTGAGGGCCAGGGCGCGTGTGTGCGGCTGATGCTCACGGATCCAGGCGATGGTGTCATAGCCATCCATCACAGGCATGTGCAAGTCGACGATGGCCACGGCCACGCGAGCGCCATTGGCTGCGGCTTGCACATATTGCTGCCCGTGATCAGCCTGCACCACCACGTCATATCCGCCGATCAAGCCGATCAGGTCAGCCAGCGCGTTGCGGAAGAGCGTGTGGTCATCAACGAGAGCGATAGGGATGGTCGGAGACATGGAGAGGTTGCTGTTTCATTCATTTCAGCAAGTCCCAGCGCGTGGCGAAGAGCACCAAGCCGGTCTTGCTCTTCACGCCGAACTTCTCGAAGAGTTGGATGCGGTAATTGTCCACCGAACGGCGGTGCAGGCCCAGCTGGTCGGCGATCTGGTCGTAGGTGAATTCCTGTTCGTCGCACACCAGTCGCAATAGCTGAAGCTCGCGCGGAGTGAGGTGCTTGAGGATCTCTGCGCGCTGGCGCTCGTACTGCGTGAGGCGGTCCGGGTTCCGCGCCAGGCCAGCAAGCGTGGAATCACTGTGGAAGTAGCCGGTGAGGCGGATGCTGTCGAGCGCGAGGCGCAGAACATCGGGTGTCGCATCCTTCAGCAGGAAGCCCCGGGCACCCGCGCGCACGGCCCGCACCAAAGCATCATCGCTGGCCTCGAACGTGAGCGCCATGGACTTGATCTCCGGCCGATGCTCGGTGAGCCATGCGATGGTGGCCCAGCCGTCCATCACGGGCATGTTCAGGTCGATGATGGCCAGTTGGGGCGGCTCCTTGGTGATCGCCAGGGCGTCGATGAGTTCTGCACCATGCCCTGCTTCGATGGTCACCTCGTAAGCACCAAGGGCATTCACCGTGGCCACCAGTCCCGCGCGCACCAGGTGGTGGTCATCGACCATGGCTACGCGCTGCTTCATGCGGCTATCGGCTTAATGAGCCAGGAAGTGCCAGAGGAGTGGGGCTCTGCCAGTGCCGCATACCCGATCAGTCGGCAGCGCTCATTCAAGGCCGCCAAGGCATCTGCTTCGCGGAGGTTATCGGCCGGGGCCGCATGGCCATTGGCGGCAATGTGCAGCAGCAGCGGACCTTGCGCATCAATAGCGATCTTGAGCTGTGCGGTGCCGGTGCGTGCCAGGGCCAGGCCGATGAGCTGCTGGCAGCCGTGGTAAAGGATGATGCGCTCACCGTTGCTCATGGTGGGTGGCAGGCCCCGCTCAACGAGCTCGGCCTGCACCCGTGAAACGCGGCGCAGGCGTTCGGCATCGAGGGCGAGCGCCTCGCCCAAAGGCAGGTCGGAGCTCAATCCATTCCGCAAGGCGTTGATGGTGCTGCGCAGCTCCGAAATGCTCTGATCCATGGTGTTGATCGCGTTCTCGAGCAGTGGGTCGGGCCGCATGTCATGCATTCGTCGGGTGGTGAGCTGCGCCGCGCTGAGCAATTGCCCTACGCTCTCATGCAGGTCCTTCGCGGCCTTCTGCATGTCCTTGCGCGCGGTGTCCGCGAGGGCATCGCAGCACCCGTTCAGCCGGTCGGCATCGTGCCGGGCAGCGGCCAATGCACTGCGGGCATTCATCAGCGCGAGCAGCAAGGCGAGTGCGGCTACCGTGAGGAGTGCGACCAGCGCGGCCAGCCAGCCATAGTTCTGCAGGGCGAGTGCGGTGAGCATGTCTTCGGGAGCGGCGCAAGGTGCAAAGGGGCCATGCGTTCGCGGAAATCGGAAGGGGGGTTGTTTACGACCGGGTGGGCCGTTTTTTTTTCACGGTTGCGGATGCTGAAAACCGCATTCGGTCGCTTGCCGCATCTTCACCGCTCGCATGAAGCGTTGGCTCCTCCTCCTCGCCGGACCCGCATCGGCTCTGCTGGTGTTCACGCTCTTGCAGCACCATGGCCCAGCGCCTGCCGCCATGGCGGGCTTGGTGGCCTGGATGGCCCTGTGGTGGATCACCGAAGCGGTGCCCATCCCGGTCACTTCCATCCTGCCGCTCGTGCTCTTCCCCTTGCTCGGCATCGATCCCGTTCCCGCCACGGCCGCGCACTACGGCAAGGAGATCATCTTCCTCTTCCTCGGCGGCTTCATCATCGCCCTGGGCATCGAGCGCTGCGGCCTGCACCGGCGCATCGCGCTGGGCATCATGGCGCGCGTGGGAAGCAGCTCGGAGCGCTTGGTGCTGGGTGTCATGGTCGCGTGCGCCTTGCTGAGCATGTGGATCAACAGCACCGCCGCCACCTTGGTGATGCTGCCCATCGCCCTGAGCTTGATCGACGATGAGGACGCTCCTGCCGAAGCGCGCAAACGGCTCACGGTGCCATTGCTCTTGGGTGTGGCGTATGGCGCAACGGTGGGTGGCATGGCCACGCCGGTGGGAACGCCACCGAACCTCGTCTTCATAGCACTTTGGAAGCAGCTCTATCCTGATCAGGCCAGCATCGGTTTCGGGCAATGGATGGCAACAGGGCTCCCGCTCGCGATCATCTTCCTCGCGGTCGCTTGGTTGTTGCTCACGCGCATCGTCTTCAAGCTGAAGGGCGATTCGCTCGGCGGTGCTGATGCGGTGCGCGAACGGTTGATGGCACTGGGCCGACCCTCGCGCGATGAGTGGCTCGCAGGCGGTGTGTTCGCTTTGGTGGCCCTGCTCTGGATGACCGGCGATTCACTCAAACAGGGTGACCACGTGCTCTTCACCGGGTGGCGCGAACGTGCTGCTGCGCTCAAGGATGTGAGCGATGCCGCTGTCGCGGTGATGGGAGCGGTGCTTCTCTTCCTCCTGCCCGCGAGCAAGCGCATGCGGCACCCTCACGATGCCTATGCCACGCATGAAGAAGGTCGAACGATCATGTCGTGGACCTTCGCCGAACAGCGTGTGCCCTGGGGCGTGCTGCTGCTCATCGGCGGCGGCTTCGCGCTCGCAGCGGGCGTGGATAAGAGTGGCCTCAGCAACATCATCAGCGAGGCCATGGCGGGGCTCGGCTCGCTGCCCATGGTACTGCTGGTCGGTAGCACCGCCTTGATCGTCTGCCTGCTGAGCGAGCTGGGCAGCAACACTGCCACGGCCAGCCTCACGCTGCCGATCCTCGCGGCCATGGCCGAGCGCTGGGGCATGGATCCGCAGAGCATCCTCTGGCCGGCCGCGCTGGGTGCCAGCCTCGGCTTCATGCTCCCGGTGGCCTCGCCCATGCAGACCATCGTATTCGGCACGGGCCGCATCCCCATGCGCCAGATGGTGAAGGCCGGGATGTGGATGGACCTGATCGGAGTGGTGCTGCTGATGCTGTTCTTCGGTTGGCGGTGAAGGGGCGCTCCCTTTCCTTTACCCAGCCGAACATCTCGCCCATGCGCCCGATCATCCTCTTCCTTCCCCTTGCGCTGTTCGCTTGCAACGCGCCAGCGCCACCTCTGGAAGCCAGCGCCCCCACGCACGATTCCCTCCCCGCCGGCGACAACTCGCGCAACGCCCTCGACTGGGCGGGCACCTACCGCGGCACTCTGCCCTGCGCCGATTGCGAGGGCATCGATACGCGTATCACCCTGAGCGGCGATGGCACCTACCGCCACGAGGCCATCTATCTGGGTAAAAGCAAAGAACCCATCGTCACCGAGGGCGCCTTCGCGTGGGAGAGCGATGGCGGCCGCATCACACTCACCGGCCTCGAAGGCATGCACCGCTACCGCGTGGGCGAGGAGGTATTGATCATGCTCGATGCGGAGGGCAATGCGATCAAGGGCGAATTGCCCGAGCGGTACCGTCTGCCGCGCGAGGCGCAGGCCACAGGCAGCCTGCCGACCGCTCTGGAGGGCCCGCGCTGGGTGCTGGTGGAACTGATGGGCAAGGCGGTGGATGCGAAGAGCAACCCGAAGGAGGCCTTCATCACCTTCGATGCGAAAGAGAAGCGCGCCACCGGCAACGCGGGCTGCAACAGCTTCTTCGGCGGCTACGAGAGCGATGCCAACGGCCGCCTGCGCTTCGACAAGCTGGGCATGACCATGATGGCCTGCATGGACCCGAACCGCGAAGCCGAGTTCACCAAGGCTATAGAGCAAGTTGACAACTATACGATGGCCGACAGCACGCTCTTGCTGAACAAGGCGCGCATGGCACCGCTGATGCGGCTGCGGGCGAGGTAGGCGATGTGAGGTCCGAGGGGAATTGCGTTCCTTCGGTTGGTGACGAGGTCGGCTCTCCTCTTCGGTTCCATGATCCTGGCTGCTGCAGCCTGGTGCCAGCCCCGCTCGCGCATCGATTCG
>DAORNP010000127.1:5389-11514 GCA_035441065.1 Flavobacteriales bacterium | reverse complement strand
GACGGCCCTTGCTGTTTACTTGGAACGCTTTCGTCGAACAAGCAGGAACGCCGTCACAATCACGACCGCTGCAATCAACCACCACCAGCGCGAGAAACCACCGAGACTTACCGGCTCCACATCGCCCACCAGCACAAGCCCCGCCCAGTAGTAGGGCTGCGCCAACTCATCATCAGCGTTCGCCAAGTGATCGAGTTTGGCTTGGCGCAATGCCGCGTGCTTGGGAAATCCGTCGGCGAGCAACTCATAGAAGCGTGCGATGATCGCGGAGCTGCTCTTCTCATCGATGCTCCATAGCGACATCACCAAGCTGGGGCATCCTGCATAGGCAAAGCTGTAGCCAAGCGAGCGCACGCCTTCGCCATCGTCGGCGCCTGTGCCTGTTTCGCATGCGGCAAGCACAGCGAGTTGCGCGCGCAGGTCCAGTTCGTAGATCTCGTAAGCGTGCAGGTAACCATCGGCATCGGGCTCCGAACCCATGCCTTCCTTGCCGAAGACCAGCCGGGAGTACATCGGATTGGTCGCATTCATCTCGGCATGCGTGCCCAGGTGAAGGATGCCGTGATCGCGCATGGCCGAGCGGAAGCCCCCTTCCGTAGCGCGCGCGCCGAGCAGGACGCTGGCATTCAGCGTGCGGCCAAGATCCTCAGCGGTGCGCATGGCAAAGGGCTGGCGCACGTAGCGCAGGTAAGCGCGATCGATGCGGCTGCTGTCCGTTGCGCGTGCCAGATACTCCTGCTTCATCTCGTCGGTAAAGCCCGGAGCCAAGGCCAGCGCGCCGCGCGACTTCTCCCGAGCGAGCTGAGCGAATTGCACCGCAGTGGTAGCACTGAGCAAATAGGCGATGCTGAAGCGATGCAGCAGCAAACAATTGGCATCCACGCTGATCCCTGGTGCCAGCATCCGCAGCGCCTCGAAGCTCACCGTGCGCAGAGGGCCATCGGAGATGATGAGCAGCTCATCGCCATCGATGTGCGGCATCAACGGCCCCATCACCTGTTCGAATAGCGCATAAGACACCTGACGGTACTTCTCGTTGTCGCGCTTCGCGATGGAGTTATTGAGTGTGCGCACCTGCTCCGCAAGCGAATCGGCATCGAGTTTCAAGATCTGCACTGCACTGCTGCTGACCACAAAGGCATAGAGGCTCAGCTCGCCTTGTGCGTATGCCACCAAGGTCCGGCCTTGCTTCAAGAGACGCGCACGCAGCTCTTCGATCGTTGTGTTGGCTTCGCCGTGGCGCAGCGCGAAATAGGCAGGGTACTCCCGACGCAATCGCTCCAAGAATGCCGCATAGGCCTGCTCGTTCTCCTGCAATCGGGTCGCGCTCGCCGGGTCATCGGGATCGATGCCCAAAGCGGTGATCAGCTCTTGCTCACGCACGATGATGGAATCAGGCACCCCTGCGAAGCGCAATCCCTTGAATGCGTTGAGCCGTTCCTTCAACAAGGTGGAGCGATCGGCTTCCGATACGGCGAGGAAGCGTGCGCATGCGGCTTCCATGCCCAGTGCATCGCGAGAAGCGAACGCGACATCGAGCGCCAGATCGAAGAGCCGTTTCTGCGCACCCGTCAACAGCAGTTTGGAAGCGGCATCCTCGACGGCCGCTTTGTTGCGCGACAGCGCTGCAATGGCAAGATCGAGGTCCGCATTCCACGCATTCCATTGATCTTCTGAAGGCGCAGGACCAGCCAGCGCCATGGACGTGCGAACAATCCAGAAGATGGCGTCGGGCAGCAAGTGCGGCTCCGGGAACGCGCGTGGCAGAGGGCTTTCGCGAAGCGCATCCACCCGGGGCTGAAGGATGCGCATCGCAGTGCGTGCATGCGCATTCGCTGCTGCGATATCGCCAGCGACGAAGGCTGCTTCCGCTTGGATCACACTCACCTGCGCTACCATATAGTGGGCACTGTCATAGATGGAGATGAGGATCGCCCTCGATCGCCCCAAGTCTTCCAGGGCCTCACGCGAGCGTCCCGAGTTGATGCGCGCGATGGCCCTGCTCTGCAAGGTGCGCGCGAGCACGGCATCCGTAGCCTCCACCATGGTGCGCCTGCCCGCCGCTATGCTCAAGGTGAACAGCGAATCGGCCTGCCCGAAACGCCCTTGCCTCGCCATGATCTCGCCCAGTTTCGATGTCGCACGGATGTACTCCTCGCTCTTCGTGCCGTATTTCCGTTCGCAAGCGGTCACGTAGGCTTGCATCAGCTCCTGGGCCTTGGGCAGGTTGCCCGCGCTGTGCTCGATGTCCGCGAGGCGTTCCTTGATGGCGATGAGTTGCGCATCATCCGACTCCAGCACGCCGCTGCGGTCGCGCCAGGCCATGTCGAGCAGTTCACGGGCACGCCCATTGTCGCCGGTCTGGAAATAGACCGTGGCCAGGTTCAAATAGGTGCGCGAGCGGTTCACGATGGCCTCATCGCGCGTGAACTGGTCCTGTGTTCCCGCCACCACGCGATCGCTGTAGCGCAGACTCTCGTGGTAGTTGTTCTTTGCGCGTATGAAGTCGCCGGCATTCTGCCAGAGCACCCCGAGGTTGCCATAGGCACTCACCTTGCGGATCAATAGCGCCTCAGCAGTCCCATCGCCGAGCCGTTCGAGTGCCTGTTGGTAGTAGCCCTCTGCTTCGCGGATGCGCCCCAGGTGCCATGCCGCCACGCCCGCAGCAGTGTATGATTCGGCCCATTGCGCCGGGGGGATGGAATCGGCCTTCTCGTACTGTGCGATCGCTGCCAAAGCCCACTTGCCCGAATTACGGTGATCGCCGAGCACGCTGTAGTCGAAGGCGAGGTATTGCCGGGCGCGCCCTCGCTGTGCAGTGGGCACCTTGGGGTCGCTGTCGGCCACCGCAACGGCGATGGAATCCACCCGGGCGCATTGCTTCATCTCCCCTACATCGTAGTAGGTCCAGCTCAGATCGAAGAGCGCTTCCAATTCGTGGTTGGCATTGCCGCGCGCTTTCACCAGTGCGTAGATGCGCTCGGCGGCCTCCACGCCAGCCTGGGCATCCTTCAGCTTGCGGTGCGCGCGGCCATATTTGTACAGGTACCGGTGCAGCGAATCGGTGTACGGCGTGCCGGAAGACTCCTTCATCTGCGCATCGATTTCGCGCACTACAGCAGCGTAATCCTTCGCTTCGTAGCGCTCGCTGATGCGTGCATGGCGATCAGCCAGCACCTTCAGGTCCTGCGCCGCAGCCAGTAACGGCTGCGTGCACAGCAGACCGAGCAGCACGACGCGCATCATGGCTTCAGCGCGGCCTTGATCAAGCGCGCGCGCTCTCCATACACGGAGTCCTCATCCAGCGGACTTTTCCCCACTGCCGACGCATCACCATTCCGCACGTGCGCAAGGAAGAGGTACCAGCGGGCTTTGCGGTGGAAAGCAGAGCGCTCCTCGTTCGCGATGCCCTCCAGCAGTGGCACCGCCTCTGAAGTTGCTCCCTGAGCCAAGTGCGCGCAAGCGAGGTAATAGCGCAGCGTGTCGTTCATCGGATCGGCCTGCAGCAGCGGGGCCCATTTCGAAAGGGCCTCATCGTATTCGCCTTCCTTATAGGAGACCATCGCATCGGCGAAAGCAGGGTCCGCTGCCGCGCCCATGGCCACTGGCAGGCCCGGGTCCGGGGAGAAATACTCGGAGTAGAGGCGCTCACCTCCTGTAGGCCGGAGCAGCCACAGTGCCGAAGCCACCACTGCCGCAAGCATGGCCGCGTACTTGAGGTATCCCGTCCAGCCATTCGGCGATGTTCGTTGACCGTGCTCCTCTTCAACGATGGATCGGAGCGTACGCTGCATGCCTCCAAGCTCCACGGCCCGGATGTTCTCGCGCTCCAATTCCACTTCGGCGCGCAGGTCCGCATCCGTTGCCATGCGACGCTCGAATGCTGCGCGCTCATCGGCGCTCAAGCGTTCGAGCACGTAGGCCTCGATGGCCTCGAAGGTAGGTCTATCCAAAGCGCCGTTGCTCATCTGGCTTGCTGGTCTTCGCCACTGATGGCCTTGCGGAAGGCGCGCAGCTTCATCATGCAACGGTACTTGATGGTGCGGATGCTCTCTTCCTCGACGCCCATTTCGTTGGCGATGGTGGCGAGGTCCTTACGCTCGAAATAGAATCTATCCAGCACCGAGCGGCATTTATCATCCAGCTTCTCATACACGCCCCGCAGGCGCGCGATGCGCTCCTCAATGTCATCATCGACATCTGCACCACGGTCCAAGGTGCGATCATCATGCACCACTTTCATGTGCTTGTGCGCTGCTGACCGGACCACGTCCAGCCATTTGTTCTTCGCCACCCGGTAAAGGAAGCCGCCGGGATCGGCATCGGGCACCATGCGCCCTTCCTTCACGCTCATCCATAACACCGTGACCGCCTCCTGGAACACATCCTGCGCATCGTTGCCGGTGCCGCTGTTCTGCAGCACGTACTGCCGGATGGCCGGGAAATGCTTCTCGTAGAGCGCTCGGAGCGTGGCCGCATCGTTGCGGCGCAGGCCTGCCACCCATGCGGGCGGTGCGGCGATATAGGCTCTGGCTTCCACGGGAGGAGAGAAGCGGAGCACGATAATACGGAGATCGCTTCAGGTGCCGCATGATCCGGATGCGGACAAGCGCTTGGCCTGCCCTCCGAGCACATCATCGGGGAAGGGCGGGAATGTGAACACCGGATGAAAACGGATTGGCGGTCGTTGACATCTCGACACGCTCTCCGATGAGGGGGCATGAAGCACGCGTACGCGCCTTGGCGATTATGCGCGATGGCCTTGCTGATCGGGTCCCTGACTGGCGCGGGTGTACTGGCGAATAACCTCTCCATCACACAGCCCATGCTCGTTGACTTCAACAGCGTGGCTGGCACCGTCGACGCGCGCTTCACCATCAGCTGGCAGAACAGTTGGCGCACCACGAGCGCGCCGGGCAACTGGGACGCGGCTTGGGTGTTCCTCAAGTTCCGCGTGGGGAATGCCGACCCCACGCGCACCGGGGTGAGCAGCACCGGCCCCACCTTGAATGTGGGCAGCACGGCCCTGTTGCGCGTAGGTATGCCGGTAATCCGGACGGCAGGCACGGGCGCGATCCCTGCCAACACCGTGATCACAGCGATACCCAACGGAACGCAAGTCACCATCAGCGCGGCTCCCACCACGGCGCTTGCGGGTGCCACGGTGCGCTTCATCCGCATCTGGGAGCATGCGCGCCTCGCGAATGATGCGGCGCATTTCGCGCCAGCGGGAAGCACCATCCGCACGGGGCTGCTCAATCCGGCAGCGGCCTACAACGCCACCACCAACTACGGCGTCGGCGCATTCATCTACCGCAGCGCGAACGGCACGGGCACCTTCACCGCGAACAACGTGGAGCTGCGCTGGAACCTGGGAACCCAAGGGCTCGGCAGTGGCGGGCCAATTGAAGTATGCGCCTTCGGGCATGAGATGGTGCACGTAACGGGCGGGAGCTTCAGGGTGGGCTCGGGCGCAGGGAACGGGATTACCGGCGAATTCTATTCGTATCCGAACGGTTCGAACACCTACCTGATCAGCAGCGAGGCGGCCATCACAGTGGGTACATCCAACGGCAATCTGTACTACGACTCTGGCACCTTCCTACAGCCCGGCGATCAGTTGGGCCCCATTCCGGCCACGTTCCCGAAAGGCACCATTGCCTTCTACTGCATGAAGTACGAGCTGTCCCAGGCTGACTACGTGAACTTCCTGAACCGGCTCACAAGGCAGCAGCAGGATGCGCGCACCGCAACTGCATTGCCTGCGGCCACCACGGGGGTTACGGCTCGTTATGTCATGAGTAACACGACGGCGATCACCGCCAGGAATGGTATTCGATGCAATGCCACTGTCGCCGCCAATGACCCAATCACCTTCTATTGCGACCTGAACGGCAATGGAACGGGCAACGAAGTGGACGACGGCCAGTGGATAGCCTGCAACTTCCTGCTCTGGTCCGACCTGTCCGCCTATCTGGATTGGAGCGGCTTGCGACCCATGTCGGAGCTTGAGTTCGAGAAATCGTGCCGCGGACCCTTGACTCCCGTCCTGAATGAATGCGCATGGGGCTCGGCGACGGTCGCGAACAGCTTCTACAACATCGGCAATCCGGGTCGCAGCAATG
>DAORNP010000127.1:0-5242 GCA_035441065.1 Flavobacteriales bacterium | reverse complement strand
CGGTCGTGTGACTTCCGGAGCAGGTTACTACGGCGCACTCGACCTCAGCGGCAACTTGACCGAGATGACCATCACGGTAGGACGCCCGATGGGCAGGGCCTACACCGGAACGCACGGTAACGGCACGCTCAATCAAGCAGGCGCTCATGACATGGCTGCGTGGCCCACCAACCCAGTAGGTGGATTCAACCGAGGCTGGGGATGCCGAGGCGGTGCGTTCGAGAGCAATGCCCAGTTCATGGGCACCTCGCATCGGTTCTTTGCGGCGGATAACACAGATGCTAGGCAGCATCATCTTGGCGGCCGTGGAGTCCGCACCATGCCATGAGGCATTTCATCATCACCCTGCTCCTCATTCTGTGCAGCAACGCCCAGGCCCAATACATCGGTGGCACGGGTGGTGGCGGCGCAACCAATTGCTCTGCGGCGTTCGCCATGCTTCCGGTGGAATTGCTGCACTTCACCGCAACCGCAAAAGGCCAAGAGGTGCAGCTTCAATGGGCCACCGCCACCGAGCTGAACAATGCGGGATTCCATGTGGAGCGCAGCGCGGATGGCGAGCGCTTCGAGCCAATCATGGAAGTGGAAGGCATGGGTACCTCCCTAACGTTGACGCACTACGAGACCATGGACCGATCGCCTTTGCCCGGCCTGAGCTACTACCGCCTGCGGCAGACTGATTTCGATGGCACGGTGGCCTCCAGCCAGGTGGTGGCGGTGGAGCGCGGTCAGGGCACCCTGGACGCATTCCCGAATCCTGTTGAAGAGGTGCTGCACATCACGGGCTTGGAGCCCGACTCGCGGGTGGAGATCATCGACCCCATCGGACGGGTGATCATGATGGAGCGAAGCCAGGGCGCGCAGCTCACCCTCGATGCGGGCAGCTGGCCCGCAGGGCGCTACGCCGCACGTGTCATTTCCGGCAGCGGGGCGCGGAGCATCGGCATCATCCGGCGCTGATCCGCTCGGTCAAGCGCTGGCGGTCGTTCACATCCGGTGCTACTTCCCGATGTGCACCTGAACCCTACCACCAAGACCATGCGTGCAACCCTACTCCTCTTCGGATCGCTACTCGCAGCGCCGCTCGTTGCACAATTGCCCACCTACGGATGGACCCGATCGCTCGGCACGCTCAACGGCCTCAATGTCGTGAAGGCCGGGCCGAACGGCCGCCTCCACGCCTACGGCACCTTCAACGGGAACCATGATCTTGACCTTGGCCCGGACCAGCTGATCGTTTCTGAGAGTGGAAGCAGCTACGGCGCCTTCGTGTGCACGGCCGAAGCGGATGGAACGCTGGCCTGGGCAATCGCATTGGCCAGCTCCACCAATGTGAATGCCACCGGTTTGCACGTGAGCCCTGATGGCAGCTTGCTGGCGCAGGGCAACTTTCGTGGGATCCTGGACGCCGACCCCTCCGCGAGCGGCGAACTCTTCCTCAGCGCCGGCAGCTCCTTTGATCAGTACATCGGGAGATACAGCACCGACGGCGACCTCATCTGGGCCGTGAGCTTCGGCAACAATAACGACCTGACCATCGGCGTGTCGGCATTGGACGGTAGCGGCAATGTTTACCTCGTGTTGAGTCCGTCTGGCACATTGGATGTGGACCCAGGCCCTGGCACGGTGAACTATGGACCCAACCCAACGGGCGAGCGCATCCTGATCAAGCTAGGCCCCGACGGCAGCTTCCAATGGGTGCGCCGCATCGGCCAGGTCAACGTGAAGCATCTGCTCGTGCCCAATACCGGCGGTATCATCGCGATCGGGGAATTCGGCAACGAGCAGCTCATCGGAACCGCTCCCAATGCCATCACGATCAGCGGCAATGCGTCGTTGACGGATGTGTTCGTGATCCGCTTTGATCCGCAGGGTTATCCGGTCCAAGGTGTCTCTTTCGGAGGGCAGGGAACGGACCTGGTGATGGGCGCAGCGCTTGGACCGGATGGGGCCGTCAACATGGCGGGCGAATTCACGGGTACCACCGACCTGGATCCCGGGCCGGGCACTGCATCATTCACGGCGGTCGGATACGACGGTTACGCCGTGAAGCTCAATGCGGACCTCGAAATGGTCTGGGGGCATGCCTGGGATGTCGACATGGTCGCGCTGGCACTTGATGGTTACGGGGATTTGTACCTCACCGGCGCACTTTCCACCTCGCCAACGGATTTGGATCCCGGGCCCGGGGTGGCATTGTTGCAGAGCAACATCAGCTTCAATGCTTTTCACCTCAAGCTGAATGGCGCGGATGGCAGCTTCATGCACGCGTTCCCGGCCAGCGATGGCACGGTTGGCCATCTCAATGTGAGCGCTATCGAGCTATCGGAGAACGGCGCGATCCTCTCCGTTGGCGCCTTCCGGGCGAGCACGGACATGAACCCTCTGGGGGGCGATGACATCCTCACCGTGCAAGTGGAGTTGAATGAGGAACGGTACATCCGCCGCTTCGAGCAGGCCATCGGCCTGGGCATGCCCTTAGCGGAAACCCCGACCATGCGCCTGTACCCGCTGCCGTGCGAGGATGCGCTGACCGTGGAGCTGCCGGGCGGCGAAACGGCAGCCTACGCCATCCGCGACCTGCAGGGCCGCGCGCTGCGCATTGGCCGCCTCAAGCCCGGCCCAACGATCATCCTTGTGGAAGCCTTGGCATCCGGCACCTACCTGCTGGAAGTAGACGGCCGGGCAAAGCGCTTCATCAAGCGCTGAGCGCAACCCTCCTCTGATAGAACGACCGTGATCGTTCACATCGCGGCACCTGCCCCGATGTACGCCCGGACCAACACCCCTTGCAACCAAAACCCACGACCATGAACCTGTTCCGACGACTCCTAATGCACGCCTTGGCCCTTGCTGTGCCGCTCTGTACACTGGCCCAGGACACCGAATCCGAATCGAACAACAGCACCGGCACGGCCAACCCGCTTACGCTGGGGGTGAGCATGACCGGCAGCATGGGCGCCTGCTCGCCCACGGACAACAGCGCCGACTTCTTCGTTACCACCATCCCCAGTCAGGGGGTGCTGCGGGTGCAGAGCAGCATGTCCACCACCGGCGCCAGCCCGGTGAACCTCAACTTCCGAGTGCTGAGCAGCGGTGGGTCGCTCCTGGGCACCTTCCCGCTCCAGGCCGGCGCCTCGGGTGTGGCGGTGAACGATGAGTTCCGCTTCACCTGCCGCGGGCAGGGCCAGCACTTCATCGAGGTCCAATTCCCGGGCGGTGCGCAATGCATCAACTACACCTTCACCTACGACATCGTGGCACCGGTGTTCGCCAACGATGCCGAGACGAACAACACCACGGGAACCGCCGTGCCCATCGCGGTCAACACCTGGTCGCCCGGCCAGGTCAACTTCACACCGGGAGACAACAACGACTATTTCCAGCTGGACCTGCCTAGTAATGGTGTGCTGAACATTGAGTGGGAAGGGGAACACACCGGCACGGCCGATCCCTCCACGGCCACGCTTCAGCTCTATACCAATGCGGGAAGCTTGCTCCAGACCTGGACCGTACCGGTAGGGGCGAACTCCATTCCGGCCACCGATCTGGTCGGCATCCTTTGCCGCGGGAACACCAGCTTCTACTTCCTTCGAGTGCAGTCGAGCGTTTGCGGCACTTCGTACCGGTTCCGATACAATGTGACCGCGCCGCTCTTCGCCAACGACGCGGAGTCCAACAACTCGACCGGAACGGCGACAACTATTCCAGTGAACACCTTCACCGAAGGACATATCGATTTCTACTACGGCGACAACAACGACTACTACCGCTTGGACCTGCCCAGCAACGGTGTGCTGAGGGTCGACGTGGACGCCGAGCATGCCGGTGCCGGCGTGGGCGAACTGCTCACCGTGCAGCTGCTTTCGAACGGTGGATCACTTCTGCAGACCTGGACCGCACCCGTGGGCGCGAACAGCGCAGCGGCCAGCAGCCTGCTGAGCATGACCTGCCGGGGTGACCAGAACCACTACTTCCTCCGCTTCACCTCGGGCGTCTGCGGCGCATCGTACCGCTTCCGTTACCGGGTGGATGCTCCGATCTTCAGCAATGATGTGGAGCCCAATAACAGCACTGGGGAGGCCACCACGCTGCCCATCGGAACAGAGACCCAGGGCCAGATCAACTTCCACTACGGGAACAACACGGACTACTACCGCGTGGACCTTCCTGGCAACGGGATATTGAACGTGCAGTGGCAGGCCGAACATGCCGGTGCAACGGCCGGGCAAACGGCCACCATCCAGTTGCGGAACTCCGGGGGCAGCTTGCTCCAGAACTGGACCGTGCCGGTGGGCAGTGATGGGATCCCCGAATCCGCGAACGTGAGCATCACCTGCCGAGGGAACAGCAGCCATTACTTCCTCAATATCGAATCGGGCATCTGTGGCACCTCCTACAAGCTGAGCTACACCCTGACACCACCGATCTACGGCATCAATCCCGTGGCGGGCACCGGATTGGGCGATGCGCCGACCATCGTTCTGAACGCCGCGAACGTGGAAGGCCAGCTGAACTTCTACCAAGGACCCACGGACGCCTACTACCGCATCGTGCTTTCCGCGACCACGGACCTTTCCATCGGTTTCCTGGCCGAGCATGCCGGTGCATCGAACGGCAACTTCACCGCACGACTGCTGAGCAGCGGTGGATCCCTGCTGCTGGACCAGACCATCGTGGCCGGGGCGAACTCCGCGCCTGTGGCCAGCACCGCCAACTACGGCAGCCGTGCGGCTGGCACCTACTTCCTCCGGTTGTTCGGCGCGCCGTGCGGCACCTCCTTGCGCCTGCTGTGCAACGATGCTGATGGGGACGGCGTGTGCAACGCCAGCGACCTCTGCCCCGGCACCCCCAACGGTGAAGGCGTAAACAACAACGGCTGCGCATGTTCGCAGCTCACGGTGGACGACAACGATGTCTGCACGCTCGACGAGTGTCTCAATGGCAACGTGACCAACACCTTCCAGGATGCCGACAACGACCTGACCTGCGATGCCAACGACGGCTGCCCCAACGACCCGAACAAGATCGCGCCGGGTCAGTGCGGCTGCGGTGTGCCTGATACCGATACCGATGGTGATGGCCTGGCCGACTGCGTAGACCCATGCCCGGCCCTGGCCAACGCAGTGCCCGGCGGTTCCTGCAACGACAACAATGCCTGCACCATCAACGATGTGTACGACGCGAACTGCAACTGCGCTGGCACCATCCAGGACACCGATGGTGACGGCGTGTGCGACGC
>DAORNP010000126.1:10297-11551 GCA_035441065.1 Flavobacteriales bacterium | reverse complement strand
GCTCGTCCGCGGGCTTTCCGCCACACGGGCACAAAAGTAGATAGCACCACCATGGCGATCATGATCACCGACGAATGCATCAACTGCGGTGCATGCGAACCCGAATGCCCCAACAACGCCATCTATGAGGGGGGCGCCGAGTGGCGGCTGGCCGACGGCACGGCCCTGCATGGCCCGCAAACCACCCCAACAGGCAATAGCTACGACGCCGATGCGGTCAACACGCCCAAGGCCATGGACGTTTACTACATCGTGGCCGACAAATGCACCGAATGCACAGGCTTCCACGATGAGCCACAGTGCGCCGCCGTTTGCCCGGTTGATTGCTGCGTGGACGATCCCGACCATCGGGAGAGTAAGGAGCAATTGATGGCCAAAAAGGAGTTCATGCACCTGTAGGCCCTCGATGCTGAAGTCCCCGTTCCAGCTGCGCGAACGCCGCGACTTCGGACAGCTGATCAGTGGCTCATTCGCATTGCTGCGCCAGCACGGCAGGCCCTTATACCGTGCCATCGGCATCAGCTGCCTTCCTCCCCTGCTCTTCGCGGCCTACCTCATCGGCGGCGGCTTCAGCGAGATCACGGGCAACGTTGGCAAAGGAACGGTTGGTGGCGAGGACCGTGCAGTGTATGGCGGTTTCATGATCGCAGCGGCATATGGTCTCTTCGCGTTGCTCTTCGTGTTTCTGCATGCACTGGTGCATGAATTCCTCAGGGCTCTCGATCGCGGGGAGACGCAAGCCATCACCACCGCTATCCTGGTCACGCGCGCCGTCACCCGCATCTTCCAATACGCTGGGATCCTCATCATCACTGGGTTGATGGTTGCAGCTTCGACCATCATCTTCATCCTGCTCATCACGCTCAATGAGCCGGTAATCACCGTTGTATCAGCACTTGCCATGGTGGCCGCCGTGTTCGCTGTGTTCACTTATGCCTCTTTGGCTTCGGCATCGCAGGCCATTGAGCGCAACGGGGTCACCACATCGCTTCAGCGCTCCTTCAGACTGGTCAGCGGCGACTTCTGGCCCACGCTCGGTGTTTCAATGGTGATGGGCATAATCGTGGGCGCGATCGGCTACATCGTGCAGCTCTTGGGCATGCTGGTGATGATGCTCCTCATGTTCGTTGGTGCATCGGGCGATTCGGAAGCCATGAATAGCGTGATGCCCATCATCATGTCGCTCTTCTTCGGATTGCAGTTCGCTGTGCTGCTCCTCACCTATCCGTTGCCCTGCACCTGCCTCACGCTCAA
>DAORNP010000126.1:8839-10270 GCA_035441065.1 Flavobacteriales bacterium | reverse complement strand
AGGGCTGCGCGCACGCATCGACGCCTTCGACTCGATGTGAGCGCGTCGCTCAGCGCAGCCACTCGAGTTCAACACGGCGCTCACCGGGATCACGCCCCAAGCTTCGGCTATCGCCATAGTAGTTCACGAGCAGACGGTCGGCATTGATCCCGCGCGCGAGCAGGTAGCCACGAACGCTCTTGGCGCGCTGCTCGCTTAGCCAAAGGTTGCGGGCCGGGTCACCGCTTCGATCGGTGTAGCCGGTGATCAGGATCTTATCCTGCGGTGATCGGGCCAATTGCTCGAAGACCTCGTTGAGCAGCACGCGCTGATCGGGTTCGAGCGCGATGCTGTTCCGCTCGAATCGCACGGCGATGTTGCGCCCGGTGAGCGTGGCGAGATTCGCCGATGGATTGTCGCTGCTGTTGCGTTCGCTCATGTCCTTCACCTCGATCTCCAGGCCGGTGAGCCTGTCCTGGATGTCGTCCATGCGGTCGCGCAATTCCCAGAGCTCCCGACGCTGATCCATCCGGTCGATCCGCTCATTGATGGCATTGAGCTCGTCCTTGAGCCAGCGGTCCCGCTTGCGGATGCGCTGCGTTGAAACAGATCTGGCCTCGCCCGCTGAGCCTGGTAAGGCAGACGGTACAACACCCTGGAAAATGCTGTTGGCAAGAACCGGATCGGCACCCAGCCCACTGCCATTGTCCGCCAATCGCAGGTCTAGTGCGCACAGGTAGTTCTCCTGGTCGAACACGGTGCCGCACGTGCTGTTGATCCGCTCCAATTGCCCGGGCGAGGATCCATCCAGGGCCAGCACATTCACTGCGCTGAGCGGCAGGAGATCGGCGCGCACTTGGCGTTCCAGCTCCTGCCTTTGACTGCGCACGTAGTAGTAAACCGCGAGGTACTTGTCCTGCTCGGCGCCGCCATCTACGCCGAACCGCGCTTTGCTCCAATCGATCTTCGTGAGCCTATCAATCTGTTCGCGCGTGCTGGGGCAGAGCGCGATGGGTCCCGCTCCGGCATGGAACTCGGACATCGCAGCGGCGATCATGGCGTCGATATCAGCAGCCAGCGCGACCGCGGGAAGGTCGCTGGTAACGCCCTGCCGTGTGAAATGGATGCGCGCATCGAGGTAGGCGCCTATCGCCGACTCCAGCAGCCGGTCGAGCATGATGCGTTCATCGGTGAGTTGTTCGCTTGTGCGCATCACGCCGAACTGAGCTGAGCCATTCTTCACAGAGCGCCAGATGGCCCGCAGCTGGGGGCCGTCCGCTGTATCAGCTCCGGCTAGCTCCACGATCACATCGTTGCCCTGGCTCGCTGCCAATAATCCTAGAGGCTGCGGCACGACTGGAAGCGCCGCGAATAGAGCCATGATGGCCATCAACAAGCGGATGCATGCCGAGCGCATCATAGCCTTGCCTTCACGGCACTGCGCACGGCCTG
>DAORNP010000126.1:8367-8813 GCA_035441065.1 Flavobacteriales bacterium | reverse complement strand
CCAACGCCATGCCTCATTGCGCGAATCGAAAACACGGAAAGGGAAGCGAGGCCGATGCACCTGGCGGAAGACCTCCAACTGGCTGCGGCATTGCTGGCTAGTGGTGTAAACCACTACGGGATGTCCCTGTGCGCGGCATACACGCACGAGCAATTGCCTCGCAGCTTCATCGACCGCAACGCCGGGAGCATGATCGATGAGCACCGGCACGCTGCCTGTGGGATCCAAAGCCGCCACCAACCGGATCATCTCCTTCATGACCTTGGTCCTCAAATGGGCGCCCTCGACGAGCACCACGTGCAGCACGCCATCGTCGCGCCACAGCTCGAAGGGCTGCTCGAAGGCGGGCGGCTCCCATTGAAGCATGCCGCAAGCTAGACGCTGAAAAAGCGAGCGCAGAGCGGCCCAGCGGCGTGATGTCAACAGCGCATGTGGAAAAGGTGCGT
>DAORNP010000126.1:5701-8353 GCA_035441065.1 Flavobacteriales bacterium | reverse complement strand
GTGGCATGAACGCTCGGCCTGACGACTCGGAGTACGCCCCGTATTACGCGGGCTACATCGCCCGTTGCGAAGGAGATGACCTTGGCACGGCATTGCACGATGCTGCCACGCGATTCGTCGCTGTGGTTGGTTCGGTGCCCGAAGCCAGGGGCGATCACCGGTACGCGCCGGGCAAATGGTCAATCAAGGAAGTGCTCCAGCACATGATCGATTGCGAGCGCGTGTTCGCATACCGTGCTCTTCGCTTCGCGCGCAACGATTCCACCGAATTGCACGGTTTCGACGAGGATGCCTATGCGCCAGCCGCAGAAGCCGACCGCCGCACGCTTGATGACCTGCGGCGAGAGCATGCTGCAGTGCGGGCAGCAACGATCGCCTTGTTCAACAGCTTCGCACCAGCCATGCTCACCCGCCAGGGTCGAGCGAATGGCAATCCCTTCAGCGTGCGCGCTTTGGGCTGGGCCATCGCTGGTCACGAATTGCACCACTTGGACGTGATTCAACAACGCTATCTCTCCCATGGCTAGAAGCATCCAGCAGTGGTTCGATCTCTACGGAGTTAGCCATCAGAACGGCACCAACAAGCTGATCCATTGGATCTGCGTGCCTACCATCTTCTTCTGCGTTATTGCCCTGCTCGCCGAGATCCCGCCGGGCGAGATGCCCTGGATCGGCCGCATCCCATGGGCCAAGCTGGTCATTGGATTGGTCCTGCTCGGTTTCTACCTGCCACGGTCGGTCACCCTCACATTGGGGATGGCCATTTGGTGCTACTTCTGCTTATGGCTCGCCAAGTATCTGCAGGACAACCAACCCTATCCGCTCTGGTCCATCAGCCTTATCGCTTTCGCAGCGGCATGGATCGGGCAGTTCGTAGGCCATCACATCGAAGGCAAGAAACCGAGCTTCCTGGATGACCTTCAATTCCTGCTCATCGGCCCGGCATGGCTCATGGGCTTCATCTATCGAAGGCTGGGCATCCCATACTGATTGACGGCACTCAGGTTTCCGGAGTTTCGGAGTCGATCGCGACCAGTTCAGTGGTAACCGCGCTTCACCGGTCCAATGCCGCAAGCAACGGGAATAGGTTAGTGCAACTCGCGCAGCAAGCGCAGGAGCACGCTGCGTACCTCATCGCGGCCAGAAACCAATGCGGCCGGCGATTGCGCGACAGTGTGCTTGGGCTGCTCGCCATGATCGGATGCTGCCGAACTCACGCCTTCAGGGATGTACCTGAGCAGGGGTATCTCGAGCCGCAGGCCCGAATTCGGTGCCATGACCACGGCACTACGCCCACCAGTGAAGCTGTGCGCATTGGTAGCAGGCTCCTCGCCAACCAGCCGTGCGCGTCCGGAGCGATGGGCCACCATGGCCAACATAGCTGCGGCATCGCGCGTGCCCCCATCGCACACCACATACACTTTGCCCGTGAACGCGTGGCGGCTCGGAGTCACCATGGCCAATCGCGGATCATCGGGCCGCAACGAGGCGCTGCCGTTCTGTGAAGGGAGGTAGCTCCGATCAACGCTGGCCGTGAACTCTTCCGGAACGGACACCGCACCGGGCAAAGCGTGCGGCTGCGTTGCGCGCACGGTGATGTCCTGCACCAGCCGGAAGGGCTCCTTCGCGATGGCTGCGAACACCCATTCTGCCATGCCCAGCTCCTTGCCATCTGCACCTCGCAGATCGAGCACGAGCGCTTTGGCCTTGTTATCCCTTGCCTGCGCTAGCAGCGCATCCAGGAAGGCCTTCGGTTTTTGTCCGCTTCGCTTGAGGGCTTCCGGGTCCAAGGTCGTGAGGTCTATCCATAAGGTCCCGGCCTCGGCATCCCACGTGGAGCGCCATGGATGAAGCATCACTCCATTCGGTTTTCGGCTGCGCTCGATATCCTCCTGCATCAGGCCGGCCACCACATCCTCGCGACGAATGCCATCGCTGCCTTCCGTCTCCACCACGAACACTTTGGATGAACCATAGGTGAGCAAGAAGAGCAGCGCGAAACGTTCCTGCACCTGATACCGCCGCCATGTCTCATTCGCGCCATCGGTTGCCACCCATTGTCCAAGGTCGCGGATGACCCGATCGGCATTGATGCCGTTGATGGAAACGATGCGCGCACCCGGAACGAAGCTGCGGAAGCCCTTCAACTCATCGCCGACGTACAAACGCTGCTCAATGACCCGGACAGTGAAGGGCAGCATGTTGGCTTCGCGCAGGATCCTTGCCCATAGCGATGGATCCAATTCCAGTCGGAGATTCGAGTCACCCACGCGCGCGACGACCGGCATCAGGCGCGACAGGAACCGGTCGGCGGTCAACGGCTCGCGCAGCTCATCAATGAGTTGATCGAATGCCGAATCGAGCTCGCCGCGCGTGAGATAGCGGTAGGGGTCAGGATGCGCTTGATGAATGGCTTGCCGCAGCAGCTCGGCATCGGTCCGGAGCTTCTCCGGGTAGATGAGCGAGCCGAAGCCCGCATGCTGCGCCAGTGAGGCCGAAGCCAGCAACGCACCGAACAACAGCACCATCAACCTGCACATGGCGCCAAAGCTATGGAGGTGCTCACGGTGGTGCATGGGTCCGGAAGAAAGAAGCCCTTCCGCCGCAAGGCGGAAGGGCTCCCATGCATTCTTGGTTGGCGATCAGGCCTTG
>DAORNP010000126.1:5312-5681 GCA_035441065.1 Flavobacteriales bacterium | reverse complement strand
CGAGCGTCTCGGCATTGCAGCCCTCGGCGTACTTCGCGAAGTTGTCGTTGAACTGCTTCGCCAGCTTCTCAGCGGTCTTGTCGTAGGCGCCTTTGTCCTTCCAGGTGCTGCGCGGATCGAGAATCTCGGCGGGCACATGCGGGCAGCTGGTGGGGTAGCTCATGCCGAACACGGGATGCTCCTTGTATTCAACACCGTCCAACTCACCCTTGAGGGCCGCACCGATCATGGCACGCGTGAACTTCAGCTTCATTCGCTCGCCTGTGCCGTATGCGCCTCCGCTCCAGCCGGTGTTCACCAGCCATACACGGGCTCCATGCTCCTTCATCTTCGAGCCGAGCATCTCAGCGTATTTCGACGGGTGAAGCG
>DAORNP010000126.1:4933-5277 GCA_035441065.1 Flavobacteriales bacterium | reverse complement strand
GGCTCGGTCACGCCAGCCTCGGTGCCCGCCACTTTCGCGGTGTATCCGCTGATGAAGTGGTACATGGCCTGGCCGGGGGTGAGCTTGCTGATGGGAGGCAGCACGCCATAGGCGTCGCAAGTGAGGAAGAAGATGTTCTTCGGATGCCCGCCCACGCTCGGCTCGGCCACATTGTCGATGTGGTGGATGGGGTAGCTCACGCGGGTGTTCTCCGTCTTGGAGGCATTGTCGAAATCAACGTTCGAGGTGCCCTCGTGGAACTCGATGTTCTCGAGGATGGCGCCGAACTTGATCGCGTTCCAGATCTGGGGCTCCTTCTCGGCGCTGAGGTTGATGCACTTGGC
>DAORNP010000126.1:3909-4908 GCA_035441065.1 Flavobacteriales bacterium | reverse complement strand
TACGCCCATATCGCTCCAGCCGTGCTCATCATCGCCGATGAGGCGGCGCTCCGGATCGGCGCTGAGGGTGGTCTTGCCCGTGCCGCTAAGGCCGAAGAAGACCGCGGTATCGCCATCCTTGCCGATGTTGGCGCTGCAGTGCATGCTCAGCACGCCACGCTCCTGTGGCAGCACGTAGTTGAGCACGGTGAAGATGCCCTTCTTAATCTCGCCGGTGTAGCCCGTGCCGCCGATGAGGATCATCTTGCGGCTGAAGTCGATGGCGGCGAAATTGTGCTGGCGAAGCCCGTCAACCTGGCCATTGGCAGTGAAGCCCGGCGCGCAGATGATGTTCCACTCCGGCTCGAACTCGTTGAGCTCGGCGCGCGTGGGCCGCAGGAACATGTTGCCAGTAAACATGGCGCTGTATGGCAGCTCAGCCACAACCCGCACATTCATGCGGTAGGTCGGGTCGGCGCAGGCATACGCGTCCTTCACATAGACCTCGCGGCCCTGCAAGTAGGCGCAGATCTTCTCGTGCAGTTTGTCGAAGACCTCGGAGCCGATGGGGATGTTCACATCGCCCCACCAGACGGTGCTCTCCGTCTTGGCGTCCTTCACGGTGAACTTGTCCTTGGGGCTACGGCCGGTGAATTCACCGGTGTCGATGGCCAGCGCGCCGCTATCGGCGAGCACGCCCTGCCCGTTCACGATCACGTGCTCCACCAGTTCGGCGGGTTCGAGGTTCCAGAAAGTGTCGCCAACGCGGCCGAGGCCAAGCTTCGAGAGGTCGGCGTGCTTCGGCTTATTACCGAAATCGTTCATGTTCCTAAGTGTTGGAATTGGGCGCCAAAAGTAGCGGGACGCCCCTACGCCGGACTAACTGCGGTCATGTTGCCTTAACGCGGTTATGAACAGCACCGCCCAGCCCGCAATGAAGCAGAGGCCACCGAGTGGGGTAATTGGGCCAAGGAGCATTGATGCGCCCTCGATTCCAAGCAAGTCCTTGGTGCTCAATAG
>DAORNP010000126.1:2116-3893 GCA_035441065.1 Flavobacteriales bacterium | reverse complement strand
CAACGATCCACTGAAGAGTACGATGCCCGCCATGAACAACCTGGAAACCCATCGCACGCCCTTCGGCCCGACTCGGTTCTCCAATAGTGCCACGAGAAGCAATCCAAGAGCATGGTAGAAGTGATAGTCGACCCCGGTGCGCCAATTGCCGAGTTGGGCTGGGTTGAGCCGCTCCTTCAGAGCATGTGCCCCGAAAGCACCTAGCATGACCGCTATGGCCAGAAGTGCAGCCCCCGTTGCGATGATCCGGTTCCCATTCATGCTGCAAAGGTGGTTGGCGGAAACGACGAAGCCCCTCGTTGGTTGAGGGGCTTCGCCAGAATCTTCTTGGACCTTAGTTCTTCATCCGCTCCATCTCCTTCTCGAAGGTCTCCTTGAACTTCTCGTAGTCGTAGTCGATGCGGAGGCGCTCGTCGCTGCTGAGGCGCTGGTTGTAGGCGGCAAGCAACTCCTGAGCGCTGAGCTCGATGGCCACATAGGCCTTGTAGTTGCCGGTGCTGTTCACACGCATCATCTTCTCACAGAGTGTCTTGGTACCGGTGAGCTGCTGGTCCACCACCTCGCGGGAGAGGGCCTCGTAACGTTCGCCGATCTCTTCGCGGTTCTGCATCTCGCGGCTGTTCACGTAGTTGTCGATCACCGACTTCACGCGGGTGTTGATCGAGGCGGCCAGGTCGGCGCGCGCATTACTCATGGCCTTCTTCTTCGCCGTGGCCTGATCCATGCTCTCACCCAATGCATTGGCGCGGAACACCTTGTTGTCCGTGAAGAACTCAGGACCCGAGCAAGGAATGATGACCTCGGTCTCACCAACAGGGTCGGGCTTGGTCGCTTCGGCTTGCTTCTTCTTGCTCTTGCAGGAAGCCAATCCACCGGCGAGCACAGCGGCAGAGAGGGTGAACATCAGGGTGCGGGAGAAACTCATCGTTTTCATGGTGTTGCGCCGTGGCCCGGCGAGGCGTTCGTTGCTGAGGATTTCGGGTATTGGTTCGGCAGGGTTTTGCTGATCGCGTGCCAAACTACGGATTGGCCTTATTGCAGGGCGTTCATGATGGCCGGCACAATCTCCTTGCGCACGTCCTGCGCGGCTTTCTTGTAGGCATCGATACCGGCCTTCTCGGCGCTGAGCTGAATGCCCTTCACATTCTGCTTCACGCCATCCTTCACGGTCTCGTTGGTTTTGCGGTCACGGAAGTTCCAATTGGCATCGAGGAACGCCGTGTGGAAACCATTGGCCTCGCCGCCGCTGCGCGTGCTGCACGTAAGGTGAAGGGTCAGGTCAGCCTCTGCTTCGCGATCAACGATGCGGAATCCGCTGCGGGTGAGCTCCTCACGCATAACAGGGGCCAGACCGGCTTCGCCCACTGCAACTCCGAGGTTGGTCTCCGTGGCGCGCATGAACACGCGCGGCATGCGTACCGTGATGGCCGCGCGGGCCTGTGGTACGCTGAGGCTTCCCACAAGGGCCTTCACCAATTCGGGCTCCAAGTCCTTGCTCACGAGGGCGTCCATATCCGGGCGCACCACGAAATCGTTCCCGGCTTGTGCAACGGCTACGCGACGCACGCTGGTGCGCAGGCGGCCTTCGGAATCGGTGTTCTTCTGCTCGGTCACGGCGCCATCGAGTCCTGCATAGGTGATGCGCAGGGGCAACTGGGGTAGATCACGGCCACGGCCGTTCTCGCCATAGGTGGCTGTGACCATCACTTCGCGGCGGAATCCGTTGCCATAGTCGAGGTCCATACGGTCGGGGAGCAAAGCGAGGCGAATGCCCGAA
>DAORNP010000126.1:0-2106 GCA_035441065.1 Flavobacteriales bacterium | reverse complement strand
GAGCCCTTGCAGGTGCGAGAAGATCTCCGTGGCCAAGGGCACCTGCTTACCGTCGATCTCCGCCATGTCGCTCTCTCCCCAGTACGGTTTCATGGCGATGAGCGCCCGCAGATCTTGATCGATGGACTCGCGAAGGTTGCCCGCAGCAATGCTCGCGCGCGAACGCTGATGCAGGTCGAGCGCCGTGCTGATGGCCTTGCCCTTGCGTTCGGCCTTCAGGCGCGCATGCTCACTCTTCGAGAGCCGGTAGTACATCCAATACTCCGTGGGGCCCTCCCAGGAATCCACCAACTCGTAGCCTTCGAGCTGCTCCGATGTGGTGGTGCGGATGGTGCTCGTGAAGGTCTCATCGAAGCGGTTGCGCCCGTCAGCGGTGAAAAGCAGGCTGTTGCCTTCCACGCGTACGCTGATCTCCTGTGCAAGCTGGTCCAGCGCATTCTTGCGAGCGCTCTCCTGCGCATCGCCACGCGCTTTGCTGCCCAGACCGATACCGATGTAGTAGGCGCTGCTCATGGGTCGCGAACGCACCCATTCCGGTCGCATGTCCTGCGGCGGAGGCGGCGGTGCTTGCGCTTGCTGGCTGCCCTTGCAGGCCACCAGCGTCAGAGCGGCGATCAAAGCGTAGTGCTTCATGGCAGGCGGGAGTTCAACTCCTGCTGGATCGGCTGGTGCTCTGGCGAACGAGCTCGCTGCCCAAGGTGGCCGTGCTCTTCACTTCACGCGGCGCATTGAGGAGGCTGCGCAGTTCGTTGCGCCTTCCGCCGTTGAGGTCAGCAACGCCATTCAGGCTGGGGAAGAGCTGATCCCTGTTCCCGGTGTAGGTGGCATAGTACATATGGTCGCCTTGCTCCTTCTCGAACGACTTGCTCATGAGCACTTCACCGGTCTCCAGAGAGATCAACCGGTAGTTCACGGCCATGCGTGTCTTGTTCTCCTGGTAGTGCTCAGAGTAGCTCACCGGTTTGTACCGCGTAACGAAGTACTTCTCGCCGGTCTCCTTGTTCACCTGCTGAACGGGGTATGACTCAAATCCATTCTTCGTGCTCTGTCTCAGCTGGCCGGGCTCCTCGCGGTAGTCCGTGACATCGCCGATCAGCAGGGCTTGCGCGCCGATGAGATTCCCCACGCGGGTGGCGGTGGCTTCATCCACCACGCCGCTAAGGCTGAGGCGCTGCTCCTGCATGATGCGCTCGATGTTTTCGCGATCAACCACCTTCAAGAAGGGGTCGCGCAATCCGGTGAGGTCTGTGATGGCCTGGCCTTGCAGACGTGAAGCGATGTCTTGCCGCTTAGTTGCGGTGGTGAAAGGGAGAACCGCTATGGTGAACTGCCCCTTGGTGAGCGCTTCCTGGCGCAAGGCCATGGCGTCCTTGTAAGCCGCATCGCGCGAGACCACCTTATCCAGGGAACCATAGGCCTTGCGGTAGGCCTTCGCCTCCAGATCGGATTTTCCCTGTCGATAGAGCGGCTCCAGGTAGGCGATGCTCTGCAAGCTGCTTGCATCCTTGTAGTTGGGCTCCAAGCGCGCGATCTTGGCGAAGACCTGTTCGGCGCCCTTATAGTCCTCCTTCGCCATGAGCGCTTGGCCTTCGTTGTAGAGATCCACCAGATGCTCACCCTTCACGCGCTCGAAATCGGTGCGGTAGTGATCGGGGATATCCAGCACCACGCCCAATCGACCGACGCGTTCCTGGTAGGCCTTCGCGTCCAGATATGCTGCAACGGCATCGCCCTTCGCGGAGCCCATGGCCGTGGCCTTGAAGAAGGCGCTGAGCTTGTCGTTCAGCAGGGATTGCCCGGTCTTCTTCAGGCCGATCTTGGCATCGATGTTCTTCTGGTCACGGCGTGCGCTCTCCTCGAACATGGCTGCCGCCTCGGCATAGAGGCCCGCCTCATCCAGCTTCATGCCCTTCTTGGCGAAAGACTTCGAGCCGGAGCAGCCCGCGAACGCGACCGTTGCGGCAAGCAGACCTATGGAGATGAGGCGTTTCATGGTTGAGGAAAAGAAGGCCGTGTTCCGCTTAGCGCGATTGGATGTACTCGTTCAGGTCGTCGATGCTGCTGCTGAAGCTGAAGGCATCGTTCACCTTGTAGTAGTTGCCCTTA
>DAORNP010000125.1:0-11555 GCA_035441065.1 Flavobacteriales bacterium | reverse complement strand
CTCGCCGCTCAGCGGGCTCACGGCCACCTGCACCATCAGCTCCTGTCCCAGCGCTTGCTTCAGGTTGAAGATGACGGCTTCCTCCATGCGCTTGCGACTGTGCATGGCGGGATTGCTCACTTCCACCTGCACATGCAGGGAGTTGCCATCGATGCGGATGTCGCGCACGAGGTCAAGCGCCACGATATCCTTCTTCAGGTCGGGCTCGATGATGCGGGAAAGGGCTGAGAGGACAGAGTCGCGGGTGATGGGCATGGCGGATGGTGCGCGAAAGTACTGGCTCCGCGAAGGAGGATGCACCGCGAACAAGTACTACCCCGCCACCGTCTCCACCTCCTTGCTCACCTTCTTGAACAAGCCTTGGAGCACGTTGCCCGGCCCCACCTCCACCACTTTCGTTGTGCCATCCGACAGCATGTTCTGCATGGTCTGCGTCCAACGCACGGGTGCGGTGAGCTGCGCGATGAGGTTGGCCTTGATGCGCGCGGGGTCGGTGTGCGGGCGGGCGTCCACGTTCTGGTAAACAGGGCAGCGCGGGTTCACGATGGGGGTGTAGGCGATGGCCGCCTCCAGCTCGAGGCGCGCAGGTTCCATGAGCGGGCTGTGGAAGGCGCCACCCACAGGCAGCACGAGCGCCCGTTTCGCACCAGCGGCTTTCAAGGCTTCGCAAGCAGCATTCACGGCTTCGATGGTACCGCTGATCACCAGCTGGCCAGGGCAGTTGTAGTTGGCGGCCACCACCACGCCTTTGCCTGCGTTGGCCGTGATGTCGGCGCATATCTCCTCCACCTTGGCGTCTTCCATGCCCAGGATGGCGGCCATGGTGCTGGGCTGCAGCTCGCAAGCCTTCTGCATGGCGTTGGCTCGCGCGGCCACCAGCTTCATCCCATCGGCGAACTCCATGGCGCCCGCTGCCACCAGCGCGCTGAACTCGCCCAATGAATGGCCTGCGGTCATGCTCGGCTGGTAAGCATCGCCCATCACCTTGGCCTTCACCACGCTGTGCAGGAAGATGGCGGGCTGCGTCACCTTGGTCTGCTTCAGGTCGGCATCGGTGCCGGTGAACATCACCTCGGTGAGCTTGAAGCCGAGGAGGTCGTTGGCGTGCTCGAACCAGATGCGCGCGTTGCTGTCGGCATCGTACAGGTCCTTACCCATGCCGGTGAACTGCGAGCCTTGGCCGGGGAATACGTAGGCAGTCATGCGTATTTGATGGATGACGGGTTCGTGGCTATTGCACCGATACGACGTTGATGCGAATCAATCGCGACGCCCAAACAGGCGCAGCAACATGAGGAAGAGATTGATGAAATCGAGGTAGAGGCTGAGGGCACCCATGAGGGCCATCTTCTGCGCGGCCTCGGTGCCGGTGGCCACCACATCGCCCAAGCGCTTGAGGCGCTGCATGTCGTAGGCGGTGAGGCCGGTGAAGATGACCACGCCGAGGATGCTGATCACGTAATCCATGGTGCTGCTGCCCATGAACATATTGATCAGTGAAGCGACCACGATACCGATGAGGCCGATGAAGAGGATGCTGCCGAGTTTGGTGAGGTCGGTCTTGGTGGTGTAGCCCGCAACCGCCATGAGGCCGAAGACACCAGCGCTCATGAAGAAGACCTTGCCCACCGAAGCCAGATTGTACACATAGAAGATGTACGATAGACTCATGCCGGTGAGCGCACTGTAGAGGATGAAGACGGCGAGCAGCACGGTGCCGCTCATCTTCTCGACCATGCCGCCCATGAGGAAGACGAGGCCGAGCGGCGCGAACATGACCACCCAGCCCATGATAGTGGGGCTGCCGGTCTCGGGGCTGCGCAGCATGCTGAAGAGCTCTGTGTTGGTTCCGAAGAGCCAAGCCAATGCACCGCTGATGACCAGCGCGGTGGCCATGTACGCGAACACATGGCTGAGGAAGGTGCGCACGCTGGTGGCGGGCCCGTAGATCACTTGCCCGCTGACGGGCATCTGCTGCTGATTCTCCATGGTGTGTTGTCCGTTGTGCTTATGTGGATGCGACGAGTGGATAGCCGTCCATTCTCTCCCCCCACGCCCTTTAACCTTCGCCGGGCTAATGTAGGCGCGAGCCGATCAGCTTGATGAACTCCTCGCGCGTGCGGGGGTCGTTGAGGAAGATGCCGGTGAAGGCACTGGTGGTGGTCACCGAGTTCTGCTTCTGGATGCCGCGCATCTGCATGCACAGGTGTGCGCATTCGAGCACCACCGCCACGCCCATGGGCTTCAGGGTGTCGTGCAGGCAATCGCGGATCTGGTCGGTAAGGCGTTCCTGCACCTGCAATCGGCGCGCGAAGGCATCGACCACGCGAGGAATCTTGCTCAGCCCCGTGATGCGTCCATTCGGGATGTAGGCCACGTGCGCCTTGCCGAAGAAAGGCAGCATGTGGTGCTCGCACAGGCTGTACACCTCAATGTCCTTCACCAGCACCATCTGGCTGTAGCTCTCTTTGAACATGGCGCTCTTCAGGATGGCCGCCGGGTCGAGGTCGTAGCCGTGCGTGAGGTACTGCAGCGCCTTGGCCACGCGCTCGGGTGTCTTCTTCAGCCCTTCACGCTGCGGGTCCTCGCCGATCTGCTTCAGGATATCGCCGTAGTGCCCGCTGATGCGCGCCACGGACTTCGGTTCGTACAGGTCGATGCGCTCGTAGCCCTCCCCAGAGGTCTCGTGCTCGCCATCGATCGCCTTGCCCTTCGCCTTACGCGCCATGGTATTCAACGGTGTTGTTCTCGGTCTCCTGCACCCTGACGCAATGCAGCGTGCAGCCCAGCTCGCTCACGGGCTTCTCCAATTGTTCCCAGATGGCCACCGCGAGATTCTCTGTGCTGCTGAGCCTGCCGCGCATGAAGGGCACGTCCACATCGATGTTCTTGTGGTCGAGGTGAATGATCACGCGCTCGTTGATGATGCGGCTCAATCGGCTGAGGTCGGTGACAAAGCTCGTCTCCGCATCCTGTTCGCCCTTCACGGTCACCCACAGCTCGTAGTTGTGGCCGTGGCCGTTGGGATTGCTGCACTTGCCGAAGACCTCCAGGTTCTTCGCATCGCTCCATTCGGGGCGGGCCAGGCGGTGAGAGGATGAGAACCGCTCGCGGCGGGTGATGTGGACTTGTGGCATGATGCGCGGAGAACGCCTGAAGCGCCTGCTTGTGCGGATGGCGGCGAAGGTATGGGCGCAGCAGAGCCGCGAAGGCCGATTGACACGCCCCTACATTCGCCGCATGATCGTCGTTACCGGAGCCGCGGGCTTCATCGGAAGTGCCTTGGTGGGTGAATTGCTCCGCCAGGGCTGGCAGGACATCGTGGCCGTGGATGATTTCTCCCGTGTGGACAAGGCGCCCAACCTCTTGAAGAAGGAGCTCACGGCAAAGGTGGACCGCAAGGACTTCTTCACCTGGCTCGATGCCAACGAGAAGCTGGTTCAATTCATCTTCCACCTCGGCGCGCGCACCGACACCACCGAGTTCAACGCGGCCATCTTCGATGAATTGAACGTGCGCTATAGCCAGCGCATGTGGGAGGCCTGCGTGAAGTACGGCATCCCGCTCGTTTACGCGAGCAGTGCAGCCACCTATGGTGCCGGAGAACTGGGCTATAGCGATCAGGACGACAACCTCCCCTACCGCTTGAAGCCGCTGAATCCCTATGGCGAGAGCAAGAACGAGTTCGACAAGTGGGCGCTGAGCCAGCAGAAGAAACCCTTCTTCTGGGCCGGCCTGAAGTTCTTCAACGTCTATGGCCCCAACGAGTACCACAAAGGGCGCATGGCCAGCGTGGTCTATCATGCCTTCAACCAGATCCGGGAGACGGGCGGCATGAAGCTCTTCCGCAGCCACCGGCCCGACTTCAAGGATGGCGAGCAACTGCGCGATTTCGTGTACGTGAAGGACGTGTGCAATGTGTGCCTCTTCTTATTGGAGCACCGCAAGAACAGCGGCCTCTATAATCTGGGTAGCGGCACGGCACGCTCATTCCTCGACCTGGTGCGCGCCACCTTCGCGGCCTTGGGCAAGCCGGAGAATATCTCCTTCATCGACACGCCCGCCGACATCCGCTCCACCTACCAGTACTTCACCGAGGCCGACATGCGCAAGCTCCGCAGCATCGGCTACGATCGGTCATTCACTTCATTGGAAGATGGAGTGGCCGATTACGTGAAGAACTACTTGATGCGGGCGGCCTACTGCTGAGTTCTCAGGGCGCTGCGCAGGTCAACCAGTTTCCTTCGCACATTCAGCAAGCGCTCGCGCATCGCTTCCGCGTCGAATCCGGGCCGCTCAACCACTGGTGCTTCACCGCGCTTCAGCTTCTCCTTCGCCCCTTGAATGGTGAAGCCCTCACCCTTCACCAATTGTTGGATCACGCGCAACTGCTCGATCTGCTCGCGGGTGTACAACCGGTCGCCCTTGCCCGTGCGGCGCGGCGTGATGTTGCCGAACTCCTTCTCCCAGAAGCGCACGCTGCTGTTGGCAACGCCCAGCTCCTGCGCGACCTCACCGATGGTGAAATAGATCTTCTCGATGGTCTTGGGCTTCAGCGGCACGGCCCGAAAGTATCAATCCAGCGCCTGCCCGGCATTCCTCGAGATCTCCACCATGCGCGCGTATTCCTCCGGCGTGAGGTCGTTGAAGTAGTAGTTGGCCGGGTCCATCGGCTGACCGCCCTTGTGCACCTCGTAGTGCAGGTGCGGGCCCACGCTCAGGCCCGTGTTGCCCACGAGGCCGATCACATCGCCGCGCTTCACGCGCTGCCCTTTGCGCACCTCCAATTTGCTCAGGTGCGCATAGAGCGTCTCATAGTCGAAGCCGTGATCCACGATCACGTGAATGCCGTAGCCGTTGGTGCCGTATTCAGCATAGGTGACCACGCCATCGCCCGTGGCATGGATGGGCACGCCTGGCTTGGCCGTGAAATCCATGCCCGCGTGGAACTTCATGATCTTGTGGATCGGGTGCATGCGCCATCCGAATCCGCTGGCGGTCTGCGTCAGGTCCTCATTGGCGATGGGCTGCACGGCCGGGATGCTGGCGAGCATCTCCTGCTTGCGCAGCACCAGATCGCCCACTTCATCAAGTGAGCGCGATTGCACCACCAACTGCCGTGCGAGCAGATCGAGCCGTTTCGTGGTGGAGACCACCAGGTCGCTATTGGCATAGCCGCTCAGGTCGCGGTAACGGTTCACACCGCCCACGCCGGCCTGGCGCATGCTCTCCGGCAACGGGTCCGCCTCCAGGATCACGCGGTAGATGTTGTCGTCGCGGCGCCGGACATCGCTGAGCACGCGCTCCAATTCCGCGATCTGCTTGTTCAGCAGTTCGTACTGCACCAGCAATTGCTTGTTCTCCCGGCGCAGCAGCGACTCCTTCGGGCTGTCCACGAACTGGTACACGAGGAAGATGCCCAGCAGCCCCACGGCCAGCCCCGGCAACAGCAATAGCACGGTGCGCTTCACCTTCTGCCAGGCAGTGAGGCGGATGCGCTCGAAATTGAGCGTCTTGGGGTTGAAGCGGTACTTGTGCTCGGGCATGCTCCGCAGGGCTGCCCAAGGTAGCCGTCATCCTGGCACGCCCATCCGAAGCGCCGATGCACGCTGTTAAACGCTGTTGATCCGCGCGCCTTCACCGCTGATGGCTTCACGGTACTTTCGCGGCCCGCTCGCCACAGGGCGTTGCGATTCCCAGCAGCCATGCTCACGTCCCAGCAGATCCGCCAGAAGTTCCTCGACCATTTCGCCCAGCGCGGCCACCAGATCGTGCCCAGCGCACCCATGGTGATCAAGGATGATCCCACGCTCATGTTCACCAACGCGGGCATGAACCAGTTCAAGGACCTCTTCCTGGGCAACAGCGAGGCCAGGCACAAACGCATCGCCGACACACAGAAGTGCCTGCGCGTTTCCGGCAAGCACAATGACTTGGAGGAGGTGGGCATCGACACCTACCACCATACGATGTTCGAGATGCTCGGCAACTGGAGCTTCGGCGACTACTTCAAGAAGGAAGCGATCCAGTGGGCGTGGGAGCTGCTGGTGGACGAGTACAAGATCGACAAGACCGATATCTATGTGACCTACTTCGGCGGCGATGAGAAGGATGGCCTGCCCGCCGATGAGGAGACGCGCCAACTGTGGAAGCAGTACCTGCCCGAGGACCGCATCCTACCCTTCAGCCGCAAGGACAACTTCTGGGAGATGGGTGATACGGGTCCCTGCGGGCCGTGCACCGAGATCCACGTGGATGTGCGCACCGCCGAGGAGATGGCGCAGAAGCCCGGCCGCGAGCTGGTGAACAACGACCACCCGCAGGTGATCGAGATCTGGAACAACGTGTTCATGCAGTTCGAGCGCAAGGCCGATGGCTCGCTCGTGGAACTGCCGGCGCAGCACGTGGACACCGGCATGGGCTTCGAGCGCCTGTGCATGGTGCTGCAAGGCAAGCGCAGCAACTACGACACCGACGTGTTCCAGCCGCTGATCCAGGCCATCGCGAAGCGGAGCGGCAAGACCTATGGCAAGGACGAGAAGGCCGACATCGCCATGCGCGTGTGCGCCGACCACCTGCGCGCCATCAGCTTCGCCATAGCCGACGGGCAGCTGCCCAGCAACACCGGCGCGGGCTACGTGATCCGCCGCATCCTGCGCCGTGCGGTGCGCTACGGCTACAGCTTCCTCGGCTTCAACGAGCCCTTCATGCACGAGCTGGTGAAGACCCTGGCCGAACAGATGGGTGACCAGTTCCCCGAGCTGCGCAAACAGCAACAGCTGGTGGAAAGTGTGATCGGAGAGGAGGAGAAGGCCTTCCTGCGCACGCTGGAGCAAGGCACGAAGCGTTTGGAACAAGCGCTCGCGGAGTCGAAGGGAACCTTGGCCGGCGACCGTGCCTTCGAGCTGTTCGACACCTACGGCTTCCCCATCGACCTCACGCAGCTCATGGCACGTGAGCAGGGCATGCGCGTGGACATGCAAGGCTTCGAGGCCGAGCTGCAGAAGCAGAAGGCACGCTCCCGTGCCGCCACGGCCGTCACAACAGGCGACTGGGTCGAGCTCGGCAAAGGCGAGACCGCCTTCATCGGCTACGACGAACTGAGCACCGAGGCCCGCATCCTGCGCTACCGCAAGGTGAGCGGCAAGGGCGGCGACCAGTTCCAGCTTGTGCTCGACCGCACGCCCTTCTATGCGGAAGGCGGTGGCCAGGTGGGCGACCAGGGCTGGCTCATCCAGGGCGCGGACCAAGTGGAGGTGATCGATACCAAGCGCGAGAACCAGCTCATCGTGCACTTCACGAAGGAGCTGCCGAAGGACGTGGCCCAGCCGCTCACCGCACAGGTGAACACGCAGCGGCGCGGCCTCACCGCACGCAACCACACCGCCACGCATCTGCTGCACCACGCCCTGCGCAAGCACCTGGGCACGCACGTGGAGCAGAAGGGCTCATTGGTGGCGCCCGACCGACTGCGCTTCGACATCAGCCACTTCGCCAAGGTGGCGCCCGAGGAGCTGGCCACCATCGAGCGCGAGGTGAACGCGATGATCACCGACGACATCGTGTTCGAGGACAAGCGCAACGTGCCCATCGCCGAGGCGAAGGCCATGGGTGCCATGGCGCTCTTCGGCGAGAAGTACGGCGACAACGTGCGCGTGGTGAAGTTCGGCCCCAGTGTGGAACTCTGCGGCGGAACGCACGTGCCCCGCACCGGCACCATCGGCCCCTTCCGCATCGTGAGCGAGAGCGCACTGGCCGCGGGCATCCGTCGCATCGAGGCCATCACCAGCGTGGAGGCCGAGCGCATGATCAACGAGAAGCTCGCCAAACTGGAGGCCATCGAGGCGCTGCTGAAGAACCCCGCCGATGTGGTGGCCGCCGTGCAGAAGCTCGCCGAACAGAACACCGCCCTCACCAAGGAACTGGAGAAGGCCGCCCGCGAGAAGGTGAAGCGCTACGCCACGGCGATACCCGCCAAGGCCACGGCCAACAGCAAGGGCGTGAAAGTGCTCGTGGAGCAACTCGACCTCGATGCCCAAGGCCTGAAGGACCTCGGCTTCACCCTGCGCGAACAGCACAGTGACCTGGCGCTGGTGGCCGGTTCCGTGATCGATGGCAAACCCTTGCTCGCGGTCTCGTTGGGGAAACAAGCGCTCGAATCAACCGGCCTCAAAGCGGTGGACATCATCAAGCAAATCGGTCCGTTGATCAAGGGCGGTGGCGGCGGCCAGCCCGACTTCGCCACGGCCGGCGGCAAGGAGCCAAGCGGTATGGCGGAAGCCCTGAAGAAAGCAGCGGAGCTGCTGAGCTGATCCACGCTGGAATCAACCCAACTTCCTCAACGCCTCCCGCTCGCTCAGCGGCGCGAGCTTCCTCGATCGCACGAATCGCCGCACGGCCTCCGGGTCGGTGGCACCGAGTTCGCGCAGCGCCCAGCCGATGGCCTTGCGCATGAAGAAGTCGGTATGCGCGGCATGCCGGTCGATGTTGGCGAAGAGCAGCGCTTGATCCGTCTCCTCCTTCCACCGGTTCTGGAAGAGAATAGCGGTGCGGTTCAGCCAGAGGTTCTTGCTGGTGATCCAGCGCTTGTTCCATGGCGCGATCTCCTTCGGATGCCGTCTCAGGATCACGCCCACCACATGGACGGCGAGCGCATCCACCGTATCCCACCAGCTCTTGGTGGTGATGAGTTCCTCGACTAGCGGCAAGTGAACCGGCGTGAGCTTCCGTGCATGCTTCATCAGCAGGTCCACCGCAGTGTGGTGCATCTCGCGTTCCGGGCAGGAAAAGGCAGCACGGGCGATCGCGGGCAGCTCATCCAGCGCTGGCGCGCCATGCATAGCGATGTGCTCCGCGAGCAACTCCCTGCGCGGAACCGCCTTGATTCCGAAGAAGGGTGCGATGCCCTTCATGTAGGCCTCCATCGCTGCGGCATCCTCGGCGTTGCGATGGCGCCTGAAGGCATCATGCAATGGGGCCAACCAAGGATGCATATCTCGCGCTCGGTTCATCCCCGCACATACACCCGTTTCACCCTCGGCGGGACGCTCGTGAGCACTTCGTAGGGAATGGTGCCCAGATCGCGCGCCAGCTCAGTGATCGGATGCGCCGCATCGAAGAGCACGGCTTCGTCGCCAACCGCGCATGTGATATCCGTGACATCGATCATGCACATGTCCATGCACACGGTGCCGATGATGGGCGCTGCCTGGCCATGCACCCAGAAACGTCCAACGCCGTTGCTCAGCCTGCGCGAAAGGCCATCGGCATAGCCCATGGGCACCGTGGCGATCATGCGCTCGCCTTGCGCCATGCCGCGACGACCGTAACCGATGGTGGCGCCGTCAGGTGCGCGCTTGATCTGCGCGATCACGGTGCGCAGGCTTGCAGCGTGCTGCAGCTGTGCGGTCTCGTTCGCATCCGCCCCGATCCCATGCAGGCCGATGCCGAGCCGCGCCATATCGAAGTGCGCGTCCTTCCAGCGCGCGGCACCAGCGCTGTTAGCGATGTGCAACAGGGGCCGGTAACCAAGGGCTGCGATCAAGGCGTCGCTCATCCGTCGGAACAGCGCGAGCTGCGTGCGGGTGAATTCATCGTGCGCAGGGTCATCGCTGGCGGCGAGGTGCGAGAGGATCGAGGCCACGCGCAACCCCTTCGCCTCCCGAAGCGCGTCGATGAGCCACGGCAATTCATCCTCTGCGAACCCGAGCCGGCGCATGCCGGTGTCGAGCTTGATGTGAACCACAGGTGCGTCTGCATGCACCTCGGCGAAGCGCGCCGCCTCACTGAAGGAGCGCTCGTCGTATACCTCAGGCTCCAAGCGGAATCGGTGCAGCGTCTCCATCGGCACCGGCTCCGGGTTCATCACGAGGATGGGCGTGGTGATGCCATGCTGCCGCAATTCAATGCCCTCGTCGGCATAGGCGACACCCAGGTATTGCACTTGCTCATGCGCGAAGAGCCGCGCCAACTCAAGCGCGCCATTCCCATAGCCGAAGGCCTTCACCATGGCCATGGTGCGTGTTCCGGCGGTGAGCAATGCCCGGTAGTGGTTCAGGTTGTGGCGGATCGCCTCCAGGTCGATCTCCATGACGGTGCCATGCACTTGCCGCTGCCAGCGCGTTGCGATGCGCTCCAGTCCGAATGCGCGAGCCCCTTTCACCAGCACCGCATGGTCCTTCAGCATCGCTGGATCGAAACGCGCGAGCAGCTCTTCCGCATCTGCGAAGTGCTGCACGTGATGCGCGAAGCTCAACGCATGCTCGCGCAGCTCAGGGCCCACGGTGATCACGGTTTCAACCCGCGATCGCGCGAGCAGTTCCTCCACACGGCGGTAGCGCAATGCCGGCTCCTCGCCGCCCATGAGGTCGGAGAGCACAACGGCCTTGGGCCTTCCGGCTGCGAGTGCATCGAGGTGCTCCAGCGCGATGGCCAGGGATGCCGTGTCGTTGCTGTACGCATCGTTGAGCAGCGTGATGCCATGCACGCCATCGAGCGCTTCGAGGCGCATGCTCACCGGCGGCAGCGTGGGCGTGCGCGCGGCGATCCATTGCGGCGAACGGCCCAGGTGCAGCAGCAGCGCCACGCAATGGATGGCATTCTCGGCTGAGGCTTGATCGGTGAAGGGAATCTCGAAGTCGAAGTCCACGCGGTCGTTGAAGACGCGGATTCGCTGGCCGTGCGGCAGCGGTTCCGTGCGCACCACGTGCAGCCAGCCTTGGCGCTCGCGGCTCCAAGCCAGCAAGGCCGCGCGCTGATCGATGCCATGCGCGTGCAACGCATTGACGACGTCCTCATCGTCGGCGCAGTAGACCACGGCTTGCGCATCGCGGAAGAGCACGGCCTTCTCGGACGCCTTGGTACGGTCGTCGGTGAAATGCTCGCCGTGCGCAGGGCCGATGTTGGTGAAGATCCCGATGGTGGGATGGATCACAGCGCGCAGCCGCTCCATCTCACCCGGCTCGCTGACGCCGGCCTCGAACAGGCCCAACGTATGCTCGCGTCGCATGCCCCAAACGCTCAACGGCACGCCCACCTGCGAGTTCCAGCTGCCTGGGCTGCGCGCGATGTGCTCACTGTCGCGCAGCAGGTGGAAGAGCCACTCCTTCACCACGGTCTTGCCATTGCTGCCAGTGATGCCCACCACCGGGGCATGCATCTGGCTGCGGTGCCACGCGGCGATGCGCTGCAGGGCATCACGCGTGTCACGTACGCGTATCACGTTGCTATCGCGCAATCCTTGCGCTGCCGCTGGATCACTGACAATGAAATGGCGCATGCCCTTCGCATGCAGCTCGCGGATGTAGCGGTGCCCATCATGCCGGCTGCCGCTCAGTGCGATGAAGAGCGTATCGTGCAGGGAGAAAGGTTTCCGCGAATCGATGCAGAGGTGCGCGATCAGCGGGTCGTCGCACCGGGCGAGCCACTCCCCTCCGATGGCCTCGGCGAGCGCGGTGAGGCGGTGGCCGGCGCTGGTCATTGCGCGTTCCCGGAGGCACGGGCCTGATCGAAGCACACGCGGCAAAGCGGCTGGTAGCTCTCCTTCTCGCCCAACT
>DAORNP010000124.1:3875-11739 GCA_035441065.1 Flavobacteriales bacterium | reverse complement strand
AGGGCGCCTGGCCAAAGGCGAGCTCACGGGTGCCGATGAGGAACTGCATGGCGATACGGTGAAGTACTACACCATGAACAAGCGCGTGGTCTATGGCGGCGGCGGCATCATGCCCGATGTCTTCGTGCCCATCGACACCACCCTGAGCAGTGCCTATTTCGGCCAATTGGTGCGCAAAGGCGTGCTGAACACCTTCGCCCTGACCTACGTCGATGACAACCGCGATGACCTGAAGCGCCGATACAATAGCGTAGAGCAGTTCAGGCAATCTTACCAGGTAGGCGATGTCATGCTCGATGCGCTGGCTGCATACGCGGCCAAGGAAGGAGTTGCAGAGGACGCAGAGGGCATGGCCCGTTCGCATGACTTGATTGCACTGCGGCTCAAGGCCCTCATGGCCCGGGACCTATGGGATACATCGGCCTATTGGCAGGTGATCAATGCCGAGAACATGGTGGATAGGAGCTTCCAGAGGGCCCTGGAGGCGCTCGGCGACAACAGCTTCCAGCGGCTGGGCATGTCGCGTTGAGGCCAAACCTCAACGAATCGTTAAGACCCGCTGAACTGGCGGGCCTTCTCCTATTTGCGCCCCCCGATTCACCGAAAACCGCCAACACGAACCCAATGAAAGACAAGATCCAGATCGCCCTGCTGGGCGTGATTGCCGTAGCACTCGGCGTAATCGCATGGGGCCAATTGAAGGACAGCGAAAGCACCGGTTCCGGCAGTGTTGTGGCCGCTGCAAGGACTCCGGCATCCAACGAGACGTTCGACCCCACAGCCAGCGCGGCCGCACCTGTGGTTGACAACCGCCCGAAGACCACGATGACCTTCGGCAAGTACGACCACGACTTCGGAAACGTGAAGCAGGACAGCAAGAACAAATACGTCTTCACTTTCACGAACACTGGCAAGGAGCCGCTGATCATCGAGAGCGCCACCGGTAGCTGCGGATGCACTGTACCTAACTACCCGAAGGCCCCTATCCCTCCCGGTGGCAAGGGCGATATTGAAGTGGAATACAGCCCCGGAAAGCAGGAGAACCAGCAGCAGAAAACGGTGAAAGTGGTGGCTAACACCGAGCCGAAGGAGACTGAACTCCGCATCTCGGCTTTCGTACAGCCCGGCACTGGTGACCCCAACAAGAAAGGCGACGAGATGCAGACGATCTCGATCGGTCAATAAGAGCTTTGAGCAACTCCAAGAGGAGCCCCTCCGCCAATGGTGGAGGGGCTCTTTCTTTTCCGTCTATGGAGTGATTTTGTCCGCTATGGCGTCGATCGCCGCAGCTAGTCGGCGGTCCTTCTCCGTAATTGAGCCACCCGCATCATGCGTGCTCAGGCGGATCTCCACCGAATTCCACACGTTGGTCCATTCTGGATGGTGGTTCATCTTCTCCGCCACCAGCGCTACACGAGCCATGAACCCGAAAGCCTCGCTGAAATCGGCGAAGCGGAAGCTGCGGCAGAGCTTGCCTTCCTGTTCGGTCCAGCCGCTCATCGGTGAATGGGCAGGTCGATGAAGCGCGGCACATCGCGCTTCACCACGTTCATTTCAGCGATCAGGTGACCGGCTCCAGCGTACTTATCAATCAGGAACAGGATGTAGCGTGCATCAACGCAGATGTTGCGGCACTTATCGGGATCGAACTGGATATCACTCATGGTGCTTTCCCAGCTGCGGTCGAAGTTTAGGCCGATGAGTTCGCCACGGCCGTTGAGCACCGGGCTTCCGCTGTTACCACCCGTGGTGTGAAGCGAACTGGTGAAGCACACCGGCAAGCTGCCATTCACGCCATATCGCCCGAAATCCTTTGCGCGATTGAGGTCGATCAGGCGCTGCGGCAAATCGAATTCAACATCACCCGGCACGTACTTCTCAATCACGCCATCGAGCGTGGTGTAGTGGATGTAGGTAACGCCATCGCGCGGCATGCTGCCCTCCACCTTGCCGTAGCTGAGGCGAAGCGTGCTGTTGGCGTCGGGCCAATACGTCTTCTCCGGATAGAGTTCCATCATGCCCTTCACGTAAATGCGCATGGCACCTTCGATTCGGTCGCTGAGCCGGGCATGCGCGGGCCTCACCTGATCCAGGAAGGAAGCGAAGAAGCTGCGCGAGGTCCGGAATGCCGGATCAGCCGCCAGTTTCTTCATGGCGCCAACTGATGGCTTGGCCAATGCCTTGCGCAGGCGAGCGGCATCGGTGAAAACGCTGCGCGCATACAAGTGGTCGATCCATGCATCGGCATTGCCCTTGAACTTCACTTCGATGTCCTTGAGGGCCGACGGCGCCAGGTGCACAGGCACATGTTTCCGGTACAGTGGGAGCAACGCCTTGAAGATCTGCTTGTCCACCTCGATGTCGTGACTGGCGAAATGCGCGTCGCTGGCTGCGCGCAACTCATTCACCGCCGCAGTGAGCTTGCCATCGCGCGCCAGCGCGTCGCGCTGCTCCACCACGTCCTTGAAGGCGTCGGCGAAACGAAGCACCTCGGGACCGTTGTACACGAACTCAACGAAAAGATCGCGGGCGACCGCAAAGGGGATGTAGTCACCATAGATGCCTTTGAGGGATTCAAGCGCCTCTGCGAACTCCGGCCTGCCCATGGTGCGCGCCTTCTCACGGTACGCAGCCTCGTAGGCGCGCTTCCGCTCCAAGGTGCCCAGTTCCTTCAGGCCCCGCTGCTGGCCGATCCATTTCTTCCATGCGTTGCTGATGCCCGCCTGCTTGTCGGCGTACATCAGGCGCAAACGATCGCTGCTGGCCATAGCGGCATCAATCACGCCCAAACTGGCCGTGCGCATGCCGATGCGCATGGGGTCCTGCGTGTTCTGCACGAATTCAACGGCGTAGCTGCTCAGGTAGCGCTGGGTTTGACCCGGGAATCCGAAGATCATTGCGAAGTCGCCCTCCTGCACGCCATCGATGCTGATGGGCAGCACATGGCGCGGAGCAAAGGGGACGTTGGTCTCGCTGGGATCAGCGGGCTTGCCATCAGGACCTGCGTAGATGCGGAAGAGGCTGAAATCGGCATTATGGCGCGGCCACATCCAGTTGTCGGTATCGCCGCCGAATTTCCCGATGGCCGATGGCGGAGCACCAACCAGACGCACATCGCGGAAGGTCTCGGTGACAATGAGGTAGTAGCTGTTGCCATAGTTGAACGGCCGCACCACGGCCTTATAGTGGGTACCGGCAATGGCTTCGTCCGAAATCGACTTGGCGGCCTTGGCCAGCAATTCGCGCCGGGCGGGCTCGTCGGTTGCGCTCGCTAGCAGCGGCAGAATACGATCTGACACATCCTCCATTCGGATCACGAAGGTGGCTGTGAGGCCGGGATTGCGCAGCTCCTCCCCTTTCGTGGCGGCCCAGAATCCATTCTTCAGGCGGTCGTTCTCAACGGTGCTGTGGTCCGTGATGGCGCTGAAACCGCAATGGTGGTTGGTGAGAATGAGGCCTTGGCCACTGATCACCTCCGCCGTGCATCCGCCGCCAAAGAGCACAATGGCATCCTTCAGGCTGCTATTGTTGATGCTGTAAATGTCCTCGGCGCTGAGCTTGAGCCCTTCGGCCTGCATGATTCCCTCGATGCTCTTGAGCAAGGTGGGCAGCCACATGCCTTCGTGGGCACGGAGAGGCTGGCTCAGGACGGCAGCGGCCACCGCTGCAACAATTGGGAATACTCTTGATTTGCGCATGCCGCTAAAGTAGCCGCCTGAATGCGACGGGAAATACGCGTGGAACCGGTACATTTCCGGCACCCCTTTTCAACCATGCCCCAATGCGTACCCATCTCCCTGCGCTTCGCGCGATGGCTGTGGCGTTGCTCTTGCCCGTCGCCGGGCGCGCTCAAGTCATCCAACTCTTGCCTGTATGGCCTCAGGCGAACGGCGTGGTTGAAGCCTTGCGGGTCGATGCGAACAGTAATGTGTTGTATGTGGCAGGAAACTTCACCGAGATTGATGGCCAGCCGCGTGAGCGGCTCGCGGCCATCGACATTTTGACGGGCAGCCTGCTCCCATGGAACCCATCTGCGAATGGCATTGTCAACGACATCGAGGTCGCGGGAGACTCAGTGGTCGTCACTGGCGCCTTTTCGGAGATCAACGGCATTCAGCGTTCACGCCTTGCCGCAATCGATGCGACCACAGGCGGTCTGAGGAATTGGTCACCATCCTTGGACAATACAGGCCAAGTTCTGCTCGTAGACGATGATCGAATCATCGTGGGAGGATTCTTCTCGTTCGTGAATGGAGTGCCTCGGGGCCGAGCAGCCGCTTTCAATGGCGGCACGGGATCCTTGCTCAGTTGGAATCCGGCAGTTGATGGTTTCGTGCGTTCAATCAAGCGCATCGGAAGCAGCGTGCTCCTGGCGGGGCTGTTCAATTCCGCGGGTGGCCAAAGCAGGATGAACATGGCCATGATTGATGCTGTGAGCGGCCTGGCAACGGGTTGGCAAGCAAATACCAATGCTGTAGTAGCAGCAACATCAGTGAGCGGCGGATCCATTCTCCTGGGCGGTCAGTTCACCGAAGTCAATGGCACCTCGCGCAATCGCCTGGCAGCCGTCTCAATCGCCGATGGCACTTTGTTGCCTTGGTCTGCGGACATCGGGATCACCGGCTCCGGCGGGGTCCGGTGCATCAACGAAATACCAGGCATGGTCATGGTCGGCGGTTTCTACTCGCACGTGAACGGCCAGGTTCATGGAAACCTCGCGGGTCTCGACTCAGGCACCGGCGCATTACTGACGAACCTGCCGAGTGCCACCACCACGGTCAGTTCGATCATCGTACATGACAATCGCATCATCATCGGCGGCGCATTCACCGCCGTAAGTCCCGGAGGGCCTCGGTTACGATTGGCGGCATTCAGTTACTGCTACGAGAGCGCGTGGTATGCTGATGGTGACGGCGATGGCTTCGGCAACCCAGATGCGATGGTCATGTCCTGCACGGCGCCTGTTGGTTACGTCGCCGACAATAGCGATTGTGATGACACAGACCTTGACATTCAAGGCCCCACCATCTGGTTCGCAGACGCGGATGGTGATGGATTCGGCGACCCCAACTCAACCATGCTTGCCTGCACTGCACCAGCAGGTTTCGTGAGCAACGCGCTCGATTGCGATGACACTGAACTCACTGTTTTCCCAGGAGCTGCATGCGACGATGGGGACCCATTCACCTTCGACGATGCCCTATTGCCTTTCCCGGAGTGTGATTGCATCGGCCAACAAGGCATTTCAGTCTCCGCCAAGGCCATTCTGCAAGGGCCATACTCGGTATTCAGCGGCATGATGGCCGACGACTTGCGCATTGCTGGTTTGATACCGCTCACCGAACCATACACCGCTCTTGGCTACGATCCGGTTGGTGTGCTTCCTCAAAGCGGCGCGACCATTGATGCGAGTGTGCTGGATCCGAACCCAACGCCTTTGACGGATGTCGTTGATTGGGTGATACTGGAACTGCGTAATGCGAACGACGGCTCTGTTCGGATCGCCACCCGTTACGCGCTCATTCTGCGCTTCGGCGATATCGTGGACCTCGACGGCGCCTCGCCGGTATCGTTCGCGGTGCCGCCCGGCGATTACCGTGTGGCGGTTTTGCACCGGAACCACAAAGGCCTTGTAACGGCTGAATCAGTATCGCTCCCAGGGCCGTCGATCGATTTCAGGAGTGCCGGCCTCCTGGTGGCCAACAACAGCATCGCAAGGGCATCACTCGGCACTGTGGTGGGCCTGATCAATGGGGATGTCACCTTCAACGATTTCCTGAGCTACACCGGCAACGGGAACGATAGGGATCCGATACTCGCGGCCATTGGCGGTGTAATTCCGAGCAATGTGGCCTTTGGATACCATTCTGCCGATGTGAACATGGATGGGGTGATCAAGTACACGGGCCAAGCGAATGACCGTGACCCGATTCTTACTGCGGTGGGCGGCACCACCCCGACCAGCACCCTGCCGAATACCTACCTGCACACCAACCCCTGAAACCTGGTTTGGGCCGTTGCGTTGAACGGCCCCATGGAAAAGCAACTGCTCAGCACGCTCTTCACAGGCCTCGGCGCTATGGGCGCTTTCGCCCAGCCCATGGTCGATATCACCATGGCTCACAATGGTGCCGACCAAATCGAAGTTCGCCTCAGGCCCAGCGCCGACTTCAATCAAGTCGTTAGCGCGGTGACCTTTACAGTGCGGTGGCAAGAGCAGTTCGGCCCGGCCCTCTCCTCAATTGAGCCGGTCTTTCCCCAAAGCGAGTATGTGCCGGTATCCAGCACGCCAATCGTGCATGGCGGCAACGGCTTTCTCTATCGTACGTTCAACGCCATTGCCCTTGTCGGCATGAACGATTTCGGCCATGCCTGGCAGGGTGGCATGGAATACCCTGTTTGCACGTTGACCGTATTGACCCCAGGCACACAAGTGGAGTTGGTCAACGATGATTTCACTGCAGCCAACAACCGTGACTTCTATGTCTCTTTGAATGGTCTGCCTCGGACCGGCTCCATCTACCCCGGATCGGGCACCACCGTGAACGCCATGGCGATAAACAGCGGGAACGGATTCATGGATGTGCTGCTCTCGCCCGAATCGGATTACTTCGGCTGGGTGAACACCATCGATTTCACCTTGCGTTGGCCTGCTGAATCAGGCAGCATGGGCGCAGTGGTGCAGGAAGAACCGATCGCGAGCGTGCTGCCCCTGACCAAAGTGGGTGGCGAGGTGACCGAGAGTGGCTTCACCTATCAGCGCTTCCACGGGGAAGGCACCATGAGCATGGCCGTGGGGCAATCCGCGTTCTGGGCCAACGAGGACCATCGCATCATGCGCTTGCCAATCATCGGCTCCATCGGCGATGCGACTGTTACCAACGATGCATGGGCCGAAGCGAATGATGGCGGATACAGCATTGTGCTGAATGGCCATGCCAGCGCCGGCAGCACGGACGAAGCCGCATCCAGCACTGGGCCCGAGTTCAGCCAAGTGATCCCCTATATGCAAGTGGTTGGCGATGAACTGCAGGCTTCCACATCGCCCGAGGGCAACGGCAACTTGGTGCTCACGGTGTACAACGCTGCTGGTCAGCGCATGGCACAGCGCCGCGCCAAATGGGGCACGCTGGTGCGCATCAACGTGGCCAGCTGGCCTGCCGGCATATACACCATGGTGGCCACAACGGATACGGGCAACACTGCGCGGCGTTTCGTTCGATGAGTTGAATTGGACCAACTGATCCAGGACCGCCCGTTGCTTCTGCATCGGGCGGTCCTGCTTTTCTAGGATGCTTGGCTGAGCAACCACGCCAGCAACGCAATGATCACGAGCACGATGAAAGCCTTAGGATCACGGTAAAGCGGTCGCTTGTGCAGCAAGTTGCGCGCGCGCTGGTAGTTGTAGAGCAGCTTACCGCTATCGCGATAGCGCAGCAGCTCGGCATCGCTGGGCTCTTGGCCGGTGCCCTTGGGCGATATGCGGAAGCGCGGCTTCATGAGCGGGGCACAAGGTAGGATCGCAATTGAGCGAGGGTGCGATGGGTGCGCATCTTGGCGGCATCCTCACCGATGCCGAGCACTTGTCCCACCTCCAAGAAACTGAGGCCATCGACATAGCGGAGCTGAATGAGCTGCGCACGAGCTTCATCGAGTTGGTTGAGCGCCCTGGCCAGCCTTTGCGCATCATCCTCATCGATGCGCAGGTCGAATTCCTCGCTGAGGCCCTTCAGCTGGGTGAAACTCAGATCGATGAGCACCTCCTTCTTCTTGCGCCAGTGCATGCGTAGCTCGTTGAGTGCGATGCGGTAGAGCCAAGCCCTGAAGGGAAGGCCGCGATGCTGGTATTGGGGCAAGGCGAGCA
>DAORNP010000124.1:0-3858 GCA_035441065.1 Flavobacteriales bacterium | reverse complement strand
GGTCTCTTGCGTCAGGTCAGCGGTAAGTTCCCGGTCACTGGCACGGCGCAGGATGAAGCGGAAGATGTCGCCGAAGTAGCGCTCATAGAGCACAGTGAATCGGCGCGGGTCTGCTTGAGCCCGCTCCACCTCGTCCTGTTCGCCTCGGTCATGCCCCATGAGTGCGACGAAGAAATGCGCCAAATGATTGTTCGTAACGCCCCTCCTTCCGTCGGTGATCCGAAGGCCCTCATCGCCATGTCACCTCTATTGGCCGGGAACCTGAGCGCCGGAGAACCCGTAGGAGGCCGCACTCTCATGAAATGGCCCTTACTCCTTCACCTGCCATAAGCGCGATTCGTGTTGGGCTCTGCCGGGCGTTCATTGCGCTCGGCTTGCTCTGGGCTTCGCTCAGCCACGGCCAAGAGCATAGCTGGCCTTGGGCGAGCGCGGCCATATCGAACGACGTGGTGCAATACCGCGCGGTAGCGGTGGATAAGGCTTCCGGCAGCTCATACGCCGCCGGAGACCTTCAGAACTCTTCACTGCTGAGCCTGGTCGGCGTCAGCTTGCTTGCACAGAACCAAGCCCTGCTCTCCAAGTTCGACGATGCCGGAGCGAACATCTGGACCGCCGTGATTGGAGGGACAGGTGTCGAGACGGGCGAAAGCGTGGCGATTGCTCCCGACGGCAGCATCTATATCACCGGAACGTTCACCGGAACGTGCTACTTCTACAATCAGGGTGGCATATTCAGTGCGGGGAGTGTCAATTCAGCAGGGAGCACCGACATCTACCTGGCCAAGTACTCCGCTGGTGGGAGTTACCAATGGTCTGTCAGTGTCGGCAATTCGCAAGCCGACCAAAGTCCTTTGGTGGCGGCTGATGCCAATGCCGTGTACTTGCATGGCTGTTTCCGGGGCCATCTATCCGTTGGCGGCAGCCCGAGTTCCATGGCGCTGAATAGCTCAGCGCGCAATCTGTTGCTCGCCCGATTCAGTCATGCAGGCGCGCTGCTTGGCACGATCACCGGAGGAAGCATAAGCGATGATCGAAGCGCTAGCATTGCCGTGGATGGGAGCAGAATCGTGATCGGCTATTCGGCTGGTGCTTCAACCGTTCAATGGTATGCGGGCAATAGCGCCCTTGGAGCGGTCACAGGATCGAGCACAGATGATCACCACTACGCTTGTTTCTCGACAGGAATTGCGCCAACCCTGGTTTGGGGCACCCATGTGCATGATCCCAATTCCTCATTAGTGGGCTACCCGAATGTGGCCTTGGGATGCGAAGGGGCATACATCACTGGTGCTGCAGGCAATGGATCGGCCATGATAAACGGATCAACGGCCACGGCGAGCATGGGCAGCGCCGTGAGTTATGTGGCTCGCCTTGACCTGAATACCGGTGCGACCGTGTGGTGCCAGTGGATTACTGGCAGCGTGCCCGGTTCCTTTGCATTAGCACGGGACATCGCAGTTGGCCGCAACGGCACTGTGCATGTGGTGGGCAGCTTTGAAGGCCAAGTTCAACTCGGAAGCCATGTGCTCAGCGAGGTGGACGATGAAGAGGCTTTCCTGATCACATTGCGGCCAACCGGCCTCCCCGCATTGAGCAACGCTCTCCCCGGTGCCGATGACCAAATCGCATGGGGGGTGGATGCCGATGGTTTAGGGCGGGTGATGATCTGTGGTTCCTTTGAGAACGGGATCAGCATTCCTGGTGCAGCGCTCACCGGTCCGTCCAGTGCCAATGGTTTCGTAGCCGCAGCGCAAGCAGGCAGCCGTGGTCCGGCCATAGCAAACCCCGCGCTCTTCAGCGCGCCCAATTCAGTTTGTGCCAATGCGGGTCCGATCGACCTGAATACCTGGATGATCGCGCCGGTGAGCGGCTACGCTATTGCCTTGCCAACACCTGGAAGCGTATCCTCCCCTGCCGCTATGCTCAATGCTCCCGATGGCACAGGCACTTCCGTTCCGGCGGGCACCTCCTTCGAAGTGGATTTCGGAACGGTAGTTCCGGCAGGTGAGGGAATCGTGATGCGCTGGCGCCGAAACTCGTTCAGCGCTGCAGCTGCAGCGCTCAATGCATCCTCATCGATTGATGCAGCCAATTGGACCGCGCATTCGAACTCGTACACCACCCTCTCCGATTCGTACATCCTTACGCATCTGCTCCTTCCTTCCGACACTCGCATTATCCGTTTCGTGAGCCCAGCCAGCAGTGGTGGCATGTTCATCGATGGCTTCATGTACCAATACGGCACACTCGCGGGAGGGGGCTGGAGCGGAGCAGGCGTGAGTGGAACAACATGGACACCACCGGTTGCTGGCGGCACCGTGAACATCACCTATACCTATGGCAGCGGCAGCTGCACCTACACGCATTCACGCAGCATTCTGGTCAATCCCGCTCCAGGCGGCGGCACCATTTCAGGCGGTGGCATCGTTTGCCCGAACACAACAGGCACACTTACCCTGAGCGGTCACACAGGCAGTATCGTGCGCTGGCAGTGGACGGATGATGGCACCATTTGGAACAACACGGCAGAGTCCGGTTCCATTTTCACCTGGTCTGGCCTCATTGCTCCGAGGCGGTATCGCGTTGAGCTCAGCGCGCCACCGTGCTCCAACGGGTTCAGTAGTGTTATCCAAGTGACGCCTGCGGATATGGCACCTCCCGTGTTCGACAACTGTCCTGCCAACAGCACACTGGGTAACGACGCCAATAGCTGCACGCACCTCTACGCCTTCCCTACAATAGAGAGCACCGACAACTGCGATCAGGATACTGAAAGCGACTATCGCACCTGGCACAGCGCTGATGGTGGCAATTCTTGGAGTGAAGTGACCGGCCAAGGCAACATCCTGCTCGCGATCGGAGAGCATCTTTTCAGGGAACAGCATCGTGATGATTCAGGCAACACGGCCGAATGCAATTGGAGCGTGACCATCGTGGATCAAGAAGCGCCCTCTATCATCTGCCCGCTCTATGACGAATACCCGCTCATTCTCAATGGTCCGGGGTGCTCGCTCGTATTCCCGGACCTGCGCGATAGCCTGACCGTGAACGACTGCAGCATATGGACGAACTCCATGTCACCTGCGCCTGGCACCGTCTTCACGCAGGACAGTCTAGTTCAGATGACCATGTGGATTGTGGACGACCACGGGAATGGCGTTTGGAATAACCATACTATCCGCATCTCGGGCCAAACCGCCGACACCACCATCATCGCCGCTTGCAGTAGCTATACATGGCCAGTTAATGGCTCTTCGTACTCCGCGAGCGGCACCTACACGCATGTCGTCGGCTGCCATACCGAAACCCTTGACCTGACCATTACGCCGAGTACGAGCAACTCGACCAGCACATCAGCCTGCAATAGCTACTTCTGGGCAGTGAACGGACAGACGCACAGCGTCAGCGGCACCTACACGCACGTCGTCGGATGCCACACCGAGACGCTAGACCTCACGATCAATGTCCCAGGTAATTCTTGCGATGACGGCAACCCGAACACCGGCAACGATGTGCTCAACTCCTCCTGCAATTGCATCGGACAGGTGATTGATTGCGAAGGCACACCAGGCGGCACAGCCTACCTCGACAACTGCAACAGCTGCGTAGGCGGGATTACCGGGCTCTCGCCTTGCACCATGGATTGCAATGGCGTCTGGGGCGGAACCGCCTACATCGACAACTGCACCAACTGCGTGGGAGGCAGCACCGGACTCTCGCCTTGCACCATGGATTGCAATGGCGTCTGGGGCGGAACCGCCTACATCGACAACTGCACCAACTGCGTGGGAGGCAGCACCGGACTCTCGCCTTGCACCATGGATTGCAATGGCGTCTGGGGCGGAACCGCCTACATCG
>DAORNP010000123.1:9628-11800 GCA_035441065.1 Flavobacteriales bacterium | reverse complement strand
TGCGGTGGAAGAGGCCAAGGCGCTCCGCTCGCTCGATAGCCTCATGAGCGAACTGGGCCGCGTTGCCGAGTTGCGCTACACCACCGGCGATGCACCACTGGTGGAAAAGGCATCGGCCATGGCGCGCAAGCAGCAGGTCACCGTCCAACTCACGCGCGCCGAGCGCTCGATCACCATCGCTCAACTGGAATTGCAGCGCTTGCTGCGCACCGAACGCTCGTTCCTGCCCAATGAAGCGCATCCCATTGCAGCCGCGCTGCCCGAGTCGGGCATGCAGTTGAGCGCGCATCCAGAGCTCGACCGTGCGGAGCGTGAGGTGCAGCTGGCTCATCGGCTGAAGCAAGTGGAGGGCCATCGCGCTTTGCCCGACTTCCAAGGGCGCTGGTTCGATCAGCGCCTCTACGGTGTGAGCGACCGATTCCAAGGCTACAGCCTCAGCATCGGCCTGCCCATCGCCTTCTGGGACCAGCGCGGGCGCATCCGTTCAGCGTCGTTGCAGGAACGCATCGCACGGGAGCAAGCCGATCAGCTCAAAGCCGATGTGAATGCGACCTACGGCGCTGCCTTGGCGCGAGCGCGGCAGATGCGCGAAGCCTGGCTCGCTTACGAAGGTCCGCTCTCGGAACAGGCCGGCCTGATTGAACGCAGCGCCAGCACGGCCTATCGCGCCGGCGAGATCGGTTATGTGGAGCTCACCGCGCTCGTCACGCAAAGCACCGATCTGAAACTGGGCCGCATCCACGCGAGATCGGCCTACACCGAATCACTCATCCAACTCGACCATTTCACCGGGACGCTGTTCCCCTACACCGCACAGCCATGAACCGCAAGATCCTTCTCCTATTCTCCATCGCCTTCGTCGCGTGCTCCTCGCCCAAGCCAGAGGCTGAGCAAACCGACCATGCGCACGACCACGGAAGCGCCGACGAAGTGGTGCTCGACAGCGCGCAGCAGGCCACGCTGGGCATCACTACAATCAAGCTTCAGCGCCGCGCCATGGAAGGCACCGTGAAGCTCACCGGACGCGTGATGTCATCGCCCGTGAGCAAGGCGCAATTGACGAGCCCCATCGGCGCCAAGGTGGTGGCCGTGCTGGTTGATGAGGGCGCGCATGTGCGCAAGGGCCAGCCCCTTGTCGCGCTCACCGACCTGTCCTTCATCAAGATGCAGGAGGAATTCGTGGCGGCGAGCGCACAAGCCGAACGTGCCGATTCCGAGCTGCGTCGGCAGCGGACCTTGCTCCAGGGTGAGGCCACCGCACAGAAGCAGCTGGAACAGGCCGAGGCCGATTACAAGGTGCTGCAAGCGCGGAAGGAATCGCTGGGCCATCAGCTAACCTCCTTGGGCGTTGACCTGAAGAAGCTCATCGCATCAGGGCTCGAGGACCGCTTCACCCTGCGCAGCCCGATCGATGGCCGCGTGAACGGCATCCGGGTCTTCCTCGATGCGCGCGTGGAGCCCACCACCTTCCTGCTCGAGGTGATCGACCTGCACCACTTCCACGTTCACCTGAATGCCTACGAGCGCGACCTCGCCGTTCTGAAGGAAGGCACCCTGTTCGATTTCCAGGTGCTCAACCTGCCCGGGAAGCGCTTCAAGGGCGAGCTCTTCAGCATCGGGCGCACCTTCGATGCCGATGGCCGCAGCATCCCGGTGCATGCGCACGTGGAAGAGGGCAGCGAGCAGCTCATCGAAGGCATGAGCGTGGTGGCCTCGGTACCCACCGGTTCAGCCGAGCAATTCGTGGTGCCCGATGGGGCACTGCATCGCAGCGGAGAAACAGGATACCTGTTCCTGCTGGGTGAGCGCGATGCCCATGGGATGAGCTTCACGCGCATCGAAGTGCTGCCAGGTGTCTCACGCGATGGGCTCACCGCGGTCGGCTTGCTCGAGCCCATGCCTGAAGGCGCTGAGTTCGCTGCTGACAAGGTGTACTACCTGTGGAGCATGCTGGAGAACGCGAGCGATCACATTCATTGAGCGCGGCGTCGCGCCATGCCCGACAGCAGGAGCAAGGCTACACCGGCCGGCATCAGTGCTGACGCGATGAACAGGTGCCAGTAATGGCCATGCATCATGCCCCAGCCGGCCCAGAAGAAGGTGCCCTGCGCGAAGAGCAGCAGCTCACTGGCGAGGATTCCGCTGGTCAATAGCACGAAGCCGACCCGGGCG
>DAORNP010000123.1:6970-9506 GCA_035441065.1 Flavobacteriales bacterium | reverse complement strand
GACATCACGGCTACGTAAGGCACAGCCACGGCGGCCTGAACGAGGACCTTCATGGCCATGCTCACCAGTGCGATGCCGATCAGCAGGCGCGCCCAAGGCGTGAACCGGGCATAGGCTTGATCCCGAAGCCGGAGCAGGATTCGGAGCGTGCGCGCCGCCGCCCACGCTTGCAGCGCAACCGCAACGGAAACGGTCGCGAAAACGCCCGGATGAGGCTCGCTCCAGGCAATGGCCAGCGCGTAGGTCAAGATGGACGAGAGTACCCACAGTACAAGCGTGAGCCGATCAACCCTCATGTCGATGCCGTTGCGCTCCGCCCAGCGAGCACCAATGGCCATGGCTGCGAACCAGAACCACCCATTGAACTGGAAGTGCAGGAAGAACTGCACCGCCCAGTAATAGATCTCCTTGCCTTGGTTACCGGTGGCGATGATCACGGGCAGCGCCCAGGTGCCCACCGTGCTCAGGATGAAGAAGCCGATGGCCCAGCGCGCCAAGCGACCGCTCCCCTCACGTGGCCAAGACTTGCTCATGCCCCAAACCATGAACAGCAGCGGGTAGGCCAGCAGCAGGAAAACCGAAGAAGCGGTGATGGAGAATGGCCCGTAGCCCTCGCTGGGAAACGCGATGAGCATGCCGATGACAGCGGCCTGCAAGGCAATCAGCAACCACCTTGGTCGCTGGCTGAGCTTGCCCCTTCCACCGTCGTGCAGCAGGCAGAGCACCACGCCCAGGAAGAGCCAGCCCAGTAAGGCCACATGAGAGTGCGCGTGCAGGAAAGGCCGGAAGCGCACGAAGGGGAGCTCCCAGAGATAGATGGAACGAAGCAGAGCGCCGATGAGCGCCGCAAGGAGCAGATTGATCAGAGCGATTCGGAACCAAGCGCGCATGGATGCGGGTTTCAGTGAGGTCCGGCATGAATCAACCGCCGAGGTGACAAACGTCATTAAACGGACAGGATGGTCCGATGATTTTTGTCACGCGCCGTAGAGAAGAGCGCCTACCCATGAGACTCTTGAGAACCTCCCTTGCAAATTTGACCCTACTCACCGGTATCCTGGCATTCACCGCCTGTGGCGGTGATGGCGGTAGTGCCGCGCCTCCCGGTACTGGCGGCCCTCCGGGCGCATCACCCAGCAAATCGGCCCCGGCAGGGTTGATTACCGCTGCTGACATCACGCTGGGCGACATCGACCAGGGCATGGTGGAGAAAGGCCGCGCCACCTACGATGTGAAATGCCAAGCCTGCCACAGCACCGGGCCGAATCGCGTGGTGGGGCCGGGCTGGAAGGGCGTCACCGAGCGCCGCAAGCCCGAGTGGATCATGAACATGATGCTCAACATCGATGTGATGCTGGAAACCGACCCGGATGCCCAGAAGCAACTCGAGGAATGCTTGGTCCGCATGCCGAACCAAGGCCTGACCAAGGACGAAGGCCGTGAAGTACTTGAATTCATGAGGACGCTCTAACCGAATCCCGAACACCAAACCGAACAACGATGAAACGCTCACTTCAGATGACCGCCATCGCGCTCTCCGCCGCGGCTGGCGCATTCCTCTTGATAAATGCCATGCAGGGCTGCAGGCCGCAGACCACCAAGGCAGCCGTTACCGGTGATGCCGCCTCTCGCGTGTATGTGAAACCCGGCACGCACGATGAATTCTACAATTTCGTCAGCGGCGGATTCAGTGGCCAGCTCGCAGTCTATGGTCTGCCCAGTGGAAGGCTCCTGCGGGAGATCCCCGTATTCAGCGTGGATCCCGAGAGTGGCTATGGCTACAGCGAGGAGACCAAAGGAATGCTCACCACCAGCCATGGATTCATCCCATGGGACGATAGCCACCATCCGGAGCTGTCGCAGACGGATGGCGTTCCTGATGGCAAGTGGTGCTTCATCAATGGCAACAACACGCCGCGCATCGCGCTGGTCGATCTCGGCACCTTCCGCACGCACAGCATCATCGAGATCCCGAACAGCGCGGGCAACCACAGTTCGCCCTTCACCACTGGCAACAGCGAGTACGTGGTGGCGGGGACGCGCTTCAGCGTGCCCATGGGCGATGATGCCTCACGCGATGTGCCCATCAAGACCTACAAAGAGAACTTCAAGGGCAACGTGAGCTTCATCCACCCCGAACCGGAGACCGGCAAGATGAGCATCGCCTTCCAGATCGTGACGCCTGGCGTGAACTTCGACCTGAGCCACGCCGGCAAGGGCCCCAGCGAAGGCTGGTTCTTCTTCAGCTGCTACAACACCGAGCAGGCCTACAGCCTGCTGGAGGTGAATGCCAGCCAGCGCGACAAGGACTTCATCATGGCCGTGAACTGGAAACTGGCCGAGCAACTGGCCAAGGACGGGAAGGGCAAGCGGGTGCCCGGCAAGCACTACAGCAACTGGTGGAACGACCACACGCACAGCACCGAGACGACCGTGTACGAGGATGTGCTGCAACTCGACCCCAAGGACCATCCCGGACTGGTGTACTTCATGCCCTGCCCCAAATCGCCGCACGGTTGCGATGTGGACCCCACCG
>DAORNP010000123.1:6584-6949 GCA_035441065.1 Flavobacteriales bacterium | reverse complement strand
GAAAGCTGGCCGCTCTGATTCCCGTATTCTCCTTCGAGAAGATCCAGAAAGCCATCGCAGCCAACGAACTGGAAGGCGACTTCGCCGGCATCCCCGTTCTGAAGTATGAGAGCGTACTGCATGGCGAAGTGAAGAAGCCCGGCCTCGGCCCCTTGCACACTGAGTTCGATGCCAACGGCAATGCGTACACGAGCTTCTTCGTGAGCAGCGAGATCGTGAAGTGGAACGTGGAGAAACTGGAGGTGCTTGACCGCGTGCCCACCTACTACAGCATCGGCCACCTGTGCGTGCCCGGCGGCGACAGCAAGAAGCCCTGGGGCAAGTACGTGATCGCCTACAACAAGATCACCAAGGACCGCTACCTG
>DAORNP010000123.1:3691-6510 GCA_035441065.1 Flavobacteriales bacterium | reverse complement strand
GACCACCGGCGAACCGCACTATGCACAGGCCATTCCTGCCGACCTGGTGAAGCCCCGCGAAGTGAAGTTCTTCAAGATCGAGGACAACCAGCACCCGTATGCGGCCAAGGGCGAGAAGGACACCAAGATCGAGCGCAAGGGCAAGGAGGTGCACATCTGGATGACCACCATCCGTTCGCACTTCGCACCGGATAACATCGAAGGCGTGAAGCTCGGTGATGAGGTGTACTTCCACGTGACCAACTTGGAGCAGGACTGGGACGTGCCGCACGGCTTCGCGATCAAGGGTGCCGCCAACGCGGAACTGCTGATCATGCCAGGTGAGACGCAGACCCTGAAGTGGATACCGACCAAGGTGGGCGTTGTCCCCTTCTACTGCACCGACTTCTGCTCGGCGCTCCACCAGGAGATGCAGGGTTACTTGCGCGTATCACCCGCGAATAGCAACGTGCCGCTGACCGCACTCACCGTCTCAGTGGACGCAGAGTTGTAGGATGAACCTGATGACCTGACAGTGACCACGGCCCCGGTGCATGCCGGGGCCGTGGCACTGAAAGGCGCGCCCCCAACGAAACCTGCTCATGAGACCCATCTCCCGCATCATGATCGCGATCGCCGCTTTGGCGCTCCTGATCCTGCTCTTTGTGCCCATCTGGCGCATCGACTTGCAGGCCCCGCAGTACCCCGAAGGGCTCTACATGCAGATCTGGTCCGATCACTTCTCCGGTGATGTGGAGAAGATCAACGGGCTCAATCACTACATCGGCATGGCGCACATCAAGGACGAGATGTTCGCGGAGTTCAACTACCTGCCGAAAGTGATCCTCGTTCTGGCCGCACTCGGCCTGGTGGCGGCAGCTTGGGGCCGCAGGATCCTGCTGGTGGGCGGCTTGGTGACGCTCTCACTCTTCGGGGCATGGGCACTGTGGCGCATGTGGGATTGGGGCTACAAGTACGGCCACGAGCTCGATCCACGCGCGGCCATCAAGGTGGAGGACATGGCTTACCAGCCTCCGCTCATCGGGCACAAGCAGCTGCTCAACTTCGATGCCTGGAGCACGCCCGACACCGGAGGATGGATCCTCTTCGGAGTGATGGCGCTGCTCGCTGGAGTGTATTTCATGGAAGTGCGCGACCTTCGGCAAAAACTAGCAGCACGCAAAGCCGCCACCGCATGAACCGATCGCTCACCGTCCTGCTCCTGCTTTCGGCAACCCTCCTCTCCTGCGGTCAGCAAGCGCCCACCATCGACTTCGGCAAGGCCGAGTGCGCGCACTGCCGCATGAATGTGGTCGACCAGAAGTTCGGTGCGGTCATCACCACCGTGAAGGGTCGGCAATACGCCTTCGACGATGCCGCATGCATGGTGCAGTTCGTGGCGAAAGGAACGGTTGCGGAGGATCAGGTTGCGGGCTGGTATGTCTGCGACCATGCGCATCCCGGCAAGCTCATCGATGCCACAGCGGCGCACTACAAGCTCGGCTCGTCGTTCCGTAGCCCCATGCGCGGCGATGTGGCGGCCTTCGCAACAGCTGCTGAGCGCGAGCAGGCTGCCGATGGCGAACCGCTGGACTGGCCCCAGGCCCGAAAGCGCCTGCTCGAATGAGGTCGCGCGCGCTCGTTGCCTTCCTCCTCGGCCTGGCGATTATCGATGACGCCCATGCCCGGACATGGCGGGTCGCCGCACCTTCTGAATCGCTTCGGCTGACCATTGAGAGCGCCGCCGAGCGCGATACGATCCTGATCGACGGTGTGGTCGCCGAGGGCCCCATCACCATCGATAAGCCGCTGACCCTGCTCGGGAATCCGGGAGCCGTGATCGATGGCAAGGAGCAAGGCCATGTGATCATGGTACGGGCCGATGAGGTCACGATCCGCGGCATCACCGTGCGCGGCTCATTGGTGAGCAACCTGCACGACTATGCTGGCATCCACGTGAATGAGGCGCATCGACCGGTGATCGAGCGCAATACGCTCGACCGATGCTTCTTCGCCATCTACCTCAGCGGCGTTCAAGGCGCACGCGTGACCGGCAACACCGTTATCGGCGATGATTCCATGGAAGAGCGCATGGCCAATGGCATCCATCTCTGGAAGTGCAAGGACGCCGTCATCGAGGGCAATCGCATCGAGAAGCACCGCGATGGCATCTACTTCGAGTTCGTCACCGATTCGCGCATCGAGCGGAACGAGGCGCGCGGATGCGTGCGTTACGGGCTGCACTTCATGTTCAGCCACCGCGATGCTTATGCCAACAACGTGTTCGAGGACAATGGCGCCGGTGTGGCCGTGATGTTCAGCCACCACATCACGATGACGGGCAATCGCTTCGCGACCAATCGCGGAGGCAGCGCGTACGGGCTCCTGCTGAAGGAGATCAACGATGGCGAGATCCTGCGCAACGAATTCACCGACAACACCACCGGCATCATGGTCGATGGCTGCAACCGCATCCACGTGGAGCACAACCTCTTCCGCATGAATGGCTGGGCCCTGCGCCTCTATGCCAATGCGACCTCCTGCACCTTCATCGGCAACACCTTCTCCGGCAACACCTTCGACATGAGCACGAACGGCACATTGATGCTGAACCGCATGGAAGGCAATTACTGGGACCGCTACACCGGCTACGATCTGGACCGCGATGGCCATGGCGATGTGCCCCACCGTCCGCTGGGCTTCTTCACCATGCTCGTGGAGCGCATGCCGCACGCGCTGGTATTCTCGCGCAGCCTCTTCGTCTCGCTGCTTGACCGCGCGGAGCAAGTGATGCCCTCGCTCGCACCCGATGCCCTCAAGGACGATCGGCCGTTGATGCG
>DAORNP010000123.1:0-3681 GCA_035441065.1 Flavobacteriales bacterium | reverse complement strand
AAGCCGACCGCCTAACTTGTGCGGGCATGAAGAACGGCATCGCGATAGATGGATTGGGCAAGCGGTACGGCCGCCAGTGGGTGCTGCGCGATGTGGATTGCGCCTTCAAACCCGGTGAAGTGATCATGCTCATCGGGCCGAACGCGAGCGGCAAGACCACCTTGATCAAATGCCTACTGGGCCTGGTGCGCCCGGCCCAAGGGCGAATCACCATCGGCGACACGACGATCACCTCCGCCGCAGCGCCCGACCCCTCCTATCGCGCGCGCATCGGCTACATGCCGCAGATCTCGCAATTCCCGGGTGCGCTCACCATCCGCCAGCTCCTGGAGATGATGGCCGACATACGCGGCATAGCCCCCGGCGCATTGGACGAGGAGCTGATCGAGGAATTGGGCCTGCGTGATCAGCTCGACAAACGGTTGGGCGCGCTCAGTGGCGGCACCCGCCAGAAAGTGAGCGCCATCCTGGCGTTCCGTTCGCAGCCGGATGTGCTGGTGATGGATGAGCCGACCGCCGGCCTGGATCCCGTGACCGCTTCGCGCGTGCTGGCAAGGGCAGGCCGCGTTCGCGACGCAGGCGGCATCGTGCTCATCACCTCGCACCTGATGGAAGAGGTGGAATCCCTCGCCGACCGCGTGGCCTACCTGCAGGATGGACACCTGCACTTCCTCATGCCAGTGCGGGAGATGCTCGAGGTCACCGGCGCTCAGCGCTTGGCCGTTGCTCTGCCCAGATTACTGGCCCAAGCGGCCAGGCCAGCTCCCGTGGTTTAAGCAAGGTCCAATACTCAACCCCATATCCGCTCCCCTCCCCTTGCTCAAAGTCTTCAAATACACGCTGATCGACCTGCTGCGGAACCGGTTCGTATTGGGTTATGCGCTGCTGTTGCTCGCCATCGGCCAAGGGCTCTTCCTCCTCGAGGAGGATCCCATGAAGGCAATCCTGAGCCTCGTGCAGGTGATCATGGCCTTGGTGCCGCTGATCGCTCTGGTATTCACGGTCGTGTATATGTACGATACACAGGAGTTCACGCAATTGCTGGCCGTGCAGCCCATGGCGCGGAGGTCCATCCTATTGGGTCAGCTGCTCGCCATGTGCACAGCCATGCTCCTCGCACAGGCCTTCGGTCTCGGACTGCCCTTGATCGCGCATGCTCCGGGATCAGCGTCGCTCATGCTCTCGCTCTCCGGCTCCGCGCTATCCGTGGTATTCGTGGTGCTGGGCGTGCTCATAGCCACGCGATTGCGCGAGAAGGCCCGCGGCGTGGGTATGGCCTTGGTGGCCTGGCTGCTCTTCGTGCTGGTGCACGACGCGCTGCTGCTCGCCCTGCTCTTCACGCTAAGCGATTACCCCATCGAACCATGGATCGTGCCGTTGGCGGGACTCAACCCCATCGACCTGGCACGCATCATCGTGATGCTCGAGATCGACCTAGCTGCGATGATGGGCTATTCAGGCGCGGTGTACAAGAATTTCTTCGGAAGCAACATGGGCATGCTCATCGCCGCGCTGATCATGCTGCTCTGGACCCTGATCCCAGGATGGGGAGCGATACGCGCGTTCCAACGGAAGGACCTCTGAGCTTTTCCACGCGCCGGTGCAAGGTCATTCGACCAGGTGACGAAGGTCATAAACCGGATGTTCGCATCCTTGTTCTTTCGGCGCATCAGAACGAACCAACACCACCTGCCATGAAACACCGTTTGGATATCCGAGTGCCCATCGCGGCCCTCCTGTCAGTGATGCTCTGTGCCTGCGGAGGCGGTCAAGAACCTGTTGCCGAAGCGGGCGGCGGGAGCAGCGCCCCAGCGCCAGGCCAGAGTGCTGTGAAAGATGACATGTCGAAGCAGAACGTGGTGCAGATTGCCGTTGGCTCTCCAGACCACACCACGCTGGTAAAGGCCGTGCTGCACGTGAAATACGAGGATGTGCTCGTGAATGCGGGCCCCTTCACTGTGTATGCGCCCACGGACGCTGCGTTCAACGCCCTGCCCGCCGGGACACTCGATGACCTGATGAAGCCAGAGAACAAGGCCGCCCTTCAAGACATACTCGAATACCATGTCGCGGTTGGCGTTTTCGCGCCGGATAAGATGACCAACGGCCGCAAGCTCAACATGGCAAACCTGAAGGACACGAAATTCACCGTGAGCGACGATGGAACAGTGATGATCAACGATGCGAAGGTCCTCGGCACCGCGCCAGCATCGAATGGCCTGGTGGTGGTGATTGACAAGGTCCTTCTGCCACCGCAATGATGGGAAAGGGAAGTCGCTGGTCCTAGGCTTTGCTTACGGGCTGGTGAAAGTCAGCAGGGGCGTCCGCAAGGGCGCCCTTGTTGTTGGGGCCTTCGCCAACAGGTCATTTATCAACATGCGTGACCATTCCCCTCGCTAAGCAAGCCGCAGAGCCGCGACTACCTTGGCTGTTGAGAACAGAACCCGCAGCCGATGCCGCTCCAGCGCATGTGCGCATCAGAAATCGTTGATGGAAGCGGATTCCTGTGACCGTTGATATCCTTGTTGATGACCGGATCGTGAATCTGATGGGCATCATGATTGAGGCTGAAGGCCGCCAAGAGTTTTGCCGTCCTTCAATCCTGAATACATGAGCACGCTGATTGCACCACCGCCCGCACCCGTCATGAGCAACCACGAGATGAAGCGCCTGAGCAAGGACGAAGTGCTGACCGAGGCGCTCGCCTACTTCAAGGGCGATGACCTGGCGGCCACCACTTGGTTGAACAAGTACGCACTGCGCGATAAGGACGGACACCTGGTGGAAAGCGGCCCGGCCGATATGCACCGCCGCATGGCAAAGGAATTCGCGCGCATCGAAGCGAAGTACATGCCGGTCCCTGCCGAAAAACGGGCTATGCTCTCCGCCTATGGAAAGACACGTGAACACCTGGACGAGGAGCGCATCTTCAAACTCTTCGACGGTTTCCGCGATGTGGTGCCCCAAGGCAGCGTGATGGCCTCCCTCGGCGACCGCTACCGGCTGGCCTCGCTCAGCAACTGCGTGGTGATCCCCTCACCGCTTGACAGCTATGGCGGCATCTTCCATAACGACCAGCAGCTCGCACAGCTTTTCAAGCGGCGCTGCGGCGTGGGCTTCGACCTGAGCACCCTGCGACCCGAAGGCGCGCACGTGAGCAACGCCGCACGCACCAGCACCGGCGCCGTGAGCTTCATGGAACGCTTCAGCAACACCACGCGCGAGGTGGCGCAGAAGGGCCGGCGCGGCGCGCTCATGCTCACCATGGATATCGCGCATCCTGACGTGGAGAAGTTCATCACCATCAAGCAGGACCTTAGCAAGGTGACCGGCGCCAACGTGAGCGTGCGCGTGAGCGATGAGTTCCTTCAGGCCGTGGAGGCCGATGCGGACTTCACCCTGCGCTGGCCGATCAATGCGAAAGAGCCCACCGTGACCAAGCAGGTCGCGGCCATGGAGGCTCGCCTCAAGGTGCGTCTGCTCAACCGCAATACGCGCGGCGTGAGCCTGACCGAGGCCGGCGAGGCGTATTATCGCGAGGCGAGCCAACTCCTGCAGCAGCTCGACGACCTCGACAACTCGATCCTCGACCAGACGGCGGCGCCGCGCGGGCTGCTGCGCGTTTCGGCGGCGCGCAATTTCGGCGAGATGATCCTCGCGCCGGCGATCTTCGCCTTTCTC
>DAORNP010000122.1:10976-11810 GCA_035441065.1 Flavobacteriales bacterium | reverse complement strand
CACCGGCGTGGAGCACTACCTGCATGTAGAGGCATCGCTGTCCAGATCAACCCTGTTGCGGGGCGCATGGCCCATGCTGCTGGTTTCAGTGCTCTTCGCAAGCATCATCGCTACGGCATTCATCTTCACCATCCGAACAGTGCTCAGGCAGAAACGCCTCAACGACATCCGCAAGGACCTGGTGAACAACCTCACGCACGAGCTCAAGACGCCCATCAGCACCATAGGTCTGGCCTGTGAAGCGCTGGCCGACCCTTCGATCCCGCGCACGGAGGAGCAAGTGCGTGCCTACACCGCCATGATCCGGGACGAGAATAAAAGGCTCGGAGCCTTGGTGGAGAATGTGCTGCAGAGCGCAGTGGAGGACAGCGGGCGCATGGTGATGAAGCCGGTTGACCTGGACCTGCATGCGGTGATCGACGAGGTGGCGCGCAGCAGCGCGATGCAGATCGGCAGGCGCGGCGGGCGCGTGGAAACCGACCTGGCAGCAGAGCTGCATAGGCTCAAGGCCGACCGCATCCACATGACCAACCTGCTCTACAACCTGATTGACAACGCGGTGAAGTATTGCGAGAAGGAGCCTCGCGTGCGGATCGCCACCAGCAGCGACGATGAGGGGATCACCGTGAGCGTGACGGATAACGGAATCGGCATACCCGCCAACGAGCACCGCAAGATCTTCGACCGCCTCTACCGCGTGCCCACGGGCAACCTCCACAATGCGAAAGGATTCGGCCTCGGCCTCAGCTATGTGAAGAGCGTGGTTGAGCGCCACCACGGCCGCATCCGGCTGGATAGCGTTGTTGGCCAAGGCAGCACGTTCCATATTTACCT
>DAORNP010000122.1:4397-10966 GCA_035441065.1 Flavobacteriales bacterium | reverse complement strand
CACGCATGACACCGCTCGCCCGATTGCTCGTTGTTGAGGATGACCCTAACCTGGGCACAATGCTCACCAATTACCTCCGCGCCAGAGGCTACGAGGCCGATTTGCGCACCGATGGGCAGCAAGGCGCCGTGGCATTCGGCAAGGGCAAGTACGATCTGATCCTGCTCGACGTGATGATGCCCTTGAAGGATGGCTTCACCTTGGCCAAGGAGATACGCTCCAAGGATGCCGAAGTGCCCATCATCTTCCTCACCGCGAAGAGCATGAAGCAGGATACGCTCATCGGCTTCCAGAGCGGAGCCGATGACTACATCACCAAGCCCTTCGGCATGGAGGAACTGCTGCTGCGCATTGGTGCCGTGCTGCGGCGCACCAAGGGCGCAGAGCCCCAGATCGATGAGCCGGTGGTGTACCGCTTCAGCCAATCGGAGCTCGATCATCGCAAGCAAGTGCTGCGAACGCCGGTCGGTGAACGGCGCCTCACCACCAAGGAGAACGAATTATTACGCCTCTTGTGCGTGCATCGCAACCAGGTGCTCGAACGCACCGTGGCCCTCAACCAGGTCTGGGGCCACGATAGCTACTTCAATGGCCGCAGCATGGATGTGTACATCGCCAAGCTGCGCAAGTACCTGAAGGAGGACCCCGCAACGGAGATCATCAATATACACGGCACAGGATTCCGGCTAGTGGCGCCAGACGCGCAATGATCAACGGTTCCGTGCGGTTGACAAGGGAAACACCTTTGTCATGCGCACCCAGAAGCACACCACGGGGAATGCCGCCAGCGGCTTCGCCCGCCGATTCAGCATCGGCCTCAGCCTGGCCCTGGCCTTCGTGCTCGTCGCTTTCGAATGGAAGACGGACGGCGTTCGGACCATCGCCCCTCTTCCGGAATTGCCGCAGGAGGCCGTCGTCATCGATTACACGCCTCCCCATTCCTTCAAGGACAAGACCGGAACAGCCGATAAACCACAAACGCGAAAGCAAAGAAGGGCGGCTGTCATCGCCAGCATCGCGGACGAACCAGGCGGCCAGGACGACGGGGCGCGTGATGATCAAGCCGGCACGGAAGGCCCTGGAAGCGATGATCCCGGCCCACAGCCCGTGGGCTATGCCGCGGAGGAATCGGAGACCTTGCCCTTGCCCTACGATGGCGTTGAGCAGCGCCCCGCAGTTGCCTGGAAAAGCGCAGGGTGAATGTGGATGAATGCACCGAGCGCACCATCGAGGTGCACCTGAAGCGGAATTTCGTGGTGCCAGAGAACATGCGGCGCGAAGAGCGCACCACCGTCTCCATCGTGATCGATGCGGAGGGCCGCATCGAAATGGTGCTCTGCGCGCCGAAGCCCAGCCCATCGGTAGCTGCCGAGATCGAGCGTGTGATTCGCGCCTTGCCGCCCATGAACCCCGCCACGCAGAATGGATTGCCCGTGCCGGTGGTCTTCCAGTTGCCGTTCAGGGTTTCGCGCATCTGAGAATCCCGTCCACCAGCGGGTGTTGTGAACCGTGCCGGGTTTGCGCCGGTCGCATCCGGGGCTGCGTCTATCTTCGGCCCGTCGCAGGTCACTAATGGCTGCGGCGGACCAATAACCCAACGCATGAAGCACCTGTACCTTTTCGCGGCCGCTGCGATCCTGAGCGCCGCCAGCGCCACGGCGCAGAACACCAAGCATCCCGATGGCATCACCCCCGAACTCCGTGCGCTTCGCGTGGAGGGCCGTGTGCTGCCTTGGGTGAATGACCAGCGCGGAGGTGGCCCCGCGAATGACGATTGCGCCGGCGCGATCACCCTTACGGTAGGTACCGCCTGCAATCCCACAGCGGGCAGCCTGGATGGCGCCACCGAATCTCTGCCACCTGCCGCTTGCAGCGGTTTCACGGCCTCTGCCGCTAACGACGTGTGGTTCTCTTTCACAGCCACTGCTTCAGTCACCTTCATCAGTGTTACCGGGGCCGCTACCACAGCCGACCCTGACACACTGGGCATCGACCCTGTGCTCCAGCTCTTCACCGGCGATTGCGGCAACCTGACCGCTGTTGGCTGCATCGATGCGACTTTGCCCGCTGGCACCACCGAGACCGCCCAGGCCAACACCACCGTAGGCACCACCTACTACTACCGGGTCTACTATTGGACCTACGGCGGCCCTCCCACCGATTATTCCTACACCACCTGCGTTTACTCGCCCACCGCTCCCGGCAACGACAATTGTGATGGCGCGATCGCCCTCACTCCCGGCACCTTCTGCGCGCTTGTGCAGGCAACTGGTGAAGGCGCTACCGAATCGCTGCCTGCCGCCACTTGCAACGGCTTCTCGGGCAACGCCAACGACGATATCTGGTTCAGCTTCGTCGCGACCCAGACCACGATGACCGTTGGTGTTCAAGGCGGAATCAATCCCGCCAGCCCCAACACCGGTTATGACGCCGTTCTGGAGGCCTTCTCAGGCGCGAATTGCTCCGCACTCACATCGCTGGGCTGCGCCGATGCCACCGAGCGCGGTTCATTCGAATCGCTGGAGCTCACGGGACTCACAGTGGGCAGCACCTACTACTTCCGCACCTACCACTACTACACCGCAGCGGCAAGCCCCTACACGGTAGGTGCCTGTGTCGTGGAGGGCGGCGGCATCAGCATCAGTGTTCCAGAACTCACCGCCGGCCAGGATTGGGTCATGTTCCCGAACCCCGCCAAAGGCCAGGTGAACCTGAGCTACGGCGGTGCCAATGGCACCGGAACCATCGAGATCATCGATGTGGCCGGCCGTAAGGCACTCGAACTGCGCAGCCAGTTGGTTAAGAACAGCACCCAAGTGCTGGATGTACAGGCCCTCTCTGCCGGGGTGTACACCGTTCGCGTTACCGTGAATGGTCAGCGCACCGAGCAGCGCCTCGTGATCGAGTAATCGACCAGGCTGATTCTAAGATTGCGGGGCGCCCTTTGGGGCGCCCCGCTCATTTCTGCGGGGTCGTGAATCAGAGGCAGGCCGTTCGCCCTCCATCCACCGGCAGGTTGATGCCGTTGATGCTAGCGCCGGCAGGCCCTGCAAGGAAGGCCACGGCGAAGGCCACCTCTTCCGGGCGTGCAAAGCGCTTCAGCGGGATTTCGGCGAGCATCTCTGCTGTCGCGGCGGCTTCCGTGATGCCCTGCTTGGCGGCTTTATTGCGAATGATCGCGGCGAGGCGCTCCGTTTCCGTAGCGCCTGGCAGCACGTTGTTCACGGTGATGCCGAAGGCCCCCAGTTCGTTGGCCATCGTCTTGGCCCAGTTGGCCACCGCTCCGCGGATGGTATTGCTCACGCCCAGGTTGTGCAAGGGCTGCTTCACACTGGTGCTGATGATGTTGATGATGCGCCCGTGGCCGCGCTCTTTCATGCCGGGCACAACGGCGCGCGCCACAGTCTGGTAAGCGATCAAGTGCTGGCGGAAGGCCGCCTCGAATGCACTCGGATCCGCCTGATGCGCAGGGCCGGGAGCAGGGCCGCCGCTATTGTTGACGATGATGTCGATTGGTGTTTCATGCACCACGGCTCCCATCTTCTCCGCAAGGCTCCCCGTATCGCTCACATCGATGGGAATGGCGCGGTGCGGCCCGCGAGCAGAAGGAAGCTCGGCAAGGAGCGCTTCGAGCCGTTGCGGATCACGCGCCACTGCGGTGATGCTTGCGCCAAGCGCTGCCAGCTCATGCGCCACGGCCCTTCCGATGCCTTGAGAGGCTCCCAGCACGAGCGCGTGCTGCCCATCGATGCGGATATCCATGTGCGCAAAGGTGATCGCTAGCGGCGCTCGAATACCATCGGGCGCGGCACGTGCTGCCCAGCCTCACCGGCGGCAGGTACTTTCGCCCGCACAAACACGATCGCATGTACGGCAAGCTGCAGCAGCACCTCCAGAACGAACTATCCGCCATTGAGCAGGCCGGGCTCTTCAAGCGCGAGCGCATCATCACCAGCGAACAGGGCGCGGAAATCACCGTGAACGGACGCACGGTGCTGAACTTCTGCGCCAATAACTACCTCGGCCTGTCCTCGCATCCGGAGGTGACGAAGGCGGCGCACGCGGCCCTCGATTCGCACGGATATGGCATGAGCAGCGTACGCTTCATCTGCGGCACGCAGGACATCCATAAAGAGCTGGAGCGCAAACTGGCCGAGTTCCATGGCACCGAGGACACCATTCTCTATGCAGCTTGCTTTGATGCGAATGGTGGCGTTTTCGAGCCCCTGCTCGGAGAAGAGGACGCCATCATCAGCGATGCGCTCAACCATGCGAGCATCATAGATGGCGTTCGGCTCTGCAAGGCGAAGCGCTACCGCTACGCCAATAACGACATGGCCGACCTGGAGCAGCAGCTCAAGCAGGCCCGGGGAGATGGCGCCCGCCACATCATCATCGTCACCGATGGCGTCTTCAGCATGGATGGCATCGTGGCTGACCTGAAGGGCGTTTGCGACCTTGCCGACAAGTACGAAGCCTTGGTGATGGTGGACGAGTGCCATGCTGCAGGCTTCATCGGCAAGACCGGCCGTGGAAGCGTTGAGCATTGCGGCGTCATGGGCCGCGTGGACATCATCACAGGAACCTTGGGCAAGGCCCTCGGCGGCGCCATGGGCGGTTACACCACCGGTCGCAAGGAGATCATCGAGATGCTGCGGCAGCGGAGCCGGCCATACCTATTCAGCAATTCGCTTGCGCCCACCATTGTCGGGGCATCCATCAAGGTCATTGACCTGCTCAGCGCGAGCACGGAGCTGCGCGATTGCTTGGAGAAGAACGTGGACCGCTTCCGCAACGGCATCGAAGCGCTCGGCTTCAAGACGCGCGGATCCGGTGCGGCCATCGTGCCTGTGATGCTCGGTGATGCCAAGCTGAGTCAGGTGATGGCCGACATGCTCCTGGAGGAAGGCATCTACGTCATCGGGTTCTTTTTCCCCGTGGTGCCCAAGGACACGGCCCGCATCCGGGTGCAGCTCAGCGCCGCCCATTCGGACGCGCACATTGATTGGGCCCTGGCGGCCTTCGCGAAGGTGGGGAAGGAACTGGGTGTTATTCCCTGAATGCCGACTCCATAGTACAATTGCATCTGATAATCCTCTGGCCCGATATTGGGCTGCACCGATCAAACCCTTGAACCATGATTCAGAAACGTTTTCTCCAGGCACTCGTCCTTCCCTTGGCCTTCCTCAGCAGCAACCAGTTGTCGGCCCAAGCATTCAGCGAAGGCACGAACGCCATTAATGTGGGCATTGGCATAGGTGGCTTCGGCTACAATTACATCTCCCGGGGGTCGGCAGGCAAGTACATCGTCTCCCCCACGTTCAGCTTCGCTTATGACCGCGGAGTGAAGAAGCTCGGCCCGGACGTGCTCGGCATCGGCGGCTTGGTCGGCTTCAAGACCGTGAAGTATGAATACACCAATTCGAATTCCTTCCAAACCATCAAGTACGATCGTCGTTGGTCAAACATTATGCTTGGTGCCCGGGCTACCTATCACCTCAATTGGTGGCATGGGGTCGACGAGCTCGACCTTTACGGTGGCGTGTTGTTGGGCTTCAACATCGGTACCTACACCAGCAATACGACGCGCACCATCAACGGGGTGACCTCTGATTACGACGACGGTTACTCCTCTGCGTCGAGCTTCCCGATCTATGGTGCCTTCGCGGGCGTGCGCTACCTGTTCACGGACCACTTTGGCGTGTATGCCGAGGCAGGTTATACGGTCACGGCCCTGAACGCGGGCCTCACCTTCACCTTCTGATTGAATCGCACTGCTGAACCCGGCACCGGCTACCCGGTGCCGGGTTCTTCTTTTTCCGCCCTCGTGGGACCGCGCGCCAAGGATGTCCACGCAACCTTGTTCGTTTTCCGGAGAAAGCCCCTACATTCGCAGCCCGTTTTCGGGGAAGTACCCTTTCAATCCGCACTCACGTGGCATCGACAACCCACACCACCAGCATGGCCAACGAGGCCACCGTGCAGCAAGAATGGCTGCTGGTAGATGCTGAGAACGAAGTACTTGGACGCCTGGCCAGCAAAGTGGCCATGCTCGTCCGGGGCAAGCACAAGACCACCTTCACCCCGCATGTGAACTGCGGCGACCATGTGGTGGTGATCAACGCCGACAAGGTGCGCCTCACGGGCACCAAGATGGCCGACAAGGAGTACCAGCGCTATAGCCTGTATCCCGGTGGCCAGACCATCGAGACGGCCAAGGACCTGAAGGCGCGCAAGCCAGAAGCCCTGCTGGAGAATGCTGTACGCGGCATGCTCCCCAAGAACCGTTTGGGACGCCGCCTCTTCAATAACCTGCACGTGGTGGTGGGCACGGCCCATAAGCACGACGCGCAGAAGCCCCGCAACTTCGACCTGAACACGCTCAAGTAAGATGGCAACCACCAACAGCCTCGGTCGCCGCAAGACCAGCATCGCCCGTGTGATCCTCGCCGAAGGCAAGGGCAACATCACGGTGAATGGCCGCGACAGCAAGCAATACTTCCCCATCCTGCAGCAGCAGTACAAGGTGCAGCAGGCCTTCACGCTCACCGATACGGTGGGCAAGTACG
>DAORNP010000122.1:0-4387 GCA_035441065.1 Flavobacteriales bacterium | reverse complement strand
TGTGACGGCCACCATCGATGGCGGCGGCATCACCGGCCAAGTGGAGGCCCTGCGCCTGGGCATCGCCCGCGCGCTGGTGAAGATCGATGCCGAGAACAAGCCCAAGCTCAAGGCACTCGACCTCATGACGCGCGACCCCCGCGAGGTGGAGCGCAAGAAGTTCGGCCGCAAGAAGGCGCGCAAGCGCTTCCAGTTCAGCAAGCGTTAAGGTCCCTGCGCTTGTTGGTCCCGGTCACGGGATTCAGCATCCAATTCGGGAGGACTCGGGTAACACCGGCTACCATCCGAATGCCTGCACAACGGGAAAAAGGAAAGTGAAACCAAACACAAGGACAAGGACATGGCACGTGTAGAATTCGAGCGCCTGCTGGAGGCCGGCGCGCATTTCGGCCACCTGCGCCGGAAGTGGAACCCCAATATGGCCCCGTACATCTTCGGGGAGAAGAAGGGCATCCACATCATCGACCTGAACAAGACCTCGGCGAAGCTCGAAGAGGCTGCGAACGCGATGAAGAGCATCGCGCGCGGCGGCAAGAAAATCCTCTTCGTGGCCACGAAGAAACAAGCGAAGGACATCGTAGCCGACAAGGTGAAGCCCACGGGCATGCCCTTCGTGACCGAGCGCTGGAGCGGCGGCATGCTCACCAACTTCGCCACCATCCGGCGCACGATCAAGAAGATGGCCACCATCGATCGCATGAAGACCGATGGCACCTTCGACAACATGAGCAAGCGCGAGCGCCTGCAGGTGATGCGCCAGCGTGAGAAGATGGAGAAGAACCTCGGCAGCGTGGTGGACCTCACCCGCTTGCCCAGCGCACTCTTCATCGTCGATATCGTGAAGGAGCACATCGCCGTGGCCGAGGCCCGCAAGCTGAGCATCCCCACCTTCGCCATCGTTGACACCAACAGCGACCCAACGCTGGTTGATTTCCCTATCCCGGCCAACGACGATGCCACCAAGAGCATCGAGCTCATCACCGAAGTGATGATCGCGGCCATCAATGAGGGCCTCGAGGAGCGCAAGAACGACAAGACCGCAGTTGACGAAGGCGCCGAGGAAGAAGGAGCTGAAACCGTTGCAGTCGAGAGCACCGAAGCTCCGGCAAGCGAAGCCCCTGCCACCGCAGCACCTGAGGAGGCTGGAAGCGGCGAGCAAACGGCCTGAATAGCAACGAATCATCACGTTAGGGCTGTGTCCCGGCTCATTGCCACATGACAGCTGCCCGACCAACTCCCATAACAATGAGCACCATGGCCATTACCGCCGCCGACGTGAACAAGCTGCGCCAGATCACCGGCGCCGGCATGATGGATTGCAAACAGGCCCTGACCGAGGCCAATGGCGACTTCGATGCCGCCATCGACATCCTGCGCAAGAAGGGCCAGAAAGTGGCTGCCAAGCGCGCCGATCGTGACGCCACCGAAGGCCTCGTGATCGCCAAGACCAGCGCCGACGGCACCCGTGGCGTGCTGGTCTGCACCAATTGCGAGACCGATTTCGTGGCCAAGAACGCCGACTTCGCTGCCATGGCCGAGCGCATCGCCGACATCGCCTTGGAAAAGGGCCTCGACAGCATCGATGGGCTGAAGGCCGCTGCGTACGATAGCAATGGCCTCTCCATCGCAGAGAAGCTCATTGAGCAGACCGGTGTGATCGGCGAGAAGATCGACGTGAGCGCCTGCCATGCGTTGAGCGCAGGCAGCGTGTATGCATACAACCACCCGGGCAACAAAGTGGCCAGCCTTGTGGGCCTGAGCAAGGCGGGCTTCGATGGCGTTGCCAAGGATGTGGCCATGCAGGTCGCAGCCATGGGCCCGATCGCCCTCGACAAGGACAGCACCCCGCAGAGCGTGATCGACAAGGAAATCGAGATCGGCAAGGAGCTCGCGATCCAAGAGGGCAAACCTGCGGACATGGCTGAGAAGATCGCCATGGGCCGCCTGAACAAGTTCTTCAAGGAGAGCACCCTGCTCGCGCAGGAGTTCATCAAGGACAACAAGCTCAATGTGGAGCAGTACGTGAGGAGCGCCGACAAGGACCTCACGGTGACCGGCTTCAAGCGCCACTCGCTCACGGTGTGAGCATCATGCGCAACTGATGGAAGAGGGAGGCCCGCGCCTCCCTCTTTTCTTTTCTTTGGCCCGCTCAACATGGCCAACAGATACAAGCGCATCCTCCTGAAGCTCTCCGGCGAGAGCCTCATGGGCGGAAAGGACTACGGCATCGACCCGCAGCGCATCGGGCAATATGCCGATGAGATCATCGCCATTGCGCAGCAGGGCGTCGAGGTGGCCGTGGTGATCGGCGGGGGCAACATCTATCGCGGCATGCAGGCCGAAGGAAGCATCGACCGCGTGCAGGGAGACCACATGGGCATGCTGGCCACCGTGATCAACAGCCTGGCACTGCAGAGCGCGCTGGAGGCCAAGGGCCACAAGACCCGTTTGATGACGGCCATCAAGATGGAGCAGATCGCTGAGCCCTTCATCCGCAGACGTGCTGTGCGCCATTTGGAAAAGGGCCGCGTGGTGATTTTCGGCGCGGGCACGGGCAACCCTTACTTCACTACCGATACGGCTGCCAGCCTGCGCGCCATCGAGATCGAGGCCGATGTGATCCTCAAGGGCACCCGCGTGGATGGCATCTATACGGCCGATCCCGAGAAGGACCCACAAGCCACCAAATACGAGCGTATCTCCTTCACCGAGGTGTATGAGAAGGGCCTCAACGTGATGGACATGACGGCCTTCACGCTGTGCAAGGAGAACGAGCTGCCCATCATCGTCTTCGACATGAACAAGCCGGGCAATCTCGCTCGTCTTGTGGCCGGTGAGCGCGTGGGCACCTTGGTTGAGTTCTGAGCCGCGACCGCACCGCTATTTTCGCGCCTGCTTGCTGGAAAAGCAGGCTCCCATTCCAACACTGCACGCCATGTTCGACAAAGCCGCCGTACTGAATACCTGCGAGGACCACATGCGCAAGGCCGTTGACCACCTCGAGGTGGAACTGACGAAGATCCGTGCTGGTGCCGCCAATCCCGGAATGCTCGATACCGTGCGCGTGGACTATTACGGCCAGATGGTGCCGCTCTCGCAAGTGGCATCGGTGAACACGGGTGATGCCCGCACCCTTTTCGTGAAGCCTTGGGAAAAGAAGATGATCGACGCGATCGAGAAGGCCATCATCGGTGCCAACCTCGGCTTCAATCCCAGCAACAACGGCGAGAGCGTGATCATTCACGTGCCCATGCTCACCGAGGAGCGGCGCAAGGCGCTCGTGAAGAGCGCGCACGCCGAGATGGAGCACGCTAAGGTGGGCATCCGAAGCAGCCGCCAAAAGGCCATGGAGGCCATCAAGGCCGCTAAGAAGGACGGCCTGCCCGAGGATCACGCCAAGGACCTCGATGGCCAGGTGGAGAAGCTCACCGCCACGTACAACAAGAAGGCGGAGGACCTGCTCGCGCTGAAGGAGAAGGACATCATGAAGGTGTGACGGGTGAGGCCTACGCCCACACCGGGCTGCCCTCGCTGCAATTCCTGCACATCTCGATGCTGCTGCGTGACTGCAGCAATGACCGCCGGAAATCGTTGTAAGCATCACTGTGCCACAGCTCGCGGAAGCTGCGCGCGCGCAGGTCGCCGAGCACATGGTGCGCATCCTTGTCGAAGCAGCAGGGCACCACGCGACCGTCCCACGTGATCACGCAGCTGTGCCACATCTTCCAGCAATTGTCTTCGAGCCTGTTCTTCACCTCCCACAAGCCTGAGGCGTTGCGGCGGTAGCGGGCGTACTTGTCCTGCGTAGGGATGAGCGGATGGTCATCCTTGGGGTCGTAAATCTGCGCGGTCTTCAGCCAGAGTTCGTCCACACCAAGCTCATGGGCCAGCTTCCGCGCTTCGGGTATCTGGTGTTCGTTGGGCTTCACTACAAGGAATTGGAACACCACGTGCGGCGTGCGGCTCTTCAGCCTTCGCTTCCAGGCAATGATGTTGCGCGTGCCTTCGATCACCTTGGCCAGGTCCCCCTCGCGCCGGTATTGCTGGTAGGTCTCTTGCGTGGTGCCATCGAGCGAGATGATCAACCGCGAAAGGCCGCTGCGCACGGTGGCCTCGGCCTTGGCATCGTCGAGGAAGTGCGCGTTGGTGCTGGTGGCGGTGTAGAGGCCGCGCTCATGAGCATACCGCACCATGTCGAGGAAACCGGGGTTGATGTACGGCTCGCCCTGGAAGTAGAAGGTGAGTGCCCAGAGGTCGGGCGCCAGGTCGTCGATCACGCGCGTGAAGAGGTCCTGCTTCAGGTTGCCCGTTGGCCGGGTGAAGCTGCGCAGTCCGCTGGGGCATTCGGGGCATCGCAGGTTGCAGGCCGTAGTGGGCTCGAAGCTGA
>DAORNP010000121.1:5066-11882 GCA_035441065.1 Flavobacteriales bacterium | reverse complement strand
CGTCGATAGCATCAAGCCCACCTTCGCGAAGGGCGGAAAGCTTGAGAAGCTCCATTGGGTCTTCGACGGCCTCGAGACATTCCTGTTCACACCCGGCCACGCCACGGAACGCGGCGCCCATATCCGCGACGGCATCGACCTGAAGCGGACCATGAGCATCGTGATCACCGCCATGGTGCCCTGCCTGCTCTTCGGCATGTGGAACGTGGGGCACCAGCACTTCCTGGCGCTGGGCCAATTCATGGAAGCAGGCGATGGCTTCTGGGACAAGTTCCTCTTCGGAGCCATCAAGGTGCTTCCCATCGTGGTGGTGAGCTACGGCGTGGGCCTCGGTATCGAGTTCCTCTTCACCAGCATCAAGGGCCATCCCATCCAGGAAGGCTACCTGGTGAGCGGCATGCTCATCCCCTTGGTGATGCCCGTTGAGACCCCGCTGTGGATGGTGGCCGTTGGCGCTGCCTTCGCGGTGGTGATCGGAAAGGAAGTGTTCGGCGGCACGGGCATGAACTTCCTGAACGTGGCACTCACGGCGCGCGCCTTCCTCTTCTTCGCCTACCCTACCATGATGAGCGGCGATAAGGTGTGGGTGAATACGAGCGTGCAAGCCGGGGAGAACGTTGTCGATGGCTTCAGCGGCGCCACATCGCTCGGCCACGCGGCTTCGGGCAACATCTCGAAGGTGACTTCCATGATGGATTCGTTCTGGGGCATCGAGGCCGGCAGCATCGGCGAGACCAGCGCGTTCGCCTGCTTGATCGGCGCCGCCATCCTCATCATCACCGGAATCGGAAGCTGGCGCATCATGCTGGCCACGGTGCTCGGTGGCGCAACCATGGCTGGCATCTTCAATTGGGTGGGTCCGCAAGTGGGCAATGCCTACATGCAGATCCCGATCCTCCATCAACTCATGCTGGGCAGCTTCATGTTCGGCATGGTCTTCATGGCCACCGATCCCGTTACCGCCACGCAGACCAACACGGGCAAGTGGATCTATGGCTTCTTCATCGGTGTGCTGGCCCTGCTGATCCGTGTGATCAACCCGGCATACCCGGAAGGCATGATGCTCGCCATCCTCTTCATGAACGTGATGGCCCCGCTGATCGACCACTATGTGGTGCAGGCCAATGTGAAGCGCCGCCTGAAGCGCGCAACCCTGCAAACCGCCTAACGCTGCACCGATGGCCCTCGACAAGAACAGCAACTCATTCACCTTCATCTTCACCACGATCCTGGTGGTTGTGGTGGGCACGGTGCTGGCCGTGACCTTCCTCGCGCTGAAGGAGCCCTATGCCGAGAACGTGCGGCGGGAGAAGATGCAGAACATCCTGGCCAGCATCAATGTGAAGGTGGAGCGCGATGCAGCGCCTGCCAAATACCAGGAGCTGGTGAAGAAGACCCTGCTCATCAGCGCTGAAGGCACACCCATCGACGGCGATGCCTTCTCACTGGATGTGCTGAAGCAATACAAGGACTGGAAGGCCGGCGTGCTGAAGGCCGAAGCCCTCAAGTACCCTGTATACCTGGCCAGCACCGAAGGCAAAGAGCTCTTCGTCCTTCCGATGGTGGGCACGGGGCTATGGGGGCCCGTTTGGGGGTACGTGAGCGTGGAGAAGGATGGCCGCACCATCTACGGCAGCACCTTCGACCACAAAGGCGAGACGCCGGGCCTGGGCGCCGAGATCGCCACGCCGATCTTTATCGATCAGTTCCCGGGCAAGACCATCACGGAAGAGGACGGCACCTACACCGGTATCAAGGTGTACAAGGGCGGCTCACAGACCACCGACCCGCATGGGGTCGACGGCATCAGCGGCGGCACCATCACCAGCGATGGCGTGAGCGAGATGCTCCTGCGCACACTGGCCATCTACGATAAGTACCTGAAGAGCGTGGTGGCCCCGCCAGCACCGCCCGCCGTGGAGCCAACGGCCACGGATTCGACAATCATCCTTAGCGAGCTTCCCCAATGAGCACCGAAACCGCAGCACCGGCCAAGCCGGCCGAAGGGCTCTTCAGCAAGAAGAACCGCAAGCTCATCACCGACCCGCTGAACGACAACAACCCCATCACCGTGCAGGTGCTGGGCATCTGTTCGGCGCTGGCCATCACCGTGAAGCTCGAGAACGCGCTGGTGATGAGCGCCAGCGTGATGGCCGTGCTCATCGCTGGCAACATGATCATCAGCGCCATGCGCAACCTCATTCCCGGTCGTATACGCATCATCGCGCAGCTGGTGATCGCCGCCGGCTTGGTGACGCTGGTTGACATCATCCTGAAGGCCTACGTGTACGACGTGAGCAAGCAGGTGGGCGTGTATGTGGGCCTGATCATCACCAACTGCATCCTCATGGGCCGCTTCGAGGCCTATGCGATGGGCAACAAACCACTGCCCAGCGCCATGGATGCCATTGGCAACAGCCTGGGCTACGCATGGATCCTCGTGGTGGTTGCCTTCTTCCGCGAGCTCTTCGGAAACGGAACGCTGATGGGCTTGCGCATCATCCCTGAGAGCCTCTACGCAGCGAACGGTGGCGGCTACTTCAACAACAACATGATGATCCTGCCTCCGATGGCGCTCGTGATCGTGGGCATCATCATCTGGATCCAACGCGCGCGCAACACCAAGCTCATCGAGCAAGCCTAATCCACGCACGCCATGAACCTGGTCAACATCTTCATCAAGGCGATCTTCATCGAGAACATGATTTTCGCCTACTTCCTGGGCATGTGCTCATACCTGGCCGTGAGCAAGACGGTGAAGACCGCCGTGGGCCTGGGAGCCGCGGTGATCTTCGTGCTCGGCGTCACTGTTCCCGTGAACTACCTGCTCGAGAACTACGTGCTCAAGCAAGGCGCGCTCTCGTGGCTCGGCGCCGATTTCGCTGAAATCGACCTGAGCTTCCTCGCCTTCATCATGTTCATCGCGGTGGTTGCGGCCATTGTGCAACTGGTGGAGATGATCGTGGAGAAGTTCGCTCCTGCGCTCTACGGCGCGCTGGGCATCTTCCTGCCGCTGATCGCGGTGAACTGCTCCATCCTCGGCGGCGCGCTCTTCATGCAGGAGCGCCAGTACAGCACCATCGCCGAGGCCAGCAGCTTCGCGCTCGGCAGCGGTGTGGGCTGGTTCCTCGCCATCGTGGCGATCGCCGCCATCCGCGAGAAGATCCGTTACAGCGATGTGCCCGCTCCCCTGCGCGGCCTCGGCATCACCTTCATCATCACCGGCCTCATGGGCATCGCCTTCATGGCGTTCATGGGCATCAAGATCTGATCACCGATGGGCCCAACGATCATCATCACCCTGGCGGTCTTCCTGATCGTCACCCTCTTGCTCGTAGGCGTGCTGCTCTACGCCAAGACGAAGCTCACGCCCAGCGGCCTCGTGAAGATCCGCATCAACGGCGAGAAGACCATTGAAGTGGCGGCGGGCAGTACCCTGCTCAGCACCCTCAGCGAGCAGAAGATCTTCCTGCCCAGCGCCTGCGGCGGCGGCGGAACCTGCGCCATGTGCAAGTGCCAGGTGCTCGAAGGCGGCGGCGAGATCCTGCCCACCGAAGCGCCCTACTTCAGCCGCAAGGCCATCGCCGATAAGTGGCGCCTGGGCTGCCAGGTGAAGGTGAAGCAGGACATGGACATCAAGGTGCCCGAGGAGATCTTCGGCATCAAGAAGTGGGAGTGCGAGGTGGTGAGCAACTACAACGTGGCCAGCTTCATCAAGGAATTCGTGGTGAAGCTGCCTCCCGGTGAGACGCTGCACTTCGAGGCCGGCGGCTACATCCAGATCGATGTTCCTCCGGTTGATGTTGACTTCAAGGACATGGACATCACCGCGCACCCGGAGCTGCAGGCGCTGGGCCGCGACCCCATGGACTTCAAAGGCGAGTGGGACAAGTACAAGCTCTGGGACCTGAAGATGAAGAACCCCGAGCCCATCTTCCGTGCCTACTCCATGGCCAACCACCCGGCCGAGGGCAACATCGTGATGCTCAACATACGCATCGCCACACCGCCTTGGGACCGCGCCAAGAACGGCTGGATGGACGTGAACCCCGGCATCTGCTCCAGCTACGTGTTCAGCCGCAAGCCCGGCGACAAGGTCACCATCAGCGGCCCCTACGGCGAGTTCTTCATCAAGGAGACCGGCGCCGAGATGCTCTACATCGGCGGCGGCGCGGGCATGGCACCCATGCGCTCGCACCTCTTCCACCTCTTCCACACGCTGAAGAGCGGGCGCAAAGTGACCTACTGGTACGGTGGCCGCAGCAAGCGCGAGCTGTTCTACCTCGAGCACTTCAACAGCATCGCCCGCGAGTTCCCCAACTTCAAGTTCTTCGTGGTGCTCAGCGAGCCCCTGCCCGAGGACAATTGGAAAGTGAAGAAGGACGTGAACGACACCGAAGGCGATGGTTTCACCGGCTTCGTGCACCAGGCCGTGATCGATCAGTACCTGAAGAAGCACGAAGCGCCTGAGGACATCGAGTTCTACTTCTGCGGACCGCCCATGATGAACGCCGCCGTGCTGAAGATGGTGGACGACTGGGGCGTGCCCAAGGAGAACGTGAGCTTCGACGATTTCGGCGGCTGATCGCCTCCGCATCAGACTGGAGCAGCCGGGCCCTTCGCCCGGCTGCTCCGTTTCCGGCGCCTACTTTCACGCCTTCCCAAGCCCTGCCCGATCAAGCATCGCCGATGTTGCGCACCGCACTGCTCCTGGTCTTCCTGCGCCTCGCGCTTGGAGCCATCTGCCAAAGCGTGCCCGTCGATCAGCTCGCGCCGGACAGCACCACCATCTACCGCTTCGAACTGCACGAGGGCGCATTGGTGATCGGCCGCATCGTGGCTGCGGACAGGGACACCGTGCACGTGGCCAGCGGATCCTTCGGCCGGCATGCATTGGCGCGCAGCTCCATTGCACGCGCAACGCTCTACGAGGAAGGCAGCAATCGCTTCGGCAGGAAATGGTTCGACGCCCCGGTGCCCTCGCGCAACCTCATCGGCGCCACGGCCATCCCCATGAAACCGCGCGAATTCCGCTTCACCAACACCTACCTGCTGTTCAATTCGCTCAGTGCGGGCGTCACCAAGAACATCACGGCGAGCGCTGGCTTCGAGACCACATCGCTCCTGAGCGATTCATCCGCCGGTGGCATCTACTTCGGCTCGGTGAAGTACGGTCGTCAAATGGGCGATGGCATTCATGTGGCCGCGCAAGGTCAAGTGCTGAGCGTGCCCTTCGGCGGATGGGTATACTCCGGTTCGCAGCGCTTGAACCTGGGCTTCCTCGGCGGGCTGGTCACGCTGGGCGATGCGAACCGGCAGCTCACCCTGGGCCTCAGCTGGTCGGTGCTCGACTTCCGCTGGCTCACGCGCTACCCGATGATCACCTTGGCAGGCCAATGGCGCTTCGGCAAGCGCATGGGCGTAGTCTCCGAGAACTGGCTGCTGCCCATTCCCGGATCGCGATCGCCATACCTGATCTCCTATGCGCTGCGCGTCATGGGCACGCGCATCTGCGCCGACTTCGGCTTCCTCAACAACGAGGGCATCACGCAAGTGATCGCACCGGGGATCCCCTTCGCTTCCTTCAGCGTGAGGTGGTGATCGCGCGCAGCGCTTTGCTTTGTGCCATGAGGTTACACTTACCGCTATTCGCCCTTTTGCTCATCGGCTGCGGCCAACGCCCGGAATGGACCACCCTCGAGGGCAAGGCCCAGGGAAGCACCTTCCGCATCGTGTACCTCGATTCGCTGGGCCGCGACCTCACCATGCCGGTCGATAGCCTATTCCGCGTGATCGATCGCAGCCTCAGCCTCTGGGACAGCACCAGCACCGTTACGCGCTTCAATGCTTCCGCGGACTCGTTCGCCACAACGGACCGCCACTTCCAGGTGATGCTCGCCCTTGCGCGCCAGCAATGGTCGGTCACTGAGGGTGCCTTCGATCCCACGGTGCTGCCGCTGGTGCGCGCTTGGGGCCTGGGCAAGGAAGGCCGCGCTGCGCTCGACACCGCTGCGGTCGATAGCCTCATGCGCTGCGTGGGCATGCCGCGCATCTACATCCCCGATAGCTGGGAGCGCGCCAACGACGCCGCACCGCTCACCTTCCGCAAGAGCGCGCCTTGCGTGCAGTTCGACCCGAATGGAATCGCGCAGGGTTACACCGTTGATATGATCGCACTGCTCCTTCGCCAGCGTGGCATCGAGCGCATGATGGTGGAAGTGGGCGGCGAGGTGCGTGCCGCGGGATTGAATCAACGCGATGAGCCGTGGGCCATCCAGATCGACAAGCCCATTGATGGCGATGCGCATGTGCAGCAAACCGTGGTGACCCTGAACGACCGCAGCCTGGCCACCAGCGGGAACTACCGGAAATTCATCGAGGTGAACGGCAAGCGCTACGGCCATACGATTGACCCGCGCACCGGGCGCCCCGCCATGAACGACCTCTTGAGCGCCTCCGTGATCGCCGACGATTGCGCCACCGCCGATGCCTTAGGCACTGCACTGATGGTGATGGGCACCGAAGGCGCCAAGCAATGGCTGAACGCGCACCCCGAAGTAAAGGGCTACTTGATCAGCGACGATGGCAAGGGCGGCTATGCGGTGTGGATGACGGAAGGCTGGCCGAAGTGAACGGATGGCCCCCTGCTGCGGAGGGATGAGCATACAGCCCACTGATCAGCGTCAGCGTGCGCCTAGGTGCAAGCGCTCATCTTCATCGGCATGAGCGACCTGAAATTCCGCCCCCGTTTCAAGTTCCGCACGCCGCTGCATCCCGACGACATCCGCGACCGTCTGCGCGCGCAGGTGCGGGAGC
>DAORNP010000121.1:0-5038 GCA_035441065.1 Flavobacteriales bacterium | reverse complement strand
CGGCTACAGGCTGAAGGGCAACCTGCCGCACATGATCCTGCAGCACGCGCCGGATCAACAGCAATTGTGGACGCCGCAGATGGACATTGATCTGGAGATGGAACAAGAGCCCGGCCAGGAGACCTTCACCATCGTGCGCTGCATGATCGGCCCGGCACCCACCGTGTGGATGATGTTCGTGGGCGCCTACATCGCTCTTGCGCTATTGGCCACATTCGGTCTGGCCATCGGCTACCCGCAACTGCGGTTGAATGAATCGCCCTGGGGACTCTATGCAGCCGGCATCCTCCTAGCAGCCGCGCTCGGGCTATGGCTGCTCGCGCAGGTCGGCAAGTTCCGGGCGCGCGATCACATGTTCGCGCTGCTGAACTTCGTGAACGAAGCATTGGGGTGCGATTGCTTGGCCGCTGCGGAATCGGAGCGTTTGCGGTAAAGCGTGTTGCCGAACGAGCATCAATGCTCAACTGCGCACCACCTCGAAACGAATCGTTATGGCGTGCTGAGCGAGGGATCGATCTCGTCCCGCTTGCACTTCTCCTCCGGACGCGCCCCGCAGAAGCCGCAGCTGCCGCCTTCGGCCTGCACCAACGGATTGTTGCTCGCGCAGGTACCTGCGAACTCGCCGCCCTTCTTCGCCCAGATCTTCACGGCGATGCCCGCGAAGGCCAGGGCAAGCAGTCCGATGCCAAGGAGTACGGTGAGGAGTGCGGTGCTCATATCGGCGGCGAAAGTAATCCGACCACCTGGTCTGCCGTGAATCGGGCGTTGACCAGAGCACGACCACGCGCTAACCCGCCTCGCTCCTCCCCTTCCCGATCCAGCCCAGATGCGTGTGGTGGAAGCTATCTCCGAATTTGAGGCCGTAGCCGAAAATGCGGTCCATGGAGGCGTGGCCGAAAAGGATGATCCCGCCGAACAACAGGACCTCATCAACGGTCCCGAACGCGATGTCGTACTGGGCTGAAACGTGCGCGAATTGCCCCAGGAAGACCAGTGCAGCCGCCAGTCCTTTGTGGTGCAGCACATTGTAGCAAGAGGCACCGACCTTATTGTTCAACAGGTATCCGAGCATGCCGATGTCAGGGCCAATGAGCAGCAGCGCGAAAACCCACCAGGGCATGTGCGCCGCAAGCAGCACGAAAACAATGAGCGCGAACTGCGCCAGTTCCTCGAGCCTCAACAGGTTCTTCATGCATCAATGATAGCGCGCGATACACGGCGGCTATCTTCCCCGCCATGTTCAAGGTGATCCGCAGCAGCGCAGGCGCGGGCAAGACGCACGCCTTGGTGAAGCACTACCTCGGGCATTGCCTCGGCACCTCGAATGCGACTGCCTACCGCCAGGTGCTCGCGCTCACCTTCACCAACAAGGCCGCCAGCGAAATGCGCGAGCGCGCGGTGGAATACCTGCGCAAGCTCAGCGCCCTCGACCTTGAGCAAGGTCATATGGCGGATGTGATGCAGGCGCTGGAGCAAGGCACCGGCGCCACGCCCCAAGAGATCGCGCGCCGGGCCGACGCCGTGCTGCGGCACATGCTGCATCATTACGGCGATGTGGCCATCAGCACCATCGATGCCTTCACCCGGCGCGTGGCCCGGCCCTTCGCACGCGACCTGCGGCTGGACCAGGCCTTGCACATGAGCACCGATGCCGATTGGTACCATGGCCAGGCGGTCGATGCGCTGATCGCCGAGGCGGGCACGCATGCCGAAGTGACGAAGCTCCTTGTGCAGGCCTGCGAGCAATTGCTCGAGGACGAGAAGAAGTGGGACCCTGCGACGAGCTTGCGCGAGCTCATCAAGGTGCTCGATCAGGAGCGCTCGATCAAGCCGCTCGAAGCACTGAGCCGGCTCGATGCGAACAGTGCGATTCAGCTCACCAAGAAACTGCGCGAGGAGTCCATGGCCGAGCGCGAGAAGATCCGCGCCGCAGGAAGAGCCGCAGTCCAGTTCATGCAAAGCGTGGGCGTTGCCGACGATGCCTGGGCCGAGGGCGCAAGGGGCATACCCTCCTACCTGCGGAAGATCGCCGCGTTCGATGGTGCATGGCTCGAAGAAGGGAAGTCGGCGATGAAGGCCATTGCCAAAGACGATCTCTTCAGCGGCAAGGCCGATGCGGATGCACGCAGCCTGATCGGATCGGCAGCGCAGGATATGAAACGGCATTTCGCGCATGCCCACGAAACACTCCATTCCGGGCAGCGCCGCTACTTCCTGCTGCGCGCCATACGTCGCGAACTGCCCACCACCTTCGCGCTGCACGAGCTGAGCCGCCACTTGGAGCAACTCAAGCACGACGACGGCGTGGCCTTCTTCAGCGACCTCACGCGCCGCGTGGCCGAGGTGGTGCGCGACGAGCCAGCGCCGTGGATCTTCGAGCGCGTGGGCGAGCGCTACATGCACTTCCTCATCGATGAGTTCCAGGACACGAGCCTGCTGCAATGGGAGTGCCTGCTCCCGCTCATCGACAATGCCTTGAGCAAGGGCGGCAGCGCCTTCATCGTGGGCGATGCCAAACAAGCCATCTACCGCTGGCGCAATGGCGAGGCGCAACTGCTCATGCGCTTCCCGGAGTTGCACGGACGAACGGACAGCAAAACCGACCGCGAGCGCGCAGACGTAATCAAGAGGAACTACAAGGAAGGCGATCGCTTGGTGGCCAACCGGCGCTCGTCGGCCACCATCGTGCAGTTCAACAATGCGCTCTTCAATGCCCTGCCGGCAATCCTCCCGGAACGGCTGCGCGTGGCGTATGCCGGGCAAGAACAGGAAGTCCACCGCACCGACGAAGGCCTGGTGCATGTGGAGGTGTTACCGAAGGAGGTGGTGGGACATGAAGCCGATGAAGCAACTGCGCGCTTCCTGGCCGCGCGTGTCGCCGAATGTCTGGCTGATGGCTATCAGCCTTCGGATATCGCCGTGCTGGTGCGCAGCAAGAGCGTGGGCCAGCGCTGCGTGGAAACATTGAAGGCACATGGCCATTCCGTGAGCTCGCCCGATGGCGGTAAGCTCGCGAGCAGCGCCTCTGCGCAACTGATCATCGACCTGCTGCGCGTGCTGCACACGCACGATGAATGTGCTGCCGCGCGCGCGCTGCAGCGCATGGCGCAACTCATTGCGCCGCCTGAAGCCATCGCTGTGGATCCTTTCCCCGATTCGCGCAAGGGCATCGCCAACCAGCGCATCGGCCAATGGCTGCGCGATCATGGCCATCCCGCTCTGCGCACCACCTTGAGCGCATTGATGGAAACACTGGCCAACGCTTTGGGCATCGATCCCGCGCACGATGGCCAGCTGCTCGCACTCATCGACGAAGCGCACGACTTCGGCCTTCAGCATGGCCAGGACATCGCCGCGTTCCTGGAGCATTGGGACCGCAAGGGCGGCGAGCGCGCATCGGCCACGGCGCCGCAAGGCGCCATCCAGGTCATGACCATCCACAAAGCAAAGGGCCTCGAGTTCCCCGTGGTGATCGTGCCCAGCACACAGATGCGCAGCAATGGCCGCAACACCGAGCGGCTCTGGATCGATGGCAGCGAGGCCTCGCATGAATTGCCCTATGCGCTTGTTGCCGCCGGAGGTGCGCTCCAAAGCGCAGGCATTCCGGAGCTGGACGAGGAAGAGGAACTGAAGCAGCTCGATGAGATCAACCTGCTCTACGTCGCCTTCACCCGTCCGAAGGAACGGCTCTATGTATGGGCCAGGGCTTACCGCGCCGATGCGGTGACCAAGAGCCTGATGGCCTGGCTCGAAGCGCAGCAGAGCCATGGCGCCTACCAGAGCGGGAAACGGCTGGAACCGTGGAAACGGAGCGCGGAAGCACTGCCCGTGGCCTTGCGTTCTTCAGCAAACCATGCAGGCACCGACTTGCCATTGCGCTTCGAGGCGCCCGAGGATTGGGACCCGGCCGATACCGACCCGATGCGGCGCCACGGCATCCTCGTTCATGAGGCATTGAGCCGCGTGCTGGTGGCCACCGATCTGCCCCATGCCGTTGACGCGATGCTCCGCGAAGGCGCCATTGACAGGGATGAAGCGGCCATGCTGCGCGAGCGGATAGAGCCGCTCCTGCGTTCGCCGACGATTGCGGAGTGGTTCACGCCCGGTATGCATGTGCGCACCGAGGCCACGCTGATCACCGCCGATGGGCATGCGTTGCGTCCGGACCGCGTGGTGATCGATGGCGAGGCCGTGCGCGTGCTCGACTACAAGACCGGTGCGCCCAATGAGCGGCACCATGCGCAAGTGCGCGGCTACCTGCACGTGCTGCGCGCCATCGGCCACAAGCAGGTGGAAGGCGCATTGCTCTACACCGGCACCGGCGAATTGCAGATCGTGGAACCCGCATGAGCATCCAGTGGGCGATCACCTCATGGCAGCAGCTCGACCCGATCGCGCTGCACGACCTCATCAAACTGCGCATCGACGTGTTCGTGGTGGAGCAGCAATGCTTCTACGAGGAGCTCGATGGCAAGGACCTGAACGCGCTGCACCTGCTTGGCCGCAACGTTTCGGGCGATCCAGTGGCTTGCGCGCGCGTGCTGCCGCCGGACGATGATGGCCTGCCGCGCATCGGGCGCGTCGCCGTGCATCCGGAACATCGGGGGAAGGGCCTCGCGCACGAACTGATGCGCTTCGCCTTGGATGAGATCGAACAGCGCTACGGATCGAAGCGCTCGAAGCTATCCGCGCAATCGCACCTGCAAGCCTTCTATGCGAAGCATGGCTACAGCGCCGTGAGTGAGCCTTACCTGCTCGATGGCATACCGCACCTCGACATGGTGCGCACTGCCTATTGATCGCATGCGAACTTCGCCCCCTCATGCCCCTCTCCTCCGCCCTGCTCGATAGCGCCGTAGATCAACTGGCCACCCTGCCCGGCATCGGCCGGCGCACGGCCATGCGGCTCGCCTTGGAGCTGCTGCGCCGTGAGCCGCAGGAGGTGGCGCGCTTCACCGAGGCCATCCGCCGCATGCGCGATGAGCTGCGCCGCTGCGCGGTGTGCTGCAACATCAGCGATGATGAGCAATGCGCCATC
>DAORNP010000120.1:0-11902 GCA_035441065.1 Flavobacteriales bacterium | reverse complement strand
GAATGCGAAGACGCCGCCGACCCATAACAGCACCTTGCCGCAACGCCCCCCAACGCACCAAAAAGACCACGCACAAAAGGCGCTGCGGCAAGCTGCAAACCGTTATGTGGCATTTTAAAAGACGACCGTGAAACATACATTTTACATACTGACTTTAACTATGGGACTATTCAGTTGCAAAGGGCATACTGAGAAAACTGTTGACAATTCTATAGTTCATAAAGTTTTAGAAGACAAAATTAAACTTCACAAACTGGAAAAACTTTTTGTAGTTGGCGACTTTGACGGAGATAGAAAACAGGACACGATTTTTCAGCACAATTTTTCAAAACTGACAAATACAGAAATTGACAACTCAGCAGACCCTTTTCAAAACGAGTGGGACACAGTTGTGAAATGGTTTTACGATCAAGAAGCTGACTTGTATTTGACTTTAAATAAAAGCAACCAAGACACTTTACATTTAGGGACAGTACAAGGACTTTATTGCTTAATTAACATTGGCGACAACAATGCTGACGGCAAAGACGAAATAGCTTTAGTAATTGACTATTTAGACTTTAGCAGAGTAAACAGTTGTAAAATATTTTCTTTATGTAATGACAAATGGACACTTTTAAAACAGTTCGGAGTTCACGAAGGTTCGTTTGACTTTACCACAGACAAAGCCCCAATCTATGAAAGCATTAAAGACCATTTAGAAAAACAAAATGGCAAATGGGTCTACAAGGACTACTCACAAGATGGATATGACAATCAAGAAGACGTTGGAAAAATGTTGACACTAAAACTTGACAGATGCAAATAAAAACGCCCCATAACAGCACCTACCCAAAAGTGGCGGTTCAGTGTTTAAATCAAGCTTTGTGCTTCTATCAAAGTTTGAGCTTGGATGACAGTGAAGTGCTTCGAAATCGCCACCTTCGGGTAGCTGCAAACCGTTGGGTGCCATCGCGAAAAAGCCAACGCGCAAAGCCCTCGCACGAAAATACGCCAACGCTACCAAGGCCCACGCTCGACTGAGAACAGAACCCGGCCCGGCTGAGAACCCAGAAAAGGGCGGCAGCCAATGCCGCCCGAGAACTTCGGAGGACTGAAGAAAAAGAACTGGCTCCGCCGGAAAGGACTTGTGAAAACGGCGGCCAACGCCGCCCTGTGCATCATGTGTAGAAAGAGAGGGAGCGCAGCTGCACTGGCTGGCTACTTTTGCTAGCCTGACATGAGCAAGAAGCCAGCACAAGAGAAGTTCTACACAACCGACGAGGCGGCTGAATACTTGCGCGTCTCCCCTTCACGTGTTCGTCAACTCATCGGTGAGGAACGCCTAAAGGCTGACAAGGTCGGTCGTGACCACCTAATAGTTGCGGAGGCACTCGTGGAGTATGTCGCCAAGGGCAAGAAGAAGCGTGGTCGACAGCGCAATGTGAATAAGTAATTCTTGCTCGTGCGTTAGTAATGAAGTAGACTTGCCCTCTCAACACTTGACGACATGCCGGCCATGCACAACAGTGAGACATATCCTGTTCTTGACAGATCCAGAGACTTCGCCGCAATTCGTGCGGGACTTACCGGCGTCTTAGGTTTCGAGCATGACGAAGCGTTACTCGCTGTTGGCGATTCACTGGAAAACCTGAAGAAGATTCCAGATCATTCGGTGAGCCTGATTCTTACAGACCCGCCCTATCACAGTACAAAAAAGGACAACATTCACGGCGATACTGCCTTCAAGAGTGACTCCGATTTTCTTGACTGGATGAAGCAGTACTCTGTCGAATGGAAGCGGATACTTAGACCGAATGGCACTTTGTTCTGCTATTGCTCTTCCGAGATGTCGGCAAGGCTCGAAGTCCTTTTCTCTGAAGAGTTCAATGTCCTTTCACAGGTCGTTTGGACCAAGCCTAACGAGCCCGGCTTCGACGGGTGGAAACAGAAAATGAAGAAGGAGGCTCTGCGGCAATGGTACGCTCACACCGAACGAATCATCTTTGCGGAACCATCGAGCCCAGGGAACTTGACGAACTCATGGTTTGCAAATTTTCTGCGCGAAGCACGTAAGCAATCTGGCCTATCTGGACATCAACTCACTGAAGTGACAGGTGCTTACGGCAAGGTGAACCACGGGGGTGCAGTATCGAACTGGGAAACCGGTCGCAATGTGCCGAGTCGTGAGCAGTATGAGCGTATATGCTCGGCCTTCTTGGAGACAGGGAACGTTCATTCAATGCCAGCTTACGAGGACCTAATTCGCCCGTTCAATGTCAATGGCAACGTTGAGTTCACGGACGTATGGACCTTCCCATCTGTTCGACCATACAAAGGCAAGCACCCCGCAGAAAAGCCGTTGTCAATGCTCGAACATGCAATCAAAGCAACAACCTATCCCGGTGATATTGTGATTGATTGCTTCAGTGGATCTGCAAGCACGGCAATGGCTTCCCTCAATCTCGGACGCCGAACGGTATCCATGGAAATCGACCCTAAGTGGATTGAGCGCACCCAATCTCTGCTCTCCGCGAGACTTTCTTCTGGGGTTCGAGCAAAGGAGGTTGTTATCACTCCTGAGCACAAGCCCAAAAGAGTCCGCGAACAAATGGAACTCACTCTTTAGGGAAAAGACCCGCTTCCTTGTTGCGCTCAACGACATCCCTCATCCAAAGCAAGGTCTTGTCAATTCCCGAGTCCTTGACAACCACGTTACAGTGGTGGTGACCCCAGCCCAGATTGTAAGGCCTGTGATTGAAGACCCCAACGCGTAGCTCGTTTATGTGAAAGAGGTTCACTTGGGTTATGGTCAAGTCCAGAACCTCCCGTCCTTCGGCCTGTTCCATTCGACTGAAGAACCCTTGTGCGCTCAAAGGCTCTAAGCAAAGCGGGCAGACTGTCACATTATCCTCATTGAGGATACGGACAGCCCGCAGCTTGGCATGATCAAGCAAGTCATGCTTGACGCACTCTTCGAGAATGATGGTCCTTCGCAATTCTGCTTGCCCTGGTTCCATTCCATTTTGAACGGCCACGTCTACAGAGTCCGAACAATGCCAATACATCGCCTCTAGCTGCAAGGTGCAGTGCTCCAAAGTCTTGCCGTCGGCATACTCGTAAACACGAATTCCCGCGCCCTTGCTGCCCTTATGGTTAAAGCCTTCGATGACCTTATCAGACTCACCGCCTAGAGATGTGTTCCCAGGAACCCTAGCGACAAATTCACCGCCCAATGGGTTCGTGCGATTCTGGGCAGCTTGCCAACCTAGTTTCTCAGGATTGTGTTCACGCCACTGCGCACGGGTCTGATAGTACACGAGAGCATTGACGCCAACCTTGAGCCCCTTGTCGGCTAACACCTTCTCAATGTCAGGGGTGCCGAAGTACACCTCGGGGTCTATCAGAACGATGAATCCTTGCTCAAACTCATCGGTTCCTTCGGGCGGCTTCCCTTCGACATCAAGCCGATTAAACTGCAACAGCACAGTACTCTTCCGAGAGACCCTATTCTGAAACACCTCGTCGTCATCGGCCCCTCTGGTTTGACCAGTCTTGTAAACCTTTCGCTGAAGTAGTTGGGGCAATTTGGGTATCCGACGTGCTGCCTTTCGGGCCATGTAGCTCATGCTTTGCGTCCAAGGTAGCCCTCTTGCCAGAAATCACGTCATAGTCGTTCGCCCAACATCCCCGAGCGCAATGGTGCCCACTGCGCCTAACCGATGAAGTCTCAATGCGAACAGCCGGGCCGGGTTCTGAGTCCCGCTTGTCCACTGACAGCAAGCCACTACCTTGCAGCAATGGGCGGGACGAATACGGAAGACGCGACGGCACCCAACATCGGCTTGCCGCAATGCTCGTTCCTCGCACCTGCGGCAAGCCTCGTACGTTGAACGCCATTGCGCGCTGAGCCGCGCAACAGCGTCCAACGCCGAATGACCACCGCATTTAGGGAGCACGCGCCGCGCCAGCCGCCCGCCTTCCGTGCTCAGCCCTTGTTCAGCTCAATCAAGCCCGGCGGTGTGCGCACCAGCAGCACGTTCTCTTCCGGATCCACACCCAGGATCATTTCCTCCGTGACCGGTATGAGCACCTCGTGATCGCCCTTGAGCACCACCAGCACCGGATTCCGATCGGTGCCCTCGATGCCGGTCACGATGCCCAACTCACCATGCTCCTCATCGCGCACGAGCAGGTCGATGAACTCCTCAGGGTCCCAGCTCTCATCACTGCCATCGGCTAAAAGGCCAGGCGGTGCATATAGGTCGCAGCCCACGAGGATCTGCGCGCTCTGCGGGTCGTCGAAGTCGTCGAACTTCACCAGCGTATCGCTTCCCTTTTCGTGCAGGCGGCTGAAAGCGAAGGGGACCTTCTGGCCATCGATCTCCACGAAGAACGAGCCTGCATGCACGAGGTCATCGACGTCCACCTCATCGATGTGGACCGTGAGCTCACCTTGGTGGCCCCACGGCTTGCCCACGCGGCCGATTCGATGCAGGCTATCGACGTCCATGGGGTGAAGGTAGAAGCGCTGCAACGTTCGCGATGCGCAGCAGTCCATCGAATTGACAAAACGCCAAAGCGCTTTCCACCTTTTGCTTCGCCAAAAGGTGGAGCCAAAAGGCGACCACGATCCAAGTCCAGGCAGCTCGGCTACCACACAGGCTCTGCGCACGGGCACGCCGACCGCCCGTCCCGCGCGGATCGTGGACAGCCACCGCACGCTACACCTGCACGGTTGCTGCGTGCCTGCCGAAGGTGCGCTCTACCTATCGCTTGCATTGCCGCTAAGAGAATCGTACCAGGTGGGAATCTCGCCAGGATTCATCACGGTACACTGCCGCCCTAATGCTCCACAGCCGTGACCTTGCCGCCCGGAGTGCGATGGCCGCCCGGATAGAATGCGCCCAGGTTGATGCGTGAGCGGCGCACGAAGGAATCGAGCGTATCGCCATCGCGCAGCGCGCGGAGCACGAGCTCGGCGGTGGCCTCGGCATCATTGCCCGCGCGGTGGTGCTTGAGCGGGATGCCGTGGTGGCCGCACATGGCGCTGAGGCCGTAGGAGCCATGCCCTGGCCACACGCGGCGCGCCATGCTCACGCTGCAGAAGTAGCGGAAGCTCGGATGGGCGATGCACTGTGAGGCGAGCGTGGCCTTGAGCACATTCATGTCGAAGGCGGCGTTGTGCGCGACCACGGTGGCGCCGAGCAGCAGGTCCTGCACCTCGGGCCATACCTCGTTCCAGCGCGGCGCATCGGCCACATCATCGGGGCGGATGCCATGCACGGCCACGTTCCACGGGCTGAAGTAGGGCCACTGCGGCGGCTTGATGAGCCAGTTGCGCACCTCGCGAACCACGCCGCCGCGCACGATGGCGATGCCCAGCTCGCAGGGGCTGTCGGCCGCGGTGGTGGCGGTCTCGAAATCGAGGGCAAGGAAGTCCATGGCGATGCGAAGGTGAGCGTTGCTGTGGTGGAAAATCGCCACGGCGTGGCGAAATTCTCGCCACTGCGTGGCGATTTTCCACCAACCCGCTACAGCTTCACCACCTCCGCGTCGGCGAGCGCGCGGTAGAGCTTCTTCTCCGTGGCCTCACTGATGTTCACCAGCGGCAGGCGCACGGTATCGCCGCAGATGCCCAGTTCCTTGAGCGCGTACTTGATGCCGCCGGGATTGCCCTCGGCGAAGAGCAAATCGATGACCTCGATGAGGCGCAGGTGCTCGCGGCGCGCTGTGGGGAGGTCGCCCTTCAACGCAGCGGTGACCAGCGTGCTGAACTCTTCCGGCAACGCATTCCCGATGACGCTGATGACGCCCACGCCACCCATGGCGATAATGGGAAGCGTCAGCGCATCGTCCCCGCTGATGAGCATGAAATCCTCGGGCTTGTGCTTGAGGATGCGGCCCATCTGGTCAAGGTTTGCGCTGGCCTCCTTGATGGCGATGATGTTGGCGAAGTCGCGCGCGAGGCGCACCGTTGTATCGGCGGTGATGTTGCTGCCGGTGCGGCCGGGCACATTGTACAGGATGATGGGCCGCAGCGCCACCTGCGCGATGGCCTTGTAGTGCTGGTAGATGCCTTCCTGCGTGGGCTTGTTGTAGTAAGGGCTCACGCTGAGGAGGGCATCCACCCCGTCCATCTCGAAGTCGCCCAGGGCATCGACCACCTCGGCGGTGTTGTTGCCGCCCACGCCCAGCACCACGGGCACGCGGTTGCGCACGAAGGCGATGGTCTCGGCGAGCAGTTGTTTCTTCTCGGCCTTGGTGAGCGTCACGCTCTCGCCGGTGGTGCCCATCGAGACCACGTAATCCACGCCGCCCGCGATCTGATGCTCGATGAGCTTCTCCAGTCCGGCGTAATCGATCTGCCCGTTCTCCCGGAAGGGCGTCACCATCGCGACGCCAAGTCCTTTGAATCGTTCGTCCATTGCTTGTCGCCTTGCGGCGGTTTCAGTTCAGTGAAGGTTCCGGCTTGCTGTTCACCATGAGCAGGTAGTGATGCACCTGCTGGATCAGTTGCGGCAGGCTGCGCGAGCCGGCCATATCGATCATCATATCGAGGATCTTCTTGTTGCTCTCGCTCCAGCGGCCCACCTTGAATCGGGCGCGGCTCTTGGCCAGGATATACTGGATCGGCAAGCGGTCCTCAAGCGTGAGGTCGATGATGATCTCGTACTCCTCGGCCATGAAGTTCTGCACGGTGTTGCCCTGCGGGATGCGGTACCAGTTGAGGTCCTTCTGGCAGATGGCCTCGAAGTTGAGCTTGGCATGCAGGTAGTGCGGCATCACTTTCTGGTCGGAATAGCCGAGCGCCATGATGTTGCTGAGGCCGAGTTCCTCCTTGAGGCGCTTCACGTAGTTGCGGACATGGTTGTGGGAAGCCTCGTCCTCCACCACATAGACGATGGCCACCTTGCGCGCCAGGGCGATGCTGCGCGCGATGGGCTTGCGGTCCTGCGGCAGCTCGCGCAAGAGCTTGCGGATTCCCATCCATTCCTTGAGGCGGTCGAATAGTTTCATCCCTCGATCATCCGCGTGAGTTCATCTTCATCGATCACCGGCACTTTCAGTTCCTCGGCCTTCGTTCGCTTGGCCGGGCCCATGCCCTCGCCGGCCACCACGTAGCTGGTCTTGCTGCTGATGGAGCCGGACACCTTGCCGCCGTTGCGCTCGATGGCTTCCTTGATGCCGTCGCGGCTGAAGTTGCGGAAAACGCCCGACACCACGATGGACAGCCCTTTGAGCTTGTCGCTGGCAGGGCCTTCCGAGGCCTCCATTTCCATACGCAAGCCTTGCTGCCGTAGGCGTTCAACGATACGCTGGTTGCCGGGCACGGCGAAGAAGTCGATGATGCTCTCGGCGATCACCGCCCCCACTTCCTCGATCCCAAGGAGATCTTCCTTCGACATGGACATTAGACGTTCCATGCTCATCGCACCGCGCGCGATCTTCTTCGCGACGGTCTCGCCCACATGCCGGATGCCAAGCGCGAAGAGCACGCGATCGAATGGAACCTGCTTGCTCTTCTCCAGGCCCGCAATGACCTTCTCAGCGCTCTTCTCCTTCCAGCCTTTGCCCAGCGCGAGGATGCGATCAACGCTTAGCTCGTAGAGGTCGGCCACATCGCGGATGAGTTGCGCTCCGTAGAACTCCTGCACGGTCTCGGCGCCCAGACCATCGATGTCCATGGCGCGGCGCGAGACGAAGTGCTCGATGCGACGCGTGATCTGCGGAGGGCAGCCATGTTCGTTGGGGCAATAGTGCTGCGCTTCGCCTTCGAGGCGGATCAGGGCCGTGCCGCATTCCGGGCAGTCGTGCAGGAACCGCACGGGCCGAGCACCGGCTTCGCGTTTCGCCAATTCCACGCCCACCACTTGCGGGATGATCTCGCACGCCTTCTCCACACGCACCATGTCGCCCTCGTGAAGGTCGAGACGTTCGAGCTGATCCGCATTGAAGAGCGACGCGCGCTTCACCGTTGTGCCTGCAAGCTGCACGGGATCCAGCTCTGCAACAGGTGTGACAGCACCGGTTCTCCCAACTTGAAAGGTGACGCCCAGCAATTTGGTCACGGCCTGCTCGGGCGCGTACTTGTATGCCATGGCCCAGCGCGGACTCTTCGCCGTGAGGCCGAGCTCCTCCTGCACGTCGAGGTCGTCCACCTTCACCACCACGCCGTCGATGATCATCTCCAGGTCGTTGCGGTGTTGGCCCCAGTGATCGATGAAGGCCATGATGCCGACGGCGTCCGAGGCGCGAGCGATGTAGCGCTTCTTCGGGTCGGGTGTCTTGAAGCCCCACGCGTGCGCTCGCTCCAGGTTCTCGAAATGGCTCCGCGCGGGCAGCCCATCACCTTGAATGCTATAGATGAAACTGTCGAGGCCGCGTTTGGCGACTTCTTTCGGGTCCTGCTGCTTCAGTGTGCCAGCAGCGGTATTGCGCGGGTTCGCGTAGAGTTCCTCTCCTTCCTTCTCGCGCTGCGCGTTCAGCTTGTCGAACTGCTTCTTCGTGAAGATCACTTCGCCACGCGCTTCGAACTCATCGGGCCAGCCCTCGCCCTGCAAGCGCAGAGGCACGCTGCGGATGGTGCGCACGTTGGCGGTGATGTCCTCGCCCTTCTCGCCGTCGCCGCGCGTGACACCGCGCACGAGTTCGCCATTCCTGTAGGTGAGGCTGATGGCCACGCCGTCGTACTTCAGCTCCATGCTGTAGCGCGTGGGGCCGATAGCCTTTTCCACCCGCGCCACGAACTCTTCCACCTCCTCACGCGAATAGGTGTTGCCCAGGGAGAGCATCGGGTAGCGGTGCGGCACCGTGGGGAAGCCCTTGGTGATGTCGCCACCGACGCGCTGGGTGGGACTGTTGGGCGATGCGAACTCCGGGAAGCTACTCTCCAACTCTTCCAATTCCTTCAGCATGCGGTCGAACTCCTGATTGGTGATCACAGGAGCCGCGAGCACATAGTACAGATGGTTATGCCGTTCGAGCTCACGGCTCAACTCGGCGATGCGGCGCTCAGCGGTGGCTCGTTCCATCGTCCTTCTCCTTGCCTTTGAGTATCCCTTTCACAAGAACGCCCAAACGTAGTCCGACCTTGCCGTACCACGTCCAATCACTGAGCGTTACCGTGGCCGAACGGTCGGCAGCCAGCACATGCCGATAGCCTCCGCCCACCCCGAGGAAGAGCCAGCGGAAGAGATTGTAATCCGCGTGCAATGTGGCCTCGATCGGCACCAGCTCATTCACGGCATACGGCACGAGCACCCGGCCTTCATCGAGGTAGGACCTGCGATAAGTGCCCAGGCCGATGGAGACCGGCACTCCGACCTGCCATCGCTTCGTATCGATCAGGAGCCGCTCATAGCTCAAGGCCACGTAGTCGAAATCCGTGTGGTGCTGCCGGAGGCCGATTCCATCAATGGGCACCAAGGGCTGAACGTAGTCGTCGCCAAGGCCATAGAATCCAACTGCCAGAAGGTCCCTGCCTCGTTGGGCTCCGACTCGGAGACCATAGAAACGGACCTGTTCGCGGTTCACGCTGGTATTGCGGTAGTCGAAGTTGAACGTCACACGGAAGGCTGCCTTCGCCTTGGTCTCAGCCGGCTGTTGCGCGAGCACTCCCCATGCGTAAGCAGCGAGGAATCCGGCCAAGGCGAATCTCAGCGCGCGCATCGGATGAATCGTTCATTCCCGCTCAGGTCGCTGAGCACATGCACTTCGCCGAATCCGATGGTGCGCAGGAGATCGGCCGTGCGCTGCGCATGCTGGTAGTGCGCCTCGAACCAGAGCTGGCCGCTGGACGCCAAGGACTTCATGGAAGCCTTACCGATGGCACGGTAGAAAGCCAGCGGATCGCGATCCGGAGCGAACAGCGCTATATAAGGCTCACGCGCGCGCACGCGAGGCTCCAGCGTCTCGAACTCCTCCACCGGGATGTATGGCGGATTGCTCACGATGAGATCAGCACCGTGCGGCATGTCAAAGCCACGGCCGAGCGCGTCGGCTTGCAGCCACTCGACTTCGATTCCGAGCGCATCACCATTCGCGCGCGCAACGGAAAGCGCTGGCTCCGACACATCGATGCCGATCACCCTTGCTCGCGGGAAGCTCTGCTTCATGGCCAGGGCAATGCAACCGCTGCCGGTGCCCACATCAATGATCAGCTTGGCGCCGTGGACATTCCGGAAGATGAGTTCGACCAGTTCCTCCGTCTCAGGCCTCGGGATGAGCACATCCGGCGTGACCTTGATCCGCAATCCGTGGAAATCGACCTTGCCGATGATGTATTGCAATGGCTCACCGGCCCGCAAGCGCTTCAGCGGCATGTACACCTTCAGCAGGTCCGACTCGTGCAGCGACTCGAACTTGCGCAGCTCCATCTGCGCTGCATCCCAGCCAAGGGTGTGGTGAAAGAGCGTGCGTGCTATGGCCTTGATCTCGCCCTCTTCATACTCCGGTGCAAGTTGCTCGCGGTACTGCCGGAGCACGGAGTCCACCTTGTTATCGCCCACACGGATGCCCATCGCGGCGAAAGTAGCCTGCTGCGGTGCCGGGCCTATCGCCACCTTTGCCCACCTGCCACCCGGCAGACACGCCCGATGGACCACGCGCACTGGATGAGCCGCTGCCTGCAGCTCGCACGCCTCGGAGCGTCGGGCGCTGCGCCCAATCCGATGGTAGGTGCCGTGCTCGTGAAGGGTGACCGCATCCTTTCGGAAGGATGGCACCAGCGACCGGGCAGCGCACATGCTGAACGTGATTGCCTCCAGCGACCCGGGGGCTCACCGGTGCCCGATGATGCCGTTCTCTACGTGAACCTCGAGCCTTGCGCGCACCACGGTCGCACACCACCATGCTCTGACCTGATCATCGAGCGCGGTTTGAAGCGCGTGGTTGTCGCGCATGGCGATCCCTTTCCCAAGGTCAATGGCCAAGGCGTCGAACGATTAAGGCGTGCTGGCATTGAAGTGATCGAGGGCGTTCTTGCCGACGAAGCGCGATGGATGAATCGACGCTTCCTCACCAGCGTGACGAAGCAACGGCCATACATCGTACTGAAGTGGGCGCAGAGCCGCGACGGCTTACTGGATCAGCATCCGCGCAGCGCCCGCGGCGTGCAGCGCATCTCTACACCGGAGACCGATGTGCTTGTGCATCGGTGGCGCAGCGAGGAGCAAGCGATCCTGGTGGGCAGCACCACCGTGCTCAATGATGACCCTCGCCTCGATGTGCGGCACGTGGAAGGACGACAACCGTTGCGCGTGTTGATCGATCGCGGCAACCGGGCACCAGCCGATTCGCATGTTCTCGACGGAACGCAGGCCACCATGCTGATCACTACGGAAGAGCGCTCAGGCACACAGGCAGAGCAGGTGATCATCGCTTCCGACGAAGACCCCATCGAGCGCCTTTTCGCTGAACTGAATGAACGGGGCATTCGCTCGCTGCTGGTGGAAGGCGGCGCGAAGCTTCATGCGCGCTTCCTGCAAAGCGGTTCATGGGATGAGGCGCGCGTGATCACCGGAGAGGGCCGTTTCGGCAGCGGGACTCCGGCTCCGCGCATAGCCTCACGCATCGCGCGCTCCAGGGATCATGCCACCGACCGCATCGACTACTTCATCAACGCATCGCAGCAGGCGCTGCCCGGAGAAGCATGGCCCTGGTAGCGATCACCGCGCTATGGATGGCGCTGCTCCTGCTCTGCTTCAAGGTTTTCGGGAAGCGCGAGGTGCCGTTGCTGCCAGCCATCGTGGTGAACTATTTCACGGCTTGCGCTTGGGGCATCGGCTTCACCCAGCCGTGGTCCATTGCGGTGCCGCTCGAACTGACCGCTCCTGCGCTCTTCCTCGGTGCGTTGTTCATCGCGCTGTTCTACCTCACGGCGCTCAGTGCGCAGCGCGCTGGCGTTGCCGCCACTTCGGTG
>DAORNP010000119.1:11521-11911 GCA_035441065.1 Flavobacteriales bacterium | reverse complement strand
GCTTCATGGGCCAGGTGAAGATCACTTCATCGCCCACGTACTTGTGGATGTCGGCCTCGTTGCGCAGCACGGCATCGGTCATGAGCGAGTACACCTGGTTAAGGAAGCGGTAGTAGCGCAGATCTCCCATTCGCTCAGCGATCTCGGTGCTGCTGACCAGATCGAGGGTGAGCACAACGCGCTCTTCGCGCTTCGGGCGCTCATAGCGGCCTAGCAGGAAGCCCATGAAGGTGCGGCGCCCCATCCACTCCTCCACCTGCACCACGAGTATCGCGATCGAGCTCACCACCACCGCGCGCAGCACAAGGCGGTAGAACTGCGCCATGCCGAAGATCTCGTGCATGCGGTAGGGGGCATCGCTGGCCAGCATGGTGAAGCGCTCGCTGCCCC
>DAORNP010000119.1:6311-11511 GCA_035441065.1 Flavobacteriales bacterium | reverse complement strand
AGCCATGCCACGCCGATGAGCAGCACAGTGAAGAGGTTCACCAGCAGCACCTTCCCGAGGAACTGCAAGGGCACGGCCAGCGCGCGGAACCGGCGACCGAAGAGGTACTCCTCCAGCACACCGGTCCACAGGCCCAAGAGGAGCCATGCACCCAGCACGGGCATGCCCATGTCATCGCCGGCAAAGAGCGTGAGCACCCAGGCCACCAGCGCCGCCACCAAGCCGTACTTGGCCACTTTGCGCAGCTTATAGCGGGTAAGGGCATTCATTGCGGGGCGCGAATGTAGGCGGGCCATGAAGGGTTGCAGTGAACCGCCGGTAACCGGAAGGTTTCCAGGTGGCCAAAAGCCTCAGGTTGAAATCGCGATTGGCTGGTCCAACGTTTGGAAGCGCCCTCAATTCTCTTCGAGGCGCTGCTTCAGCACGCGAACGAATTCGCGCGGCCGCTCGATGTTGGCCACGTGGCCGGTGCGCGGGATCACGGTCCAATGCTCTTCCGGGATGCCATTGCGCGCCAGCACTGCTCTCCCCGTTGCGTTGGGGATCAACTCATCGCGCTCGCCCCAGATCAGGTAAACAGGCATCTTCCAATGGAAGCGCTTGTGGATGAAACGGTCCTCGTGCGCGGGAAGGCACTTGAGCAAGGTGATCTGCGCGGCACGGTACGGCTCGGCGAACTCACGGTGGATCTGCCCGAGGATGAAGCCCGGCAAGGGCGGGTCGCGGTAGAGCGAAAGGCGAATGCCGAAGCGGAGATCCTTCGGCGAAGGCGTGCGCATCACGGCCAGCATGCTCGGCGCGCCATGCGCCCGCGCGATGCTATCGGCCAGCGCAGCGCTGTAATCGCTCACGAGGCCATCGTAGATCACCAATTCGCTGATGCGCTCCGGGTGCAGCTCGGCCAAACGCGCCGCTACACCACCACCATAACTATTGCCCACCACCGGTATCGGCTGCTTCACGCCAAGTCCATCGAGTATGGTGATCACGTGGGCGGCCTGGTCATCGAGGCTGAGGCCCGCGCGCGTGGTGTCCCATTTCATGCTTCGCCCGTGGCTCAGCAGGTCGGGCATGATGCAGTCGTAATCCTTGCGCAACAGCTTTGCGGTCTTGCTCCATTGCAAGGCGCCCGTGCCGGTGTACCCATGAAGCAAGAGCAGCTTGGGCTTGCCAGTGTCGCGATGCCACGCGAAGCGCGAGCCGCTCTGCTCGATGGCGCTCTCGACGTAATCGTTCCGCTTCAACCGGTTGTCGCTCTTGCGGCCGTGCATGCGCGCGAGGTTGCACCCGGAGAGCATCATGGCACATAGGGCCGCGAGGAATACCGCCTTGGTCTTCATTGCCCATGCTTCTTGCCCAGCCAGCTCCCTGCATCAACGAACCAGATGGCCTTGAGCGAAAGGCTGTTGATGCCCGGCGCCGACCAGGTGTTGCGCAGATTCTCCATGTAGCTCTGGCGCACCACGCCTTCGCTGGCAAAGATGTTCTGCTTCCATCCCAAGGTGATCTCGCTGCCTGGCGCGAAGGTCCAGCGCAGCCACAGGTCAACGGTGAACGCATCGAAGTCCACGTTGTGGCGGGAGCTGCCATCTTCATAGAGGCCGGCATATTCCGTTGAAGCCAGCTTGCCATCCATCAGGAGCGTGTGGTAATCCACGTATTGCGCCCGGCTCCAATAATGGCGGGCACGGGTGTTCAGCGACAGCGTGTTGGTGAAGACATAGCTGCCTTCGAGCCCGAGCTCCGTGGTCCATTGATCGCGACGACCGAGGATGATATCGTCGTTGTAGAAGGCCACCCAGCCCACATCCTCATCCTTGAACTCGTGCGATCCGCTGAGGATGAAGAAGAGCTTGTCCGTAGGGCGGAATCTGTTCTCGAGCTCGGCCCAGAGGTTCTTGCGATCGCGCGCGTAGAATCGGCGATAACCTGCGCGCAGATCAACGGCGTAGGGCAGGTTGTAATTCGTGCTGATCCATGCACTGTACTGGATGTTCGTCGGGAACTCGTAGAGCCTGCCGGGCACGCGCGGCTCGAACGGGTCATAGGTGAGCACCGGTTCGGCGCGGATGCTCGCACCGAAGGCATTGAAGCCTTGCAGCACCCTGAAGGTGTTCAGCTCCAACGCCAGGTTGAAGAAGTGGTCCGGCTGCACCACGCGCAGGTACTCACCTTCGAAGGCAGCTCCCCAACGCTGCCAGGGCTTCTTCGGTTTATAATTGGTGTATTTCACATTCCATTCTGCGCCACGGTAGTTCCTGAACTGCCAGAAGCCTAGATCGTTTGGATTGAAGTCAGGTGAGACCTCGTTGTATTGGGTACCATACGTCCATGCGCCCCCGGTCTTGCTCAGCCCTGCTGAATAGGAATAGCCCGGAGCGCGATCGATGCCCGGTCCGTATTGCTGCGACAGGCGCGCTACACCCGTGCCTTGCAGCGTACGCGCCTTGTTGTTCACCACGAAGTCGAGCGCAGAGGTGTTCGCGTCGAAGGTGCCGCCATCACGCAGCACGTTGGTGTTGATCAGACTCACATAGCCGTTGTTGGGCAATTGCTGATCGGCCACGAAGACGTTGTAGTTGGTGAGCGGGTCGGTGAGCACACGACGCTCGTTGCCCAAGCTGTCCGCGATGGTGCCGTAGGTGGCGCGCGTCACGGCGTTTAGCAGGCCGATGCCCAAGCCCTTCGCGCCACGCCCGCTGATCTTGGTGGCGTTGAGCAACTTGCTCACTCCCGGGTCCTCAACGATGCGGTCGCCTTCGTTCAGGCTGTTGTACAGGTCGCCCCGCAGCTTCGGCGCACCGCCGATCCTGCGGCTGTAGAAGATCCCACCGCGCTGGAAGAGCTCGGTGCCTTCGGTGAAGAACTGCCTGTTCTCGTTGAAATAGACCTCGAAGGGCGAGAGGTTCAGCACTACGTTGTCGCTTACCACCTGCCCGAAGTCAGGGATCAGCGTCATGTCGAGCGTGTAGGCATCACTGAGGCCGAGCTTCACATCCATGCCTCCGTTGAAGCTGCTGTTCCAATCGTTCTCACTTGGCCCGTCCGTGGGGAAGTGCTGGGCGTAGGCCGAAGCATAAGGCAGGATCATGAGCCGCATGGGCGCATCGATCCCATGGATGCTCGTGACAACACCGCATTGACGCAGCCAGCCTTCCTTCAATGGGTCGATCGGGTTCCAGAAGCTCTTCTCGCGCGTGCGCCCGACGAGCCGCATGAACTGCACGCTCCATACATGTTCATCGGCTTTGGGGAACCGGAATGCCGAATAAGGGATGCTCATCTCAGCCACCCAGCCCTGCTCGGTCAACTGGGTTGCGCTGTGCCAGACGGCATGCCAGTTCTCGTCCTCTTCCTCGTTGGCCACGATCGCATCCAGCTGCACGCCCGCCGCAGTGACCACGAACTCGAATCCGTTGCGTCCGCTCTCATAGGGGTCGAGCACCATGCCGAACCAATCGGTGATGCCCACATCATCGCGGCCGCTCAAGCGCATCATTACGCTGTCGGGCTGGTCGAAGAGCACAGCGCCCACATGGATCGCATGGTCGCTGAAGAGCACGCGCACCTCGCTGCGGTACTTGCTCGGCTCGTTGGGTCTTGGCTCGTTCTGCACGAAATCGGAGCCGATGGCGGCCGTTGACCATGAGGCCTCATCGAGCACGCCATCCACCACGATGCGCTCCATGGCCCTTGATGCAGTGAGGTTCTTGCAGACCAGGGTGGTGTCCTGGGCCCACAGCAACGCTGGCGCGAATAGGATCGCGGAAACGAGGCGGCGCATCGAGGCGCGAAGGTCGTGGCGGCGGGATGACGCGAGAAGCTTTGGACCAACCATCCGAGGCGGGACGGATGGTTCTGAACGAGCGCGCCCCACGGTTTCCCGCAGGGCGCGCCGGTCGGACTGCACTGAAACTTACGCCGCCACTTCCTCCTCCTTGTGGCTGCTCACCAGCTTTTGCTGCAACTCGCTGGGCACTTGCTGGTAGGCGTGGAACCTCTCGCTGTACGTGCCGCGCCCTTGCGTAAGGCTGCGCAGGGTGGTGCTGTAGCGATCAAGTTCGGCCAACGGTGTCAGGGTCTTGATGATCTGGTAGCGGCCGCTGCTATCAACGCCCATCACGATGCTGCGGCGCCCTTGCAGGTCGGTCATCACGTCGCCCATGAGGTCGGCGGGCACGCGCACCTCCAGTTCCTGGACCGGCTCCATCAACTGCGGATCGGCGTTGGTGAAGGCATCGCGGAAGGCTTGCAGGCCGGCGATCTTGAAGCTGATGTCGTTGCTGTCCACCGGGTGCATCTTGCCATCGTACACGATCACACGGATGTCGCGTGCGGGCGATCCGGTGAGCGGTCCGCGCTCCATCTTCTCCATCACGCCCTTCAGGATGCTCGGCATGAACTTGTTGTCGATGACGCCGCCCACGATGCAGTTGTAGAAGACCAATTTGCCACCGGTGGGCAGCTCATGCTCCTCCTTGCCGCGCACGCTATGGCCGTGCGGTTCAGGCATGCCTTCGTACCACGGCTCGACCTTCAGATGCACCTCGCCGAACTGGCCGCTGCCGCCCGTCTGCTTCTTGTGGCGATAGCTGGCCTCGGCGGGCTTCCGGATGGTCTCGCGGTACGGGATGCGCGGGCTGCTGAACACGCAATCGACCTTGTAATGATGGTTGAGCTTCCACTTGAGCAGGCTCAGGTGCAGTTCGCCCTGCGCACCGACGAGTTGCTGCGCGGTCTCACGGCTGTAAGTGAGCACGATGGTGGGATCTTCCTTCTGGATCTCGACCAGCGCAGCATGCAGCTTCTCTTCGAGTTTCTGATCCGTGGCTCTGATCACCTGGCGCAGGCGCGGCTCGGGGAAGGCGATGGGCTGCAGCTTCACCGCTTTCCCCGGCGCATGCAGCGTATGGGCCGTAGCGGTGTCCTTCAATTTCATCGTTCCACCGATGTCGCCGGCGGCGAGCTTCTCCACATGCTTGCGCTCCTTGCCATCCACGATGAAGAGCTGGTTGATGCGCTCAGTGACGCCGGTGTTGTCGTTCACCAGCTCCATGCCTTCCTTCACTTCGCCGCTCATGACCTTGAAGAGCGTGATGTGGCCGGCCTTAGGCTCGATCATGGTCTTGAAGGTGAAGAGCACGGGCGGGCCATCCGCGCGGCATTCGAGGGTGCCGCCATCGGTGAGTTCCTCGGCGGG
>DAORNP010000119.1:0-6275 GCA_035441065.1 Flavobacteriales bacterium | reverse complement strand
ATGTATCCCATCAGGCGGCCGCTGCCCATGTTGCGCAAGGCGCTCAGGCAGAAGACCGGGAAGCAGGTACGCTTCATCATGCCCTGCTTCAGGCCTTTGCGCATCTCATCCTCATCGAGCTCGCCCTTCTCGAAATAGTGCTCCATGAGCGTCTCATCGTTCTCGGCGGCTTTCTCCACCAATTCCTTGTGCAGGGCGTTCGCCTTCTCCAATTCGCTGGCCGGGATGGGCTGCTTCTCGGGCTTACCACCAGCATCCTTGAACACATACATGGTCATCTTCAGGAGGTCGATGATGCGGTGGAAGCCTTCGCCCTGCTCCAATGGATACTGCATCAGCGTCACGGCATTGCCGAAATGCTCCTTGGCCTGGCTCACTGTGGCCTCGAAATCGGCGTTGGCGTGGTCGAGCTGATTAACGCCGATGATCACCGGGCGATCATAACGCTGCATGTGCTCCCAGACCAGGTCGGTGCCCACTTCAACGCCGTGGTGCGCGTTGAGCAACAGCACGCACGTGTCGGCCACGCGCAGAGCAGGGATGGTCTCCCCCACCAGATCGTCGAGGCCCGGCGTGTCGATGATGTTGATCTTGTAATTGCGCCACTCGGTATGCAGCGCTGTGCTATAAACGCTGCTGCCGCGCTCGTGCTCCAGCTCGTGGTAGTCGCTTACGGTGTTCCTGTCCTCGACTCGGCCGCGGCGTTGGAGCAGACCCGCTTCGAAGAGCATGGTTTCGGCCAGCGTGGTCTTGCCGCATCCGTGGGATCCCAGGAGCACGATGTTCTTGATGTGCTTCGCATCGAAGGTCTTCATGGCATGGAAGGGTTAAAGGGTTGGTGGATCTTCCGCCATTCGTGGAGGTCAATCGGTGGCCGGCCCAAACAAGTGGGCAGCAGGACCGGCGCCGGCTGACGCGCGAGGCTTGGGCTGAAATTAGCCCTCGGACCAAGACAATTCCAAGGCTTCCGTCAGTTCCAATGCGTGAAGGCCCGCCGCAGCGAGCCTTCGAACAGGTCGGGAATAGGCCGAATCAGTTCAGCGACTCCATGGCACGCCCCGATTGAAGGCGCTTGAAGCGCTCGACCACCTCATCGTAGTTGGCCGGGAGGTTGAGTTCCTTCTGCGGGCAGAAGGCCAGATTATCGCTCTGCTGGTAGCCGCTCGTCTCAGCGGCCTTTACCTGCTCTGCCGGGGAGCCCTCGCCTTCCGGCTGGGCCTTGCTCGCGTTCTGCATCACGGGGTCCTTCTGGTTAGGCTCAGGGAACACGCCGGGAGCGGACTTGTTCAACGGAGCGGGGTCGAAAGTAGTGAGCCGATCATGCCATGTAAACAGATTGTGTTCATCGAAATGGCCATCATGGGAATCCCGACATCGACGGGCAATGCATCTTTAGCGCACCAACTATCTCCCCCATGCGCAAGATTCTACTCCTCTCGGCCATCCTCATCACTGCGGCTTCGAGCGCCCAGTTCAACGAGTCGGGCCGTTTCCATGCCTCGATCGGCGGCGCCATGGGCTTTCATGGCACCCGATACTATCAGAAGTTCACGTTCAATTTCTTCGGGACCCCAGTCAACGTGGATACCACCACGACCGATGGAGCCGTCACCTTCACCCTGCCCATCGAACTCGACTTCGGACTGGCCAAGTTCATGAGCCTGGGCCTCTACATCGAGCCGGGATCCTACCTTGATTCCAGCGCCACCGAGAGCAACCGCATCGCGCTGGCGGGGATCCAGCCCAAGTTCTACTTGCTGAACAAGGACCGCTTCGCCCTACTCACCTCGCTTCAATTGGGTGTCAGTGCACTGAACATCGTGCGCGATGAGAACGGCACCATGAACGACAGCGATGCGCGCTACCTCGGTTTCCAATGGGGCCTCGGGGCGGGCATGGCTGTTGGCTTCGGCGACCATGTGGGCATGCGTTTCATGGCACGTTACGTGGGAACGCGGATGCCATTGCGGGCCATGGAACAGGACGGCCGTAGCATTGATCTGGACAATTATGAAGCGCGGCTCACCACGGCTGGCTTGCTGATCCAGCTATCGTTGTGCGTGCGCTTCGGTGGCAATTGAGCCGCGCCTACTTTCGACCCCGCGTTGTGGTTCCCGACCTCGGTCGGGATGAAAAGGGAATCCCGTGCGAACCGGGAGCTGTTCCCGCAGCTGTGAACCGCTGACGCCCGTTGCAATGGCCACTCGGAAGGGGAAGGCGCAACGGGTAGGGTGGTGAGCCAGAAGACCTGCCATCGCGCACCAGACAACCGGCCACGGGACCATGGCCCAGTCGCTTGCGGTAGGCGCCTGGCCATTCCCGGGGTTTCACATCCTTCACGCCGTGCGGTGAACGCGGCACGCTAATCCCAAACCCATGTACCGTTCATTCCTCATTGCCGCGGCGCTCGCCGCAACGTTGTGCGCAACCGCGCAGAACCCCATTGTTCAACAAGTGTTCGTGCTCTCCGAAGGCTACTACGATTTCTTCGGCGGTGGAGGGCAACTGGTGCCGGTCACATTGGGCCGCTTCGATCCGGCAAGCGGCACTTACGCCACCGTTGCCACCATCACCGGCCCGCGCTTCGGCAGCGATCTGCTCGTGGACGAAGGCATCGTATTCGTGGCAGCGGACAATCGTGTTATTCGCTTCGATGCCGACGCTTACCAGCCACTTGGCGAGACCGTGGTGACCGGCGTTCGCAAGCTGGCGATCTGGGGCGATGCGCTCTTGATCACGCGTGGCGAGCTCGGCGGCCTCTCCCACTACTTCGAGGCGCGCGACAAGAACACATTGGACCTCTTGTGGACCATCGATCCGGCAGACGGGCTCACGGTGAGCGCTGAGGATGTGATCGTCGTTGGCAACAAGGCCTACCTCGCCGTGAACAACGCCTTCGACTGGAGCAACCTCGCGGGCAAAGTGGGGGAAATTGACCTCGTGGCTCAGACCTACGGCAACGAAGTGGACCTCGGGCCGAACGGGCTCAATCCAGAGAAGCTCTTCGTGAAGGATGGCGATGTGCTGGCCTTCTGCAACAACGACTTCTCGCGCAGCTCCATCAGCCGCATCGGCGTAGGCACCGCCCCCGAACTGCAATACACCACGGTGGTCGCCGAGAACTCGGGCTGCGCCGCATCGGCACTGGTTGAGGCCGAGGACAAGGTTTACTTCCTGGAATACGCACAGAACGAATTAGCGCGCTTCGACCTGGCCACCGGCGCGGTGAGCGACACGCTCGCGGGCAGCCCGGCGATCTATGGCCTCATCGAGGATCCCATCAACGGCGTGCTGTATGCCACCACCACCGACTTCTTCAGCACAGGCGATTTTCATGTACTCAGCCTCGATGGCGAGGTAGTCAGCACGGTGCCCGCCACCGTGAGCTGCGGCAACCTGGCGCTCGACATCCGATTGAGCACGTCCGTTGCTGAGTGGTCCGCATCGGCCATCAGCGCGTATCCGAACCCTGCGACGGAAGAACTCTTCGTGCCACTGGCCGGTGCCTCGCCCGTCGAGGTGCTCGATGCCATGGGCCGGATCGTCCTTCGCGATGACGTGCGAGCTGCAGGCCAGCGCCGCTTGGATATCGCGCAGCTGCCGGCCGGGCTCTACACGCTTCGGGCCGAAGGCGCAGGATCCTTGCGCTTCATCAAGCGCTGATTGGATCGGGCGTCTACATTTGCCGCCCGCATCAGCCTCCTTAGCTCAGCGGTAGAGCAGCTCATTCGTAATGAGCAGGTCGTCAGTTCAAATCTGACAGGAGGCTCGGAAGGGACCGTGCAAGCGGTCCCTTTCTTTTTCCCGATTGCGCCGCTATTTCGAGGCCCGCTCCATGTCCTTGATCGCCTCGAACTTGGGCTCCACCACCCACTTGCCGGCGGTGTCGATGAAGCCCCACTTGTCGCCCTGCTTGGCGGCAGCGTAGCCGTTCTTGAATTCGCGCACGCCCTGGAACTGCGGTTGGATGACCCATGTGCCTTTGGTGTCGAAGAAGCCGAAGAGATCGCCCTTGCGGCCCTTTGCGAGGCCATTGGAGAAATCGCCCCAAACAGCGGTGTCCGTCATGCGCATGATACTGCCATCGCGCGCCACGTACATCCAAGCATCGCCCTGTTTCACACGGGCCATGCCGCTCGCCTCATCGAAATCCTCCGCAGCGTCGAACTGGGCCGTGATGACCCACTCGCCCTTCCGGTTGATGTAGCCCACCTTCCCCTCCTTGGTCTTGGCCCAAGCCAGCTCACCAGTGAAGTAGCCGACGCTCAGGAACTGCGCCGGAATCACGATGTTCTGATCGGCATCCATGAAGCCGTGCATCTTGTCCTTCTGCCGGAACGGCGAGAGGCCGTTCTTGAAGCCCTTCACATCGATGATGTTCGGATCACTGACGGCCGTCTCCTTGCCATCGGCGGCGAGGATGTACTGCTTCTTGCCGAGCATCACCACGGCATGGCAGCCCTCAAAGGGCTCCACCTTGTCGTACTTGGCCGGAATGGCCATCCTCCCGTCGGTGGCCATGAAGCCCCACAGCTCGCCCACCTTCACCGGCGCGCGGTCGCATACGAAGCCCTGCGCATCCTTGCCTCCGAACAGGCCGGTGATCAGCGCGAAGTCAGCTGGATCGGTCTTGAGCGCTTCGCCCTTCGTGTTGATGAAGCCCGCTTTGCCCGTCACAGCGTCCTTCACAGCCGCATAGCCGCTCTCGCCGAACGGGAAGGTGTGCTTGTACTTGGGGGCGATGACCATGTTGCCCGCATTGTCCACGTAGCCCCAAAAGTCGTTGCCCATGGGGCGCACTTGGGCGAGATAGGTCTGGGCCTGCAGGCACAAGGTGAACAGCAGTAGCGCGAAGGGGAGCAGGACACGTTTCATGTTCGTTCGGGTTGATGAGCGAAGGAACGGAGGATCTTCGGATGGTAACATGATTGAAGCCACCTCATCATGGATCTTTCATCGGTGAGGTTCGGATAGTGTGCCCTGCACGTTCCCTATTTCCCCTTCATCTCCCCTCCCGTCTGCCGGTTCCGTTCCTCCTGCATCGGGTTCGGGCGGCGCCATTCGCGCTCGCGCTCTTTGAACACATCGAAGCGCGTGGGCACCATTTTGGGCGGCCAGCTGTTGTTGTTCAGGTCGCAGTCGGCGGTCTCGAGGAAGGGGTCGAGGGTCACGCCCTTCACCTCTTTGCGTTTCACGAAGACCTTGCTCACCTCGTCGCTGGTCTTCCAGAGCTCGGCGGGGATGCGCTCCACTTCCTTGGTGCCGTCGGCGTACTCCCATTCCAGGATCACGGGCATCACCAGCCCACCGATGTTCTTGAACGAGAGCTCATAGAGGTGCAGGTCCTCGCTCAATAGCGAAAGTTCTTCGGGCTTCAGAGTTTTCTTCCACTTCTCAAAGGCGGCGATTTCGCGCTCGGTGGCGGTGAGCGGGTCGTAGCTGTTGTAGAAATCGCGCGTGGCGGGATCCTTGTCCACGACGAACTCCAGGCCGCTATCGATGTTGCGCTGGCGGCTGATGTCCAGGACTTCGCGGCTCTTCTCTTCACGCTTCACCTTTTCGGCGAGCAGTGGATCGCGCGGGCTCAGGCGCTTGTAGCGGAGGTTCTCGAGGGCGATGTCCACGTGATCGGTGGTGTAGAACCAGCCGCGCCAGAACCAGTCGAGGTCCACGCCGCTGGCATCCTCCATGGTGCGGAAGAAATCGGCCGGCGTCGGGTGCTTGAACTTCCAGCGGTCGCAATAGGTCTTGAAGGCGTGGTCGAAGAGCTCGCGGCCCATCACCGTTTCGCGCAGGATGTTGAGCGCCGTGCAAGGCTTTCCGTAGGCGTTGTTGCCGAACTGCGTGATGCTCTCGCTGTTGGTCATGATCGGCTCGATGCGCGCCTTCACCTTGTCGGGCGGGGCGTTGGGGTCGCCCTTCATGTAATCGACGATGTTGCGGGGCTTGCCGCGCCAGCTGGGGTAATCCTTGTCCCACTCCTGCTCGGTGAGGTATTGCACGAAGGTGTTGAGGCCCTCATCCATCCAGGTCCACTGCCGTTCGTCGCTATTGATGATCATGGGGAAGAAGTTGTGCCCCACCTCATGGGTGATCACGCCGATCATGCCATACTTGGTGCGCTCGCTGTAGGTGCCGTCCTTCTCCGGACGCCCGCCGTTGAAGCAGATCATGGGATACTCCATGCCGATGCGGTCGGTATGCACGCTGATTGCCACGGGGTAGATGTAGTCCGCCGTGAACTTGCTGTATGTCTTGATGGTGTGCGCCACCAC
>DAORNP010000118.1:10041-11995 GCA_035441065.1 Flavobacteriales bacterium | reverse complement strand
AGCGAAGCCGGTCATCGCGAGCAAAGTGAAGCGATCCCGGCAAGCCTATCGACCACGCAACTGCCAGGCGGCCTCTACCACCTGCACCTGCACGATGCCGCTCGGTGGATCAGCGGGGCGAAGCTCATCGTGGAATGAGCACACTTCTTACAGGTCCCACACCGTGCTCCTGCGCCTGAAGGGCTGCTTGATGCGCTCCTTGTGCTGCAGGGCGAAGGCCATCACCAGGTACACCACGAGGTGCGCGCCAGCGGTGATGAAGCTCAGGTAGATGAAGCTCAAACGCACCTGCTCGGTCTTCACGTTGAGCTTGCCCGCCCACCAAGCGCACACCCCAAAGGCCTGCTGCTCGAACCAGGAGCGGATAAGCGCAATCATGGCGTTGGGATTGAGTCGGCCCTGGCGCGATCAGAACACGATCTTGGCGCGACGGATGCGGGCGCGGTACTTCTTGCTGCCGCTCTTGTACTTGTAGATCTTCCAATCGGCGTTGAGCTTCAGGAAGAGGTAGGCATCGAGGTCCTTCTCGTCGCCGCGCTGCTCACCGGTATTGGTTTGGCTGGCAAGGTCAGGATTGACGCCGATGCTGGGATCGGCCAAGAATGCAGCGACCTCCCCACGCTCTTGCAGCAGCACCTCATTATCGTAGTAGCTGGTGCTCACATCATCGATGTAGTCCGTGAAGGTCTTGGTGTATTGCACCTCCAAGCCGATGCTCCAGTTCTTGGTAACGGCGCGACGGATGCCGAAGCCCATGGGAATGCAGACCTGGTAATTGTTGTATTCCTCGGCGCCGCCCGGCAAGCCCTGTCCTTCGGTGCCCAAGGGCTTCAGGCGCACCCAGGCATTGTTGTACCGCGCGCGCGGATCGAAGTAGAAGCCGCCAACGCCAGCGAAGAGGTACAGGCCGACCCTGCTGCTCTTGGTGCCCTTCACGCCGCGCAGGTCGTATATGTGGCCCAATTCTTCGCGATAGAGATGCAGCTCGTACACCAGGGAGAGCTCGAAAACATCGCTCTTGAAGCTGAGGTTCCGGTTATTCCGGAACATCTCCTGGGTCGTGTTGTCGTTGCCGGCCAGGATGCCGTAGGTGAAACGCAGCCGCAGCGCTTGCTGGCGCGCCAGGTAATAACGGTAGGCCAAGCTGGCTGCCGGACGCGTCTGCGTGGCCTCCAGGTCCCACAGGAAGGGAGAGCCTATTTGGTTGCGTCCGCCCAACTCCCCGAGGAAGTTCGCTACCCCAAGGCCGAACTCAATCTCCGTGCGGTGCGTCTTCCAATAGCTCGATTGCCGGAAGTACTGCGCCCCTGCCTCACCTGCCAACAGGCAGAGCGTGAAGGAGAAAAGAATGTGGCGGGGTAGGAATCGCTGCATGCGGTTCGTCAAGGGCAGCCAAATATACAGGGTCGGCTCTTATGGGAGGTCAGCACCGTGAGGTTCTGTCACCATAGACCCGTGAATCGTCGAGGGGTTGCCTTCGGATCAGTCAGCGGCAGCGGTGAGCGCATGCAGCACCACGCCCGCGCACACGCTCACGTTCAGTGAATGCTTGCTTCCGCGCTGCGGCACCATCACGCAGGCATCGGCCGAAGCCACAGCGGCATCGCCCACACCGTGCAATTCGTTGCCGAAGACCAAGGCCAATGGCCCATTTTGCGATTCGGCCAACGCGCTCAGCGGCATGGCCTGGGCCGTGAGCTCCACCGCCACCACATGGAATCCTTCAGCTTTCAGGCTGGCGATGGCGCTTTGAGCATCGGGCATGCGCTCCCATGGCACCGAGCGCGTGGCGCCCAAGGCGGTCTTCTCGATCTCGGGGTGCGGCGGCACTGGCGTGAATCCGCAAAGCAGCAGGCGCTCCACCCCAAAGGCATCGCAGGTTCGGAAGATGGAGCCCACGTTGTGGCGGCTGCGCAGGTCATCGAGCACCACCACCACACGCTGCTTCAAGCTG
>DAORNP010000118.1:0-10031 GCA_035441065.1 Flavobacteriales bacterium | reverse complement strand
CGGCATAGGCCTCTGGCGCCACACGGCCCATTTCATCGGGCTTCAGCTTGCGATCGTTCGCGGGCATGGGCGGTACTTATGGAGCGGCGCAGCGGGCAAGGGCCTCCGGTTACCTTCGGGGCGCAATTTCGCGCAGCGCCCAGCATGAGCAAGCACGCCACCACGCCCTTGATGCGCCAGCACGCCGCCATCAAGGCCAAGCACCCCGATGCGCTGCTGCTCTTCCGTGTCGGCGACTTCTACGAGACCTTCGGATCGGATGCCGTCACCGCCTCGCGCGTGCTGGGCATCACCCTCACTGGCCGAAACAATGGCGGAAGCAGAGAGGAATTGGCCGGCTTCCCTTACCACCAGCTCGACAATTACCTGCATAAGCTGGTGCGTGCCGGCTTGCGCGTGGCGGTGTGCGATCAGCTCGAGGACCCCAAGCAGGCCAAGACCATCGTTCAGCGAGGCGTGACGCAAGTGGCCACGCCCGGCCTCTCCTTCAGCGAGCAGATCATCGATCGGCGCGACAACCATTGGCTGGCCGCGCTCTGCGGTGGCGAGAATGGATACGGCGCCGCTTTCCTCGATGTCACCACCGGTGAGTTCCTGGTGGCCGAGGAAGGTGCAGAGGCCATGGCCAAGCTCATCGACGGGCATGCGCCGCGCGAGCTGCTCTTCCCGAAAGGCCGTTCCGATGCCTTCATGGACGCGCAGGCCGGCCGCACCTACGGCTACGCGCTCGACGACTGGGCCTTCGCCGATGAATTCGCGCGCGAGCGGCTCCTGGGGCATTTCGGGACCGCTTCGCTCAAGGGCTTCGGCATCGAGGACCTCCGCTTGGCGCAACGCGCGGCAGGGGCCGTGCTGCACTACCTCGGCGAAACGCGCAATGACCGCATCGCGCACATCGCGAAGGTGTCGCGGCTGCGCCCCAGCGATCATGTCGGCCTCGACCGCTTCACCATCCGCAACCTGGAACTGGTGGCGCCCGCTGCCGAAGGAGGCCGCAGCCTGCTGCAGAGCATGGACCGCTGCGAGACGCCCATGGGCAGCCGCATGCTCAAGCGCTGGATCCTCTTCCCGCTGATCAATCGCACGGCCATTGAGCAGCGCCTCGATACCGTGGCCGCGCTCCTGGCTTCCCCCGGAACAGCAGAGGCACTGGGCACAGAACTGCGCGCCGTTGGCGATTTCGAGCGCTTGGTGGGCAAGGCGGCGGCAGCGCGCATCGCCCCGCGCGAATTGCTGCAATTGGCGCAATCGCTCGAGGCATCGGACCGCGTGCGCAATTTGCTCGACGGGCAACCCGGCGCAATGCAGCACGCCGCAATGGGCATCACTCCGCCGATGGAATTGGCCGAGGCGCTGAGGGCGGGCATCGAACCGGAGACGCCTGCCACTTTGGCCAAAGGAGGCGTGATCCGCAGCGGCATCAGCCTTGAGCTCGATGAACTGCGGCATGTGACCACGCACGCGAAGGAATTGCTGCTCGAGGTGCAGCGGCGAGAGACCGAGCGCACCGGCATCAGCTCCTTGAAGGTGGGCTACAACAATGTGTTCGGCTATTATCTTGAGGTGCGCCACACCCACAAGGACAAGGTGCCCGGCGAATGGGTGCGCAAGCAGACGCTCACCGGGGCCGAGCGCTATATCACCGATGAATTGAAAGCGCTGGAGGAGCGGATCCTCGGCGCCGAGGAGCGCATCCTCGCGCTGGAGCAAGAGCTCTACGCCGCATTGGTGCAGCGCGTCATCGTGCATATCGGCGCATTGCAATCCACCGCGCACGCGCTTGCGCAGCTCGATGTGCTCTTGGCCTTCGCGCGCAATGCAGCAGCGCTCCGATACTGCCGCCCGGAGATCAACGACGGCACCGCCATCGACTTCCGCCAGGGCCGCCACCCGGTGATCGAGCAACTGCTGCCCACCGGCGAGACCTACGTGGCCAACGACGTGGTGCTCGACCCCGACGAGCGGCAGATCACCGTGATCACCGGCCCCAACATGAGCGGCAAGAGCGCGCTGCTGCGGCAGACGGCGCTCATCGCCCTGATGGCGCAGATGGGCAGCTACGTGCCGGCCAGCGCTGCGCGGATCGGCGTGGTGGACCGCGTGTTCACCCGTGTAGGTGCCAGCGACAGCCTGAGCACCGGCGAGAGCACCTTCATGGTGGAGATGAATGAGAGCGCGAGCATCCTCAACAACCTCAGCGCGCGCAGCCTCTTGCTGCTCGATGAGATCGGGCGGGGCACCAGCACCTACGACGGCATCTCCATCGCCTGGGCCATTGCGGAGTACCTGCATGAGCATCCCATGCGACCACGCACGCTCTTCGCCACGCACTACCACGAGCTCAATGCCATGGCCGATAGTTTCCCGCGCATCCGCAATGCCAGCGTGGCGGTGCGCGAGGTGGATGGCCGCGTGCTCTTCCTGCGCCGTTTGGTTCCCGGCGGAAGCGACCGCAGCTTCGGGATCCATGTGGCGCAGATGGCCGGCATGCCCGCAGCCGTGGTGGAACGCGCCAAGAAGGTGCTCGCCCATCTCGAGCGCGCGCATGCAGGCAACCTAGGGGCCGATGAGCCAACGGCGCAAGGCGCCAAGCCCTCATTGCGCGGCATGGCGCCAGAGCCCCAGCTCAGCATCTTCCAACTGGACGACCCGGCATTGGAAGCGATCCGCGATCAGCTCAACGAGCTCGACATCGACACCCTCACGCCGGTAGAGGCCCTTATGCGCCTGAACGAGATCAAGCGCATGGCGGGCGTTGGCCAAGCGAAGCTGCGGAAAGCCTGAAGGGATGCCAACCGTGGCCATCGACCAACGGGACGATGCCTGGGCCCAGCGCTGGGGTTGGCTGCTGATCGCGGCTGCGGTGCTGCTGGCCTATTGGCCACTCTCCAGCTTCCAATGGGCGGTGACGCATGGCGATACGCTGAATTGCTGGCTGCCTTGGCGCTGGTTCATCGCCAGCAGCTTGCACGACGGCCAGTTCCCGCTTTGGAACCCGCACCAGCAATTCGGCTATCCCATGCATGCCGATCTGCAAGGACCGAGCTGGTACTTAGAGGCGCTCGCCTTGGGCGGCACCATCGGGCATGGCGTATTCGTGCTGCAAGGCCTCTACCTCTTGTACCTATTCATCGGCGGGCTGGGCATGATGCGGCTTGTCCGCGACCTGCACGGCGATGCGCGCGCGGGTCTCATCACGGGCCTGGCCTATGCGCTGGGCGGATTCTTCACCGGCCATCAACAGCATTTCTATGCGGTGATCAGTGCAGCGTGGCTGCCTTGGCTGCTCCTCTCCTTCCTGCGGCTGCTGCGCGCGCCAAGCTGGAAACCCGCAGCACGCGTGGCGCTCTTCCAAGGCATGCTGCTCACCGGCGGCAATCACACCTTCACCATCATCGGCACCTATCTGCTCGCCGCTTTGCTGATCGCGCACGGTTGGCGAGCTTGGCGGGCAGGCCGATGGAGCGCGCTGCGGCCCATGCTCGGTTGGTCCATCGCGGCTGCCATCGGCTCAGCGATCACCGGCGCTGGTGCATTGCATGCCTTACTTGATGCCAGTCCGCACCTCGCTCGCAGCGGTGCCATCGCTTACGATGCAGCAGCGCTGGACCCGGTCACTTGGCCGGGGCTCATCTCCCTTCTCTTCCCCTATGCGGTAGGCAACGACCAGGTGCGCATCGGCGCCGACCCGAGCATGGCCAACCAGTACATGGGCCTGATCGCTCTCGCGCTTGCTGCGGCTTCGGTGCTGCGCCAGCGAAGCATGGTCGAGAACGTCCTTCTGGTCACCGGCCTGCTCTGCGCGCTGCTCTCGGCAGGACCAGCGCTGCCTTTCCATTCTTGGGTGTGGGCGCACGTTCCGGGCATGGACCTGTTCCGCTTCCCCTCCTACTTCGCTGCATACACGTGGATATCGGCCATGGTGCTCGCTGGCGGCACCCTGGCGGCGCTCTTCGCGGGCAAATTGCAGCAACGGCATGTGGCCATTGTCCTTGGTGCGGCTGCGATGGCCTCCATCATCGTCGCCGCCAATGCCATACTGCATTGGGGGGCCGATGAAGAAGGCATCAGCCTGTTTGAGCGGATGCGCGGCATGCACCGCAGCAAGCGCGTGCTCCTCGGTGCCGCAGCCACCCTACCCGCGCTGATCATCGCACTTGTGCTGGCCTGGCGGGGGCGGTTACGCCCCGGTTCCATGCTCCTGCTGGTCGGGGCTGAAATGTGCTGGAACACTTCACTCGCAGCGTGGAATACGAGCGTGAGCGACATCAAGCCCGCTTGGCTGGAACGGCGATTGAATGCCCTCAGCGATGGACCGGTGATCCCGGATGAACGGCCCCTGAAGCACTTTGATGATGGGCGTGGCAGCCTCGTGTACCTGGGCCATGCTACGCAGGATTTCCAAGGCGGCTTCTCGCGCAACGGTGTGAACAGTTTCTGGCTGCGCAATGCCATGGAGCTCGAGGTAGCGCACATGGCGCTTTGGGATGCCATGGCGCAGCAGCCCGTGGCGTACCTGGCCGATTCCATCATTGCATTCGATGCGTATCGAAAGGAGGATGTCTCTGTGCCGCGCGATAGTGGTTTGGTGTTCGCGATGCCCGGCCATCAGTTGCGGGATGCAACTGGCCGCAAGGCTTCCGATCGCGCGCAGGTGTCCGACTTCGACCGGAACTCGTTCACGATCAAGTGCCACACGGAAGGCTCGCGCCTGCTGGTTCTGCAGCAAAGCCATTACCCGGGTTGGCAGGTGCATATTGATGGTGCGCCGCGCCCCTTGCTGCACGTGAACATCGCTGCCATGGCCGTCGAAGTGCCTGCTGGCGAGCACACGGTGGCATTCGCGTACCGCAAGCCGATGGTGCCTTGGCTGCTGGCGCTATCGCTCATCGCCTACTTCTCCCTCTTGGGTGCTTTGGTCCTCTCGCAACCTGATTGGGGACCACGAATCGGTGCAATCGCGCTCGCCGGCATGGTGACCTGGTCCCTGTTCGGCCTTGAGCCGAAGAAGGAGCGCTTGCCAAGGGCTGTTGAACGTATGCTGGCCAGCGACCAGAGCAAAGCCGCGCTTTGGGTGAATGATGATGGGCATTGCTCGGATGCCATTGGGCCCGCGCGACCGGATGCGCATGTCATCCGTGCCAACAGCATCACGGATGTGCCGCTGGTCGCGGCCCTGTTGTCCATGGAAACGCCGGTGAGTTGGATCGATGCGGGCCTGAAGGCCGATGCCGCCGTTCGCGCCGCCGTGCTGGATCGATTCGAGGCACGGGTGATTGAACGCAATGGTGGCGCTGAGCAAGTTGAATTATCACCGCGTGGTCGGGAGGCTGATTGGCTGGTGGTCTTCCGCGACGACAACCCCCGGCTCCTCACGCAGGAACAGCCCTTTGGCCCGGGCCATGAGTTCGAGCTTGCGCCGTTGCGCAGCCATCGGGCCGGCAGCTTGGTGCTCGATGCAACGGTCACCGGCCGCCCTGGAGCTAAAGCCGTTTTCGTGGTGGAGCGGAAATCGGGTGATCGCACCACCGCCTATATCGCTCAGCCCCTGATGGTGCCCGGATCCTCAACCGCTGCCGCAGCGCCTGCTTTTGCCACCCTGCCCATGGATGAATTGTGGCGGCCCGAGGAACGGCTGAAGGCCTACGTCTGGTCGCACCAGGGCGACACCATCGGCATCGCTGGTTTCCGCATCCGGGTGGCACAAAGAAGGTTCGATCGGTGGTAGGATTTGTGCGCAGCGATTGCCCGACTATATTTGCCGCCCCATTGCGAGAGTAGCTCAGTTGGTAGAGCACGACCTTGCCAAGGTCGGGGTCGCGGGTTCGAGTCCCGTTTCTCGCTCAGAAGATGCCCCGCCATTCGGCGGGGCATCGTTGTTTTGAGCCTTGTTCGCCAGCGCTCTGGCACGGCGGACAGCGCCCGGGTGGTGAAATGGTAGACACGAGGGACTTAAAATCCCTTGGTCCGTAAGGGCTGTGCGGGTTCGAGTCCCGCCCCGGGCACCAGAGCGTTTCGGACGCCTCCATTCGGACGAGTGCATCCAACTCTGAGGTCATGCTTGTCGGCTGAACGAGCCAGACCCTAACGAAAGTTCTATTGCGCACGGTGCTGGTGTCCGGGACTTTTGACCCGCACCCAACGCCTCACCCATGAAACTGGCTTACCGCGTACTCCTCGCCGCATGCACGATCGCAAGCAGCACAATTTGCCAAGGCCAAGGCACCTTCGCTCACGAGCGTTCCGCGCGGTGGGGCGCCAACCTGAATGATGAGGTCACGGCGGTCGCCTTAGCCGAGAATGGATCAATGGCGATCTGCGGGCTTTTCACCAACTCAATCGATCTCGATCCAGGGAGCGGAGAGGTGCTCGCAACGGCCACTCCGACGGGTGTGCCGGGTACTCCGGCCAAGGATATCTTCATCGTGAAGCTGAATGGGGATGGGAGTTTCGCGTGGGGTAGGCGGATCGGCAATCAACTTACTTCAGAGGTCGCGGGCGGTTGCTCCTTCACAGCCGATGGGCACCTGCTCGTGGCTTGCTCATTCAACGGTGCTGTGGATGTTGATCCCGGTCCCGGCGAGATCCTCACCGCCGCCGGCGCCAACCACACGGCCGTGCTTAAGCTCGATGGCGCAACGGGTGCATTGATCGACCACTTCATCCTCACCAGTCCGGTAGGCGCCTTCTTCGCCAGCGCGCATACCACCTTCGGATTGAAGGCCTCGCCCGATGGCGGCTTCGCCCTTTTCGGCAGCTTCGGCGACAACCTGGACCTGGACCCCTCGGCGGGCACGGCCACGGTGAATACGAATGGAGGCCTCGATGCCTTCGTGGCGAAATACGATGCGGCCATGGGCTATGAATGGGGCTTCGGGCTAGGCGGCACCGGCAACTTCACCGATCAGGTGAGCCGTGTGCGCTTCGACTCGAATGGCGCGCTCTACCTCGGTGGCTTCTTCAACGTGGGGGCCGATTTCGACCCTGGGCCCGGACAAGCGACCCTGGCGAACACCGGCAGTTCCAGTGACGGCTGCGTGGCGCGCTACCATGCCGATGGTTCCTTCGATTGGTTGGCGCGTTTCGTGGCGGGCGGCTCGGGCGCGGAGAACAACATCGATGGCCTTGAGATGGCCAATGGGGAGGTGCTCGTAATTGCTAAGTATTCCACTTCAGTGGATGTCGATCCAGGGTCCGGGACACAAACGCTGACACCCGTTTCGGGCTCGGCTGGCACCTTCGTGGCGAAACTCAGTGCATCCACTGGAGGATTGTTGAGCGCAGCCCAGTTCGATCAGCTCACACAGCCGAGCACAACGGCCGTGCTGGAACTCTCGCGCGATTGCACGGCCTTGCTGGGCAATGATCACTTCGTCTTCGTCGGCGAACTCACCTTCGGCACCTACGACCTGGCCATCGGTGCTGCCGTCTCGAATCTTCAGCCCAATAGCGGCGTGGCCGACCTCTTCGTGGCGCGCTACGCATGGAGCGACCTTTCACTCACGTCCGCGATGCGCATTGGCGGCAGCACCGGCAGCGATCTGTCGCAAGGCGTCGCATCCAACGCATCAGGGCAATTCCTCATCGGTGGCAACTTTAAATCATCCGTACTGAACGTGAATCCGCAAGGCGCTGCGGTGAACCTGGCAAACGCTGGTGGCAGCAGCGCGTCCGATGCGTTCATCGCGCGCTATTCCTACTCCGCAAGCACCACAGACATAAGCGGAGCGGAGCGCAGGACCTCAATCGTGGCCTACCCCAATCCCACAAACGGGTTGCTCACCTTGATGGGCGCCACCTCGACACCGGTACGCGCCCAATTGGTGGATCCGGCTGGCCGCACCATCCTGGAGATGACTGTATCACTGCCCATGACCATTGACCTGGGGCCCATAGCGGCCGGGACATACCGCATCCGCACCATCGAACGCGACGTGATCAGCACGATCACCGTGGTGAAGAATTGATTGCCGCACGCCCCCTTATCAGTCAGCCCGGTCTTGCACAAGGCCCACCCCCCAACCGCTCAACTTCACTTCACCAGGTACATCATCCTCTGCAGCTTGCGCCCAACAGATTATGGCGATCGAGCCGACCTGGTTCAATCCCGCAGGCAGCGGATGCAGTAGCCACTTGTCTTGTAGTAGCTGTAGCGACCGACACCCGCATTGAAGTAGCTCAAGCTTCGGTATCGTGCGAAATTGAACTGGTCGCCTTCCGACGAACTCCACCAATAACCGCGATTGCCAAGGTTAAAGAATGTCCCATCCGAGAACCCCTCGCGGGTACCTGATGGAATACCCGAAAAGCCGCTTTCATTGGTGGCACCGGCGTTGGGAGCATTCCACAAGGAAGTGGCTTTGACCTTGCCTCCCACGTTTTGAATCTCGCCACGTACACCTAGGCCGTTCAATTCATTCGCAGGCATGCCCAACGCGCTTTCAAGAAGTTGCCATTCCGCATCCGTGGGCACATGCCAACCTATTGGGCAAACGCCGCGCGGGTCCGTGGCCGCGAACCAGTTGTAGAGCTTACCATGCGTGGCGTTATTGGAGACGTTGTTCTCATAGTAGCTCCATGCCCCTGTGTTCAATTGCGCCCAGGTGGCGTTGACAGTCACGTTTGGGATGGCACTGCCATCGGAGTATTGGGTCGTGCGCAGGTTGTTGGCCATCCAGCATTGGTCACCGATGCGCACGGTGGGGTACACGTTGCCGTTGGCATCGGCAACGGTGGGTGATTCCGGGCAGGTGGCTCCGTAAAAGACGAACGTGCGGGTGGTTGATGTTGTGGGCGTGTGCAGGATCACCCCGCTGAACATGGCCGTATCGTTGGACGCATAGCCGATGTAGCGCAACGCATCGCCCGGCTGCCAGGTGAACAATGCTCGGCCCGCCTTGGGTGTGCTAGTCGCGCCGAGGTGGCTGAGGGTGCCGTTCGCACTGCCAGTTCCTTCCATGGCCACCACGCGCAAGCTCCTTAGCTGGCCGTTCTGTTCTGCGCTCACGATGTGCAGGCCCGGCAAGCCGCTGCTGTAGCGGAAACGATGCTGACCGGGTGCGGCTTCCAAGCGCATGGCGGCCGTTACGCGTCCCGTGGCATCGTGCACAGTAAGCTGCATTTCGCCGCCGGTGGAGACCAGCATGATTTCCGTGCTGCTGCCGAAGGGATTGGGCGCGCTGTTAATCAGCGCGGGATCACCGATGTGGTCAAGCACTCGCGTGGAAAAGTCCAGCACTAGCTGGTTGTCCGGAAAGTAGATGGTGGTGTCCCCGCTTCCCGTGAGGTTCTCCACATGGATGCTGTCCAAGGGGATCGGACTTCCTTGGAAAGTTCCCTCGAAGGTGATGACAATGACTTGTGCCCATATCGCTGCTGGCAGCAAGCTGACCAGTGCCGAACACAGGTAGCGCAGAGACTTCATGGCAACCTGAGGCAGCAGGGGAACGGCGGCTATTACTTCACCAAGTACATGCACTCCTTCGCCGCGCGCACCACCTTGGCTACGCTCGGCAGGGATTCTTCGATGAGGCCGGGAGCGAAGGGCAATGGCGTATCGGCCTGATTGATCCGCAGCACGGGCGCATCGAGGAAATCGAATGCGTCCTTCTGCACGCGATAGGCCACCTCGCTGGCGATGCTGGCCACGGGCCAATTCTCATCGACCACCACGAGCCGATTGGTCTTGCGCACGCTGGCGAGCACCGTGGCCTGATCCCACGGACGTATCGTGCGCAGGTCGATCACCTCGGCATCGATGCCCTCCCTCTTCAGCTCCTCCGCCGCTCCCAGGGCCACCTTCATCATCTTCCCGAAGGAGACGATGGTGACATCACGGCCCTCGCGCGCGATGTGCGCCTTGCCGATGGGCAGGAGGTATTCGCCATCGGGCACCTCGCCCTTGTCGCCGTACATGCGCTCGCTCTCCATGAAGAGCACGGGGTCATCGTCGCGGATGGCGGCCTTCAACAGGCCCTTGGCGTCATATGGATTGCTCGGCGTGATCACCTTGAGTCCGGGCACGTTGGCGT
>DAORNP010000117.1:3620-12003 GCA_035441065.1 Flavobacteriales bacterium | reverse complement strand
GGTTCCGCCGCCGATGTCCACCAGCACAACGCCGGCTTCCTTCTCCTGCTGGCTGAGCACGGCCTCAGCGCTGGCCAGCGGCTCCAGGATGAGGCCGGTGACGTTGAGGCCCGCCCGATGCACGCACTTGTTGATGTTGCGCGCAGCGGTGACCTGCCCGCTGATGATGTGGAAATTGGCCTCGAGGCGGATGCCGCTCATGCCGATGGGGTCAGGGATGCCCTGCTCGTTGTCCACGATGAATTCCTGTGGGATCACGTGGATGATCTCTTCGCCCGGAGGCATCACCAAACGGTGGCTCTCCTCGATCAGCTGGTCGATGTCCTTCTGCGATATCTCCTCCTCGATGGTCTGGCGCATCTTCATGCCGCGGTGCTGCATGCTGCGGATGTGCTGGCCCGCAATGCCCACGTGAACCGTCTCGATGATCACGCCGGCCATGTCGGCCGCATCGTTCACTGCGGCCTTGATGCTATCGACGGTCTTGGGGATGTTGGCCACCACGCCGCGGCTCACGCCCTCACTGCGGGCCTTGCCCACGCCGAGCACCTCGATCTTGCCCTGCGCGTTGCGGCGCCCCACGATGCACGCGATCTTGGTGGTGCCGATGTCGAGGCCGGCCACGATGTCCTGGTGGTTGTCGATGCTGCTCACTGTTCGTTGGAATTGGTTCGTTTGGTGCACACCACCTGATCGGCGAAGCGCAGGTCGATGCGATTGTATCGGCGCCAGTCGGCCTTGGGCATTCCGTGCTGGTAGAAGAGGCGGAGCTTGGCGAAGCGCGCATCGAGCGTGGTGCCATCGCCGATGAGGATGCGCTGGCTGCCCACCGTGGGCACGAGTTCCATCTGGCCATCGTCAGCCACAACGACTTGATCGATGAGTGCGCTCCAAAGCGGATCGGCGCGGAGGAAGAGCGCCAATCGATGCAGCTCGTCGGAGCGGAAGCGGCTGGTGAGCGTATCGTGCCCATGCACATCGATGGTGCCCTGTGATGCGCCAGGCTCCTGCAACCAGCCGAGGGCCAATGGCACGCGGGCGGTGTAGGTCTCGCTCACGGGCATGGTGTAGCCATCGGCATCGATATAGAAACCGGTGCCATCGGCGTTGAGCACGCGGATCACCGGTTCGCGCTGACGCACGCTCACATGCAGCACGCCGCGCAGGTCGTGGTAGACTTCAGCAGCGGCCACGCATGGAATGGCGCGCAGGCGCTGCTCCAGTCCGGCGAGGTCGACCTGCCCGCTGGGCGCGCCGATCACCGCGCCATGCTCCACCACGACAGCCCGAACGCCCTGCTCATCGATGAAGTGCAGGCCCTCTGCGCCCTTCAAGCGCACCTTCACCTCGGCAATGGGCTCGCGGCCCGTGCTATGGTCAACGAAGCCCAGCAGCAGCAGCACGCCCGCCAGTCCTAGCGCGATGCCCAGCGGCCGGAGGATGCGCTTGAGGCGGTTCATGGTCTGTGGCGTTCGTTGAGCAGGCGTTCGATCGGAGGCACCAAGCGGTCGATGTCCCCGGCCCCAAGCGTGACCACGACATCAACCGTTTGCGAAGCAAGGGTCTGTACCAGCGCGGCGTTCGGCACGCACGACTTCTTATCCATAGGCACCTGTTCGAGAAGCCATTCGGAAGTGATGCCGGCGATGGGCTCCTCGCGCGCCGGGTAGATGGGCAGCAGGATCAATTCATCAAGCGCGGCTAGGCTCTTGGCGAAATCAGGAGCCAGGTCGCGCGTGCGCGTGAAGAGGTGCGGTTGGAAGATGCCAAGCACCTTGCGGCCGGGGTACAATTCGCGCACGCTGCCGATGCAGGCGTCGAGCTCCTTGGGGTGATGGGCGTAGTCGTCGATCAGCGCCACCTGCGGCGTGCTGATGCGCGTCTCGAAGCGGCGAGCGACACCACGGAACGAAGCCAGGCCAAGGCGCAGGAGCTCTGGCGCGACGCCCATGCGCAAGGCCACGGTGCTGGCCGCGATGGCGTTCTCGACGTTGTGCCTTCCGGGCATGCCCAAGGTGAGGCCGCGCAAGGCCTGGCCCTCGGCGATCAGGTCGAATCGATAACGGCCATCGGCCACTGCGATGTTCTCGGCGCGCGGCTCGCCGTGGCTGCCGATCGAGTAGGTGCCCACCTGGGTGCGATGCGCGAAGTGCTTCGCTATGCGCTCATGCACGAGCAGCGGCCCATCGCACTGCACGGCGAAGGCGGTGTAGGCCTCGAACATGGCCTCGGGCGTGCCATAGATGTCGAGGTGATCCGGATCCATGGCGGTGATGATGCTCTGCGCGGGGCACAGTTGCAGGAAGCTGCGGTCGTACTCATCGGCCTCCACCACATTCACGTTCGCATCGTCGTTCAGCAGCACGTTGGTGCCGTAGTTGGCGCTGATGCCGCCGAGGAATGCATTGCATGGAACCCTGCCCGCCGAGAGCAGATGGGCGAGCATGGTGCTCACCGTGGTCTTGCCATGGGTTCCGGCCACAGCGATGGTGGGCTTGTCGCGCGTGACCATGCCGAGCACCTCGGCGCGCTTCAAAATGCGCGCGTTGCGCTCCTCCCAATACTTCAGCAGCTGACTCGTTACTGGCACTGCGGGCGTGCGCACCACCATCACTTCGCTGGCGTCCGCATTGCGGAACTCCTGCGGGATCAGCTCGACGCGCTCATTGAACTGCACCTCGATGCCTTCGCTCTGCAATTGATTCGTGAGCTCACTGGGCGTCTTGTCGTAGCCGGCCACCAGGGCGCCTCGTCGGCGGAAGTAGCGCGCCAGGCCGCTCATGCCGATGCCACCGATGCCGATGAAGAAGAAGCGATTGCCTTCGAGTGCGCTCATGATCGTGCGATTCTGATGACCTCTGCGGCGATGGCCTGCGCCGCATCATGCTTCGCGAGTCCTGCGATGGCCAGCCGCAGGCGTTCCAATGCGCGTTCATCGCGCAGCAATTCAATCGCTTTCGCGCCAAGCTGCTCCGGCGCATCGGCATCACGCAGCAACACCGCGGCCCCGCGATCGGTAAGGGCGCGCGCATTGTGCGTCTGATGATCCTCGGCCGCGCTGGGCAGCGGCACCAGGATAGCGGGCTTCGCCACGATGCACAGCTCACTGATGCTGATGGCACCTGCGCGCGCGACAACGAGATCGGCGCAGGCATAGGCGAGGTCCATGCGGTCAACGAACTCAAGCACCTTGCACCCCGTGTAGCCGATCCGCGCAACGGCTTCCTGTGCTTGCTTCAGGTAAGGCGTACCGGTCTGCCAGATCACCTGGGCGCCTTCCTTCTTCCAAAGCGATAGCGCCGCCTCCACGCCGCGATTCACGCCACGTGCACCGAGGCTCCCGCCGGTGATGAAGATGACGGGAGCATCTTCCCGAAGGCCGAAATGCTCCAGGCCGCGCGGCTTCTTGCCGGTGAGCTTCACGGTATCGGTGCGCACCGGATTTCCGGTGAGCAGGATACGATCGCCGGGGAAGAACCTCTCCATGCCAGCATAGGCCACGCAGATGCGCTTGGCGCGCCTGCCCAAGTGGATGTTGGTCTTGCCGGGGAAACTATTCTGCTCTTGGATCACCGTGGGCACGCCCATCCGCTGCGCCGCGGCGAGCACCGGACCGCTGGCGTAGCCGCCAACGCCAACCGCGACCTGCGGCTTGAAGCCCCGCACCAGAGCGCGCGCCTTGATCATGCTGCGCAATAAGCGCCAAGGCAGCCCGATGTTCTTCAGCAAGGAGCCGCGCTGGAAACCGCGGATCGGCAAGCCCTCTATGGGGAAACCCGCCGCCGGCACCTTCTGCATCTCCATTTTCCCTTCAGCGCCCACGAAGAGGAAACGCGCATCGGGCTGCAATTCGCGCACGGCCTGCGCGATGGCGATGGCCGGGAAGATGTGGCCGCCGGTTCCGCCACCGGCGATCATCACCCTAAGCGACTGCTGTTCGTGGCTTGGCATCGGGTTTCGCCTCTTGCTTTTCCTCCAGGCTGCGGCTCACACTGAGGATGATGCCGATGGCCAGGCAGGTGAACCATGCACTGGTGCCGCCCATGCTCACCAAGGGCAGCGGTTGCCCGGTAACGGGAACGAGGTTCACCGCCACGGCCATGTTCACCATGGCCTGCACCACGAGCATCAGCCCGAGTCCAACGGATACGTACGCCCCGAAGGGTTTCTCGCAGCGCTTCGCGATGACCACCGATCGGTGCAGGAGGATGAGGTAGAGCAGCAGCAGGCCCAGGCCGCCGAGTATGCTTCCGTATTCCTCCACGATGAAGGCGTAGATCATATCGCTGTACGGATGCGGCAACCAGTTGCGCGACGCGGCCGTGCCGGGCATGCTGGGCAACAAGCCACCGCTGGCAATGGCGATCTTGGCATGCTCCACCTGATAGTTGGCGTCGGGATCGCTCGCGCCGGATGAGAATGCCTTGATGCGCGCCGCCCAAGTCGCCGCGCGCGGAAGCAGATCAGGGAAGAAGTCGGCGATCAGGAGCAGCAGCGCGAATGCAGCCACTGCTGCGCCAATGAGCAAGGCCAAGTGCTTGATCGGCACCTGCGCGATGAACATGAGCGTAACGCAGATGAGGAAGAGCAGCGCCGCCGTGCTGAAGTTGGCCGGGAGGATGAGGCCGCAGATCACGCCCACGGGCAGCATGAGCTTGAGCGCCACATCGCGCAGGGTCCACTCCTCGTCGGAGTGCTTCGCGAGAACGCGCGCCAAGTAGGCGATCAGGACCACCTTGGCCAGATCGCTGGTCTGGAAGCTCTGGTTGATGATGGGGATGGTGAGCCAACGGCTGGCATCGTTGATGTTGGAGCCGAGCAGCAGCGTAAGCAGCAGCAAGCCCGCCACGAGCCAAATGGTGAGCTGCGCGAGCCGCGAGTAGATGCCGTAGCGCAGCAGGCTCGCATAGTACATGATCAATCCGCCCGAACCGAGCATCAGCGCGTGCTTCACCAGGAAGTGCAGCGTGCTGCCATCGCGTTTCACGGCCAACGAGCTGATGGAGCTGTACACGGCCAGCAGGCTGATGAGCGCCAGGAAGAGCGCGGCCATCCAGATGGTGCGATCGCCTTTTAGCCTGTTCAACAGTGCCGTCATGGTGCGGTCGGTTGCGGTTTGAAACGGGTGATCGGCATTCCAGGCTGCATTCTCGCTAGAGATCCCTCACAGCGCGCTTGAACTCCGCACCGCGCTCCTCATAATTCGCGAAGCCATTGCCGCTGGGGCACGCCGGGCTGAAGAGCACGGCATCACCTGCTTGCGCCAACTCGCGCGCGGTGAACACCGCTGTGCGCAGGTTCTCCGTGCGGTAGATGTGCTCGGGCAGGCTGTCCTCGCTGCCTTCTGCGAGCGGGCCGTAAAGCACTACCGCCGAGACCCGGTCCTGCAGGTGTTCCTGCACGGCGGCAGAGGCCATCTCATCGCTCCATGCGCCCACGATCCACACGAGCTGCCGGTCCATGGTGCCCAGTGATTCGAGCGTGGCATCAAGGAAGGTGGCTCGGCTATCGTTCACATACAGCACATCATCGATCACGGCCACGGCTTCCAGACGGTGCGGGCCCCAAGCGCTCAGGGCGGCACGGCGCGCATCGAGCAATTGCCCGCCAGCCAGCCGCAGCGGGGCGTCGGTCTTGTGCTTCTGTTCCATGGTGATGCCGGGTTCCATTGATCACAATGCGCGCACAGCAGCCTTGAAGGCGCGGCCGCGCTCCTCGTAGTTGGCGAACAGGTCGAAGCTCTTGCACGCGGGGCTCAGCAGCACGGCATCGCCCTCTTCGGCCAGCGCATATGCGGCTTGCACGGCCTGCTGCGCGGTGGTGGTCTCCACGAGGTCCTTCACCAATGCTCCGAAAGCTTCCTTCAGGCGGCTGTTGTCCTTCCCGAGGCATACGATGGCCTTCACCTTCTGCTTCACGAGCGGAATGAGCTGCGCGTAATCGTTGCCGTGCTCCTCTCCGCCGGCGATCCAGATCACTGGACTGCGCATGCTCTCCAGGGCGTACCATGCGCTGTTCACGTTGGTGGCCTTGCTGTCGTTGATGAACTCGACGCCATGCACGGTGGCCACGCGCTCGAGGCGGTGCTCCACGTTCTGGAAATCGCTCAGGCTCTCGCGCACCACCTCATTGCGGATATCGAGCACGCGCGCGGCGATGCCCGCGGCCATGCTGTTGTAGAGGTTGTGGCGGCCTTGCAGCGCGAGTTCTTGGATGCTCATGTGGAAAGTGGTTTGGTTGGTGGTTATCTGAAGGGTGTGGTCGTCGATGAGGCATGCGCCCTCTGGCACATGGCGCTCGATGCTGAAGGGCCAGCGGCGCGGGGTGATCGCATGGCCGTCCATCCACGTGGTGATCACCGGATCATCGGCGCCGTGGATGAAGTGGTCGCCTTCGCCTTGGTTCATGGCGATGCGGAACTTGCTGGCAGTGTAGCGCTCCATGCTGTGGCCGTAGCGCTCCAAGTGGTCCGGCGTGATGTTCAGCAGCATGGCCACGCGCGGGCGGAACGTGCGGATGCCATCGAGTTGGAAACTGCTCAACTCGAGCACGTACCATTCATGATCGCCCTCGGCGATGAGGCCTGCGAACGAGTTGCCTACGTTGCCGCCCACGGCCACATCGAAGCCTGCGCGTTGCAGGATGTGGTGCGTGAGCATGGTGGTGGTGGTCTTGCCATTGCTGCCCGTGATGCCCACCACCTGGCCCTTGCAATAGCGCCATGCCAATTCAATCTCGCTGATCACCGGGATGCCTTTGTCGAGCGCTGCCCGCACCAGCGCCGCGCTGTCGGGGATGCCCGGGCTCTTCACGATCTCATCGGCCCCGAGCACGCGCGCTGCGGTATGGCCGCCCTCCTCGAAGGCGATAGCCTCCTGCTCGAGCACGGCGCGGTATTCGGGCTTGATGAGGCCCGCGTCGCTCACGAACACATCGAGGCCGCGGCGCTTGGCCAGCTTCGCCGCGCCCACACCGCTCTCTTGCGCACCCAGGATCACCATGCGCTAGCGGAGCTTGAGGGTTACGATGGAGAGCACGGCCAGCATGATGCCCACGATCCAGAAGCGCGCGACGATCTTGCTCTCGTGGATGCCCTTCTTCTGGAAGTGGTGGTGCAACGGCGACATCAGGAAGATCCGCCTGCCCTCGCCGTACTTGCGCTTGGTCCACTTGAAGTAGGAGACCTGCATCACCACGCTCAGGTTCTCCACGAGGAACACGCCGCAGAGGATCGGTATGAGCAGCTCCTTTCGCACCAGGATGGCCAGCGTGGCGATGATGCCGCCGAGCGCGAGGCTCCCGGTATCGCCCATGAAGACCTGCGCCGGGAACGTGTTGTACCAGAGGAAGCCGATGCACGCGCCCAGCATGGCGCCGATGAACACCGCCAGCTCGCCCGAGCCGGGGATGTACATGATGTCGAGGTAGTTCGAGAAGATGATGTTACCGCTCACATAGGCCAGCACGCCGAGCGCGAGCACCATGATGGCGCTGGTGCCAGTGGCCAGCCCATCGAGCCCATCGGTGATGTTGGCCCCATTGCTGACCGCGGTGATGATGAAGATGACCACCACGATGTAGAGCACCCAGGTGTACTCGCGCGCGCTCTGACCGAAGGGCTTCAGCAGCGTGGAGTAGTTGAATTCGTTGCCCTTCACGAAGGGGATCGTGGTGTTGGGCGACTTGCGGTTCAGCATGTAGTGAACCGTGCCATCGGTCTCGGTGATGGTGTGCACCATCGAGGGGTCCATCTGCTCGGCAAGCGATTCGGAGATCTCAACGCGCGTGCGGATCTCCGGATGGAAATAGACCGTTGCCCCCACGATTAGGCCGAGGCCCACCTGGCCGACCACCTTGAATCTGCCAGCGAGGCCTCGCTTGTCCTTCTTGAAGACCTTGATGTAGTCGTCGAGGAAGCCGATGCCGCCCATCCACACCGTGCTCACGAGCAGCAGGATGATGTAGATATTATCGAGCCTTGCGAAGAGCAGTGTAGGGATGATGGTGGCCGAAAGGATGATGAGCCCGCCCATGGTGGGTGTGCCCTGCTTGCTCAACTGGCCTTCGAGGCCGAGGTCGCGCACGGTCTCTCCCACTTGCATGCGGCGCAGCAGGCGGATGATGCGGCCGCCGAACCACAGGCTGATGAGCAGCGATACGAACACGGCCATGGCGGCACGGAACGAGATGAAGCTGAACACCCCTGAGCCGGGCATGCTGAAACCGATGCTGTCGAAGAGGTGGTAGAGCATCTATTTGTGCAGTAGTTCGAGTGTTTCCTTCAGCACAGCGGCATCGTCGAAGGGGTGCTTGACACCGAGCACTTCCTGATAGGTCTCGTGCCCCTGGCCAGCGAGCACGATCACATCTCCCGGCTTCGCCA
>DAORNP010000117.1:996-3530 GCA_035441065.1 Flavobacteriales bacterium | reverse complement strand
CATCGGCTCCTCGCTGCGCGGATTGTCGCTGGTGAGCACCACCAGGGCGCTCAGGGCGGATGCGATCCGCGCCATCTCGGGCCGCTTGGTGCGGTCACGATCGCCGCCGCAGCCGATCACGGTGATCACGCGCTCGTCGCCGAGGCAGAGCTCGTTGATGGTGCTGAGCACGTTCTTCAGCGCATCGGGCGTGTGCGCGTAATCCACGATGCCCAGCACGCCGCTGGCTCCGCGCACCAATTGGAAGCGGCCACGCGGCGGCTCCAGGTCGCTGAGGGCGGTGAGGATGTCGAGCGGTGCCCTGCCCAGCAGCACCGCCACGCTGTACACGGCGAGCAGGTTGCTGGCGTTGAACTCGCCCACCAAGCGGGCATAGAGGTCGTGCCCATCGATGCTCAGATGCAGGCCGCTGAGCTGATTCTCGATGATGCGCGCGTGATGATCGGCCAGGTTGCGCACCGCGTAGGAGCGCTTGCGCGCGCGGGTGTTCTGCACCATCACCGCGCTGTTCGCATCGTCGGCATTCACCAGCGCGAAGGCATCGGCGCTGAGCTGATCGAAGAAGCGCTTCTTGGCCTTGATGTACTCAGCGAACGTGCCGTGGTAATCAAGGTGGTCGTGCGTGATGTTGGTGAAAACGCCTCCGGCGAAGCGCAGGCCGGTGACGCGGTGCTGAACCACGCTATGGCTGCTCACCTCCATGAAGCAGTGCGTGACGCCCGCCTCCACCATCTCGGCGAGCAGCGCATTCAGGCGCACGGCATCGGGCGTGGTATGCGTGCTGGGTATCGTCTTCTGCCCGATGCGGATCTCGACCGTGCTGATGAGCGCGCTCTTATGGCCCAGCGCACGGAAGAGGCGATAGAGCAAGGTGGCCACGCTCGTCTTGCCATTGGTGCCCGTGATGCCCACGAGCTTGAGCCTCTTGCTCGGATGATCGAAAAAGTTCGCGGCCAGGATGGCGAGGGCCTCGGCGGCATCGGACACGCGCACATACGTGATGCCTTCCTCGAATTGCTCGGGCATCTGCTCGCAAACGATAGCGCTGGCCCCGTCGGCGATGGCCTGCGCGATGAAGGCATGGCCATCGGAGCGGGTGCCCCGCACTGCCACGAACGCGCTCATGGGCTGCACGGCGCGGCTGTCGAACACGAGATGCTCGATGGCGCTGTTGGTGCTTCCCTCCACCTGCTCGATGGGTACGCCGTAGAGGAGGTCCTTCAGCAGCTTCATGCCAATTCGATGAGGATGGTGGCGCCTTTCACTGCACGCGAACCGGGGGTGATGGACTGGCGCTTCACCATGCCCGCGCCTTGCACGCGCACGCGATAGCCGCGATTCTCCAGGATGTACAGGGCATCGCGTAGGCCCATGCCGAGCACGTTGGGCACCAAGCCGCTCGCTTCGCTCGCGATGGTGCGCGGCCGTGCGGTCACGCTGCTGTCACCGCTCTCGGTGCTGAGCCATTCGCCTTCGCCCTCTTGCACGAAGGGCACGCCGAGCCCGGCCATCGCCACGCGCAGATCGGCGGCGCGCCCGCTCATGCTCAACGGCGCGCTCGGTCCCTTCGCAGCGGCGAGCACCCGGTCGGCCTGCAGCTCCAAGCGGTTGCTGTAAACCTTATCTGCGATCTCCCGGAAGATGGGACCGGCCACAACATTGGCGTAGTAGCCGCTCATCGTTGGGCCATTCACCACCACGATGCAGCTGTACAATGGCTTGTCGGCAGGGAAGTAGCCGGCGAAGGAGGCCTGGTAGCTCTTGCCGTTCTGCTGATAGCTACCGTTGCGCAGGATCTGCGCTGTGCCCGTCTTGCCAGCGATGCGCAGGTCGGCGCCATGCAGGTTGCGCGCGGTGCCGCTGTCCACTACGCCTTGCAGCAGCTCATGCGCGATCGCGAGCGTGCGCTCGGAGCAGATGCGCTCGTTGAGCACATTGGGTTTGAACTCCTCCACCGTGCGGCCATCGCTCGAGACATGCGTGACCAGCTGCGGCTGCATCATGCGGCCGTTGTTGGCCACTGCATTGTAGAAGGTGAGCATCTGCAAGGGCGTCACCGCCACTTCATAGCCGATGCTCATCCAAGGCAGGCTGGTGCAGCTCCAGAACTTCTCGCCCGGTGCGCGCAGCGTGGGCACGGCCTCACCGGGGATCATCACACCGGTGATCTCGTGCAGGCGCATGCGCTTCAGGCCCTCTACGAAACGCTTGGGATCCTTCTGGAAGGCCTTCATCACAGCTTGACTGCAACCGGTGTTGAGCGAGGCCTCGAAGGCGCGGCGCACCGTGACCTTGCGATCTTTATAGGGATGCGAATCCACCATGCGCTCCTTGCCGCAGTAGGTGATGGCGCCCCACTTGGTATCCACCGTGTCGTCCGGGCCGATGAGGCCTTCCTCGAGCGCCACCATGATCGCGGGCAGCTTGAAGGTGGAACCTGGCTCCGCCGCTTCGCCCACGGCCCAGTTCATGGTCTCGGCATAAGTGCTGTCGGCTGTGCGCGTGAGGTTGCTGATGGCCTTGATGCGACCGGT
>DAORNP010000117.1:0-986 GCA_035441065.1 Flavobacteriales bacterium | reverse complement strand
CCACTTCCATCACCACCACACTGCCGTATTGCGCGCCATGCTTGCGCAGCTGCTTCTCCAGCGCGGCATCGGCCACGTCCTGCAGGTTGATGTCGATGGTGGTATGAATGTCGATGCCCGGTTCCGGATCGGTGCCTTCGCCATCGTCGATCGGCATCCATGTGCCACCAGCGAGCCTGCGCTCGAGCCGATGGCCGGTGAGGCCCTTGAGGTATTTGTTGTAGCCGCCCTCTAGTCCGATGGTGGTGCTGTCGCGGAGCACATAACCCACGGTGCGCGCGGCCAGCCTGCCGAACGGACGTGCGCGCACGAGCCGCTTCTCGGTGATGAGCCCGCTCTTGAATCGGCCATCGCGGTAGAGCGGGAATTGCATGAGCGCCTTCACTTGCGCGTGGCTGGCGCGGGCATCCATCAGTTCGCGCTTGTACTCTGCTTGGGTGCGGTCTTGGAAGAGATCGGCCAGGTGCCAAGCGAGCGAATCGATGCTGGCGCTGAACCGCTCGGGCGTGAGACCGTCGGTGGCCATGTCCATGCGCACATCGTATTCGGGCACACTGGTGGCGAGCAGGCGGCCATCGGCGCTGTAGATGTGGCCGCGCTCGGGCTGCGTGGTGCGCCATGCCGTGCTCACGTGCTCGGCCTTCGCGCGCCACTGCTCGCCCTGGATCAACTGCACGTTGAACAGCTGCACCGCGATGGCGATGGCGAAGGCCACCACACCGAAGTACACGATGCTCGCGCGCAGGGCCAAGGGCTTGTGCTTGCTCATTCGGTGCGCGTGTCGTCGAGTTGACCCTCTTCCACAGTGAGCTTCACGGGCGGCACCCGGCTCTCCTTCAGTCCGAGCGCGCTGATGCGGCCTGCCACCTGGCTCTGCTGCTCCTGCTTCTCCAATTCGGCGCGCACGCTGATGTACTCGGCGCGCTGCTCCTTCACCGCAGCACCATGCTGATCGATGTCGCGCACGACGCGTTCCGCGTGGTAGC
>DAORNP010000116.1:10755-12199 GCA_035441065.1 Flavobacteriales bacterium | reverse complement strand
ATGCCCGGAGGCGTGCTGCTGCCGCTGAGTTGGATGCTCGAGCCAGTTGCGCAGTTGATCTCTGCATCGGCACCTGCGTTCGCCACAGGCGGAACGGTGCCCGGTACGTTCACAGGAATCTCCGCCGAGCACTGGTTGAAATCGGTCACCGTCACGGTATATGGTCCGGCGGGAACGTTGACGAGGTTGGGGCCAACGGCGCCCGTGCTCCAGAGGTAGCTGTAGCCGGGTGTGCCGCCCGTGCCGCTCGCACTAGCGCCGCCGGTGCCGGTGTTGCAGGCATCGAGCGTTGTGCTCGTGTTAGCGGAGATGGGAGTGGGTTGACCCACAACGAAGTCGGCCGTGGCGCTGCATCCATTGAAGTCGGTGACCGTCACCGAATATGGACCGGCCGCGAGGTTCACGGCGGTCTCTGCGCTTTGTCCATTGCTCCAAGCGTAAGTGAATGGCGCTTGGCCATCTGCCGTCGCGGTAATGCTGCCTGTCGCGGCGCCGTTGCAAAGCGCGTTGGTCACCGTGCCGTCGGCGGTCATGATGCGCACTTTCACCACCTGGTCGGCAGCACCCGCAAGGATGCAGGCATCGCCACCGATGATGCGGCGGATGTAGGTGTCCTGCGTGAGCGCGCCGATCTGAGCACCGCTGAGGTTCTGACCGGTTGCGCCGGGGATGTTGGACCAAGTCAGGCTGTCAGGGCTGATCTGCCACTGATAGGAAGCCGCACTTCCGAAGGAGGGGTAGCTCGATGCCGAATTGTTGCGCACGATGGTTGGCAGCGAGTAGCTCGGCACTGATCCGATGATGTCGCCGGGTGTCGCGCCGGGGCAGATGGCCACGCCTTGGTAGTTGATGGTGTTGCCCAGCAAGTCTGGCGGATTCGCCCAAACCACCAAGCCGGGCTCGAAGCGGTTCGTCGCGCTGTTCTTCGTGGTGTTGATTGCGCCTTGTGAGAGAGGGATGTTGTTGCTCTGGGCGGTGACGATCGTGTAGATGCGGCAATCGTTGAACTTGATGCCGCGCTCACCAACAGGGTCGTAGTCGTCGGTGCTGCCACCGTAGTAGGTGCTGAACTCGAGCTGGTTCAATGCGCTCTTCAGCTTGAAGAAGACCTTGTCCCGGTTGCCCTGATTGGTGGTCTGCAACGGCACATTGGGCGCCGTGCTCATCGGGAAGTTGGTGCTTCCGCTGTAACCGAACACGAACACGTCGTTGTTCTGGTCGGTGTTCAGGCCCATCATGTTCACTTCATCGCCGCTGCCGCCGATGTAGGTGCCCGCGACGAACGTTTGATCGATGGTCATGCGGCCCACATAGAAGTCGTTGCTGCCGTTGTGAGAGATGTCGTAGGCGCCGGCGCTGAGGTTCGCACTGTTCAATCCGGAAGTGACACCGCCGTAGTAGAGCTCGTCCTTGGCCACGTTGAACTCCATGCAGAGCAGGTTCG